>NZ_JBIRJC010000018.1:0-162086 GCF_044329365.1 Kitasatospora sp. NPDC017646 | reverse complement strand
CATCCAGCTCGGCGGCCCCATCGTCCTGGTCTGGGACAACCTGAACGTCCACCTGTCCGCCGGCATGAAGCGGTACGCGGCCGAGCACGACTGGCTCACCGTCTTCCAGCTGCCCTCATACGCACCGGACCTCAACCCGGTCGAAGGCCTCTGGTCACTCCTGCGGCGCGGCCCGATGGCGAACACCGCCTTTACTGACGCCGACCACCTCACTCACACCCTCCGCCGCGGGCTACGGCACATCCAACTTCGATCCACCCTCATTGAGGGATGCCTGGCCGGCACCGGCCTCTCACTCACCCCACCGACCCCGCCCTGAAAACCTCAGTAGCTGGCGGACGGCGCCGCGCACCACGGCGAACCGGTCGCGCCGCAGCTCCCCCGCCCGCACCGCCCGGGCCCGCTCCCGGGCGTCCAGCGTCCGCCGCGACCCGGCGACCACCTCCTCGGGCTGGTCGGTGGCGACCAGCCACAGCGCGAGACCGGTCACGGCTGCACCAGGAGGCTGAGTGCCCCGAGCCGGCGGTCCACGGTGTAGACCTCCGGCGGCACGCCGGAGTCGTCGCAGACCGCCCGCAGCGCGTCCCGGTCGGCGCGCAGCCGTCCGGCGAACACCGGCACCCGGTCCGGGGCGAGGGCCAGTCCGGCGGCGAGCCGGTCCGCGCCCAGCGGCCGGCAGAGCACGACGGAGACGGAGAGGTCCGCGAGCACGGTGTCCATCGGCCCGAGGCGCAGCGTCCGCCCGTCGGCGCGCCCGGCTCGGACGGTCCGGGAACTGCGCAACTGCGGCCAGACGGTCATGGGACCCCTACGCTCGTGGGCGGGCACGCCGAACGATAGTGGCGCACGGAGGCAGTGGTCCAGTCCAATGTCACCATTCGCGAAGGCCTCTCCCGAAGCACGACGGCGGCCCCCGACGATAGAATGCGCTGCATGGGACAGCGCCCCGGCGCGCCCACCGCGCCACCCCTCGTCCTGGTCACCGACCGCGACTCCCGGCTGATCGACCCGACCCGGGCCTACCACCTGGGCCGCGACCCGACCAGCGAGATCGTGCTGGACGACCCCCGGGTCTCCTGGCACCACGCCGTGCTGCGCACGGCCGAGGGCCACTGGCTGCTGGAGGACGTCGGCAGCACCAACGGCACCTACGACCAGGGCCGCCGGGTCGACCGCGAGGACGTCGGCCCGGGCACCAGGCTGCGCTTCGGCGACCCGGCCGACGGCCCGTCCGCGACCTTCGCCGGCCTGCCCGGCCCCGCCGGCCCGGCCTCGGGCGAGCACCCGACCCTGCTCGTCCCGGAGAGCTCCAGCGTCTTCCGCAGCCCGAGCGCCGTCATGGACCTGCCGGGGCCGACCGTACGGATCGGCCGCTCGAGCGACAACGACCTGGTCCTGGACGACCTGCTGGTCTCCCGGCACCACGCCGAACTACGCGAACTGCCGGGTGGCGGCCACGAGATCGTCGACCTGGAGAGCCACAACGGCACCTACGTCGACGGCCGCCCGGTGCGCCACGCCCCGGTCGGCCCGGCCGACATCGTCGGCATCGGCCACTGCGAGTTCTGCCTGGTCGACGGCCGGCTGGTCGAGTACATCGACACCGGCGAGGTCTCCCTGGACGTCCAGCACCTGGTCGTACGGGTCGGCCCGGACGACCGGGTGCTGCTGGACGACGTCGGCTTCCCGCTCGCCGAGAGGACGCTGCTCGCGGTGGCCGGCCCGAGCGGCGCCGGCAAGTCCACCCTGCTCAACGCGCTCACCGGGCTGCGCCCCGCCGACGAGGGCACCGTGCTGTACGACGGCCGCGACCTCTACCACGACTACGCCGAGCTGCGCAGCCGGATCGGCCTCGTCCCTCAGGACGACATCCTGCACACCCAGCTGACCGTCCACCGCGCCCTGTCCTACGCGGCCGAACTGCGCTTCCCCGGCGACACCGCGGCTGACGAGCGCGAGGCCCGGGTCTGCGAGGTGATCCGGGAACTGGGGCTGGAGCAGCGCGACCAGCAGGTGATCGCGAGCCTCTCCGGCGGCCAGCGCAAGCGGGTCAGCATCGCGCTGGAACTGCTCACCAAGCCCTCGCTGCTCTTCCTCGACGAGCCGACCTCCGGCCTGGACCCGGGCATGGAGCGTTCGGTGATGCGCATGCTTCGCGGACTGGCCGACGACGGCCGCACGGTGGTCGTGGTGACGCACAGCGTCCTGAGCCTCAACGTGTGCGACCGCCTGCTGATGCTCGCCCCCGGCGGCCGGACGGCCTACTACGGTCCGCCGACCGAGGCGCTGGCGTACTTCGGCGAGGAGGAGTGGCCGGAAGCCTTCGAGACCTTCGAGAGCGACTCCGAGGGGGTCTGCCAGCAGCGGTTCCGCGCCTCGCCGCAGTACCGGCGGTACGTGACGGCCGAGGCCGCGCACCCGGCGCAGCCACCGGCGGCCTCCTCCCCCGTGATCGGCCGGGAGAAGCCGCAGAACTGGTTCTCCCAGCTGGGCACCCTGGTGCGCCGGTACGCCGCGGTGCTCGCCGCCGACCGGCTGTTCCTCACGGTGATGATCGCCCTGCCGTTCATCATCGGCGTGATGTGCCGGGCGATGGCCGGCTCACGGCTCACCGACGAGAACGCCATCAACTGCCTGCTGACGCTCTGCCTCGGCGGTGTGCTCATCGGCTCGGCCAACGCGGTGCGCGAGGTGGTCAAGGAGCGCGCGATCTACCGGCGCGAACGGGTGGTCGGGCTGTCCAGATCGGCGTACCTGGTCTCGAAGGTGGTGGTGCTCGGCCTCGTCACGGCGGCCCAGTCCGCGGTGCTGACCGTGGTCGGCCTGGCCGGGGTGACGCTCACCGCACAGCCGCGGCCGAACGCCCCGCCTCCGGTGACCAGCGGGGTGCTGATGCCCCAGCTGCCCGAACTGATCCTCGCGATCGCGATGCTCGCCTTCACGTCGATGGTGCTCGGCCTGGTGGTCTCCGCGTCCGTCGGCAAGGAGGAGACCACGATGCCGCTGCTGGTGCTCCTCGCGATCGTCCAGGTCGTCTTCAGCGGCCTGATGCTCACCCTGCACGGCGTACCGGGACTGGAGCAGTTCGCCTGGCTGATCCCGTCCCGGTGGGGCCTGGCCGCGATGGCCCGCACCGTCGACCTGAGCCGCCTCGTCGCGCCCAGCCCGATCACCGAGGACCCGATGTTCCGCCACGAGCCCACCGGCTGGCTGATCGACATGGCCGCCCTGTTCGTCCTCGCGGTGGCGTACGGGCTGGCGGTGCTCGCCCTGCTGCGGCGGCGCGAGCCGACGATCATGCGCAAGTAGCCGCCCGGGCCGCCGCCGGTAGAGTGGAAACGGACCTGCGGTGACAGTGCCGCACGCAGCCCCGGCCACCGGCTCCGGCCACCGGCTCCGGCTCGCGCGGCGGAGGGAATCCACCCGCCCATGGACGAGTTCGCGTTCCGCCCCACCCACGTCGCCCCGCCGGACGGCTTGGCGACCTGGACGGCCCCGGATCCGGCGCGGCCGTCCACCCGGCTCGACCCGCTGCTCCCGGTCCGGCTGATCGCCCGACAGGGCGACTGGGCACAGGTCCTCTGCTCCAACGGCTGGACCGCCTGGGTGGACGGTCGGCTGCTGGTCGCACTGCCCCAGCCGCCGCCCGCAGCGGGCGGCCCGCCCGCCCGCACCGCCGACCCGCGCCCGGCGCTCGCCGAGGCCGAAGCCGCGCTCGTCCGCCACCGCGCCCTGCTGGAGGACCTCGCGGCGGGCACGCTGGACCTGGAGGCCTTCCGGGAGCAGACCCGCGGGCTGCGGATCGGCCTGGTGGCGGACGGCGAGGCGCTCTGGGTGTTCGATCCGGTGCACGACCGCTGGTGCTACTGCGACGGGCTGCAGCTGCAGACCTACGCCGCCACCGACCGGCCGCCGCCCGCGCCGGTGTCCACCCCGGTCTCCCCGGTGCCCCCGACCGCGGCACCCGGGTCTCCGGCGCCGTCCCCGACCGCGGCACCCGGGTCTCCGGCGCCGTCCCCGACCGCGGCACCCGGGTCTCCGGCGCCGTCCCCGACCGCGGCACCCGTGCACAGCTCGTACGCGCCCACCCGGACCGGCGAGCCGTGATCCCCGCCGAGCCGCCCTCGGCACCGAGCCTGCCGGCCGGCCTGGTGGGGCGGCAGGTGGCCGGGTACCGGCTGGAGAAGGAGATCGGGCGCGGCGGGATGGCCGTCGTCTACCGGGCCAAGGACCTGCGGCTCGGCCGGACCGTCGCGATCAAGCTGCTGGCCCCCGAGCTGGCCCGCAACGAGGTGTTCCGACAGCGGTTCATGCACGAGTCCGAGGCGGCCGCCGGGATCGACCACCCGCACATCATCCCGGTGTTCGAGGCCGGGGAGCACGACGGCATCCTCTACCTGGCGATGCGCTTCGTCGAGGGCGGCGACCTGCGGGCCCTGATCAACCGGGACGGCCCGCTGCCGATCGAGCGCGCCACCCGGCTGGCCCTGCAGATCGCCTCCGCGCTGGACGCCGCGCACGAACACGAGCTGGTGCACCGGGACGTCAAGCCCGGCAACGTCCTGGTCGCCGCCGGCACGGACAGCGAGCACCCCGAGCACCTGTACCTGGCGGACTTCGGGTTGACCAAGAAGTCCCTGTCGCTCAGCGGGCTGACCGGGGTCGGCCAGATCGTCGGGACGCTGGACTACGCCGCACCCGAGCAGATCTCCGGCAAGCCGCTGGACGGACGCTGCGACCAGTACGGCCTGGGCTGCGTGGTCTTCGAACTGCTCGCCGGCGCACCGCCGTTCCGCCGGGAGAGTGACCTCGCGCTGCTCTGGGCACACCTCAACGACCCGCCGCCCGAAGTGCGCGGGCAGCGGCCCGACCTCCCGGAGGCGGTCGATGCGGTGGTCGCCCGCGCCCTCGCCAAGGCGCCCGGCGAGCGCTACCCCAGCTGCCTGCAGTTCGTCGCCGAGCTGCGGGCCGCCACCGGGCCCGCTCCGTGGAGCGGCGGCGGCCCGCCCACCCGGGCCGTCCCGGCCGTCGCCCGGGCCCCCGCCGCCCCGGTCGGCGTCCCGGACCCGCCCGCCTGGGCCGGCCCGGCCGTCCACCCGCCGTTCCGGGACCGTTAGGGAGAGCCGTCGAACATGAACGCCGTGAGCCAGGTCTTCGCCATGCTCGCCGCCGCGATCCACCTCGTGGTGTGGCCGCTGGAGAGCTACCTGTACGGTCATCCACGGGTGCGCTACCTGCTCACCGGCAGCACCGCGGACGCCCCGGAGGTCCGGTTGTGGCGCTTCAACGTCGGCTTCTACAACCTGTTCCTGGCCCTCGGGCTGGTCGCGGGCCTGGCCCTGCTGCACACCGGGCACGCCGGGTCGGGGCGCCCGGTGATCCTCTACGTGGCCGCCTTCATGGTGGCCGGCGGGACCACCCTGTTCGTCTCCGAGCCGAAGCTGTGGCGCGGAGCCCTCGGCCAGGCCGTCCCGGCGGTGGTCATCCTGATCGCCGAGGCGTTCTGAGGCCGGGCGGCCCGGGCCCCGCCACCCGGGGAGCGCTCAGCCGCCCGCCTCCTGGGTGACCTCGCCGCGGCGTTGCACCCGCGCCGCGAGCAGCGCCCCGATCAGCCCGGTCACCAGCCCCCAGGCCGCCGCCAACGGCACCGACGGCCACAGCGCCGGGCGCAGCGTCAGGCTGCCGCTGCCCAGCGCCGCCAGCGGGTTGCTGCCACCGAGGACCGCGCCGAGCAGGTCCCCCAGCCCACCCTGACCCAGGCCGACGCCCAGCACGGACAGCCCGTAGTCGGCGTCCATCCGGGTCCACAGGCCGATCAGCAGCACGGTGACGGCGGTGGCCAGGGCGAAGCGGACGGCGTGCTGCCAGAGGCGGACGGTGCGCGGGGAGCGGCGGGCGGCGAGGAAGGCGGCGGCGAGCAGCAGCACGGCGGCCACCGGAAGCAGCCACCAGGTGCGGGAGTCGTGGTCGGCCAGGGTGCCGAGGTCGATGGTCGCCTCCTTCCCGCCGGGGGCGCGCAGCACCGCGCTGAGCGGCTCGGGCACGGGCAGGCCGAGCGCACCGACCAACCGCCCGTGCCACACGGCGCCGAGGCCGAGGCCGAAGGCCATCCAGGCCAGGTCGGGCAGGGCGAGCAGCAGCACAGCCATGGTCTGCCGGGCATTCCCGTGGGTGATCGCGGTGACGATCCCGGCGACCGCGCCGATCACCACGTACGCCAGCAGCACCGTCCACAGCGCGAACGCGGCCGGGCGGACGGCGAGTTGGTAGCGAAGCAGGCCGCGCGGCAGCGGTGCCCGCCGGGACACCGCGAAGGTGGCCGCGAGCACCAGCAGCAGCCAGGCCAGCCCGATGCCGATCGTGGTGGCTCCCTCCGCGTGGAAGCCGACCTCGGGGGTGAGCCCGAGCGCGCCGCCGATGGTCTGGGCCAGGCTGCCGCCGAGCTGGATCACGAAGGTGTGCTTCGCGGTGACGGTGATCACCACCAGGGCGATCAGCCAGAGCACCACCGTCCGGATGATCCGGCCGAGCAGTTCACCGCCCCCGGCGACCGCGCGGAAGCGCAGTTGGCGCAGGAACACCTCGGCCATCACGACCGCGCCGACCAGCGAGACGGTCAGCGGCATCGCGTCGACCCCGGCGTCCACGGCGGCGAAGTTGCCCGCGCCGCCGTCAAGCTGGACGGATCCGCCGACGGCCAGCGCCAGCGTCGCGGCGAGCACGGGCGGGAAGCCGCCCTCCGGGAGGTCGTCGGCGCCGGCCAGCCAGAGGCCGAGCGCGGCCACCGCCGCCATCGCGACGAGCCCGGCCAGCACGACCGCGAGCGCGTCCAGCCAGCCGCGGACGGCTCCGGGCGGGCCGGCGGGCCCGGTGGTGCGCTGCTGCATGCCGCCTCCCTCTGGTTCGAGCGGGCCTGGTCCGTTCCCAGCGTGACCGACCAGGGCCGGGCACGCTCGGCGACGGCGACGGCACCTGCTGTTGCGGCGCACGGGGCGCCGGGGGAGAAATGGGTCCCAGTGGCAGGAGCTTCCCGCGCCGGCCGTTCACGCCGGCTGCCTGCGAAACGGAGCCTCGATGAGTTCCCAACCGCCAAGCCCGGGGCAGCCGGGCGAGCCGCCCTACGGCCCGCCCTCCGGTCCCCCGTCCGGCCCGCTGGCCGGCCCGCCGTCGGGTGGCGGCGCGACCGGACCACCGCCGCCCTCGGGCCCGTCCGGGTCCTCCGCCGCCGGCGCGGGCGGCCGCGGGCCGCACCGGCCGTGGTGGCGCTCCGGAAAGGGCCTGGCGGTGGCCGCTGCGGTGGTGGCGGCGGCCGTGGTGGCCGCCGTGCTGGTCATCAACAACCAGGGCGGGAAGAACGAAGCCATTCCGACCGCCAACGAGGTCGCCCTCCAGACCCCGGCCGACCCGGGGCCCGCCCCGTTCACCCCATCGGTGGAAACCCACGGCATGAGCGCTCCCGCACCCACCGCCGCACCGGCCCAGCCGGGCGGCTCGGCGACGAGCAGTCCCACGGCCGTCCTGCACAGCGTGCAGGGCAGTTCCGCCGGCCTGTACGGCGGAACGATGAGCAAGCCCAGCTGTGACACCGAGCGGCTGATCGGCATGGTGAGCAGCGGCGACACCGGCCGGGCCTGGGCCTCGGCGGCGGGCATCGAGCAGTCCGCCATCCCGTCCTACCTGCGCTCGCTGACCTCGGCGTACCTGCGGGTGGACACCCGCGTGACCAACCACAGCTACAAGAGCGGCGCCGTGGTCGAGTACCAGTCGGTGCTGCAGGCGGGCACCGCCGTCCTGGTGGACTCCCGGGGCGTGCCCCGGGTGCGGTGTGCCTGCGGCAACCCGCTGAAGCCGCCGGTGCTGGTCAGTAACGCCAAGTACACGGGAAAGGCCTGGACGGGCTTCGAGCCGAACACGCTGGTCGTGGTGGTGCCGGCGCCGCAGCCGGTGTCCGAGATCGTCCTGGTGAACGTCGAGACGGGCGGCTGGTTCGTCCGGCTGACCGGGCGGGTCGACGTGGTGGACAAGCGGGTCGACCCGCCGAAGGGACCGCTGGTGCCGGGCATCCCGCCGCCCGCCCCGTGGAGGCCGACCGGCCCGACGGCGACGGCCCCGACCTCCGGCGCGACTTCCAGGCCGGGTTCGGGGACCACCTCGGGTGCCACGTCTTCCGGTGCGACCTCCTCGGGTGCCACCTCGTCGGGTGCCACCTCGTCCCACGCCACGTCGTCGGGCGCCACGTCGTCGGGCGCCACGTCGTCCGGCGCGACGTCCTCCGGCGCGACGTCCTCCAAGCCGTCCACCGGGACGGGCTCGGCCACCTCCTCGACCAGTTCGGGCAGACCGTCCGAGAGCACCGAGACGACGAACGGCTCGTCCGCCTCGACGGCGACGTCCACGACCACCAGCAGCTCGACGCTCAGTCAGCCTCCGACCAACCGGACCACGACGACGGGCGCCGGCACCTCGACGACTCCGGGCACCACCGCACCGAAGTCGTCCGCCACGACCGGGACCACGCCCTGACGCAGGTCCGGCCCGGCTCCCCGCCGCCACCGTCCGCCCCGTCGGCCGGTGGCGCCGGCGCGTCCCAGGACAGCGGCACCTGTGCGTCCTCCGGCCCGGGCACCCGCCCGTCCGCCGCGCGCCTCCACGAATAACCGGTGGCCGACGACGCGTGGACCGGGCAGAGTGCCACCGTGATCGGCAACGGACTGGACGAGGACGGGTACATCGCGCGGGAGGGCTCGCTGGGCCGCGTGGCGGCGGAGTTCGCCCCGGTGGTCGACGCCGCCCGGGAGCGGATCGCCGCCGCCTTCGGCCCCGCCCGGCTGCACGGCGGCTACCTGTACGGCAGCATTCCCCGCGGCACCGCGGTCCCCGGCGTCTCCGACCTGGACCTGCTGCTCGCCCTGCACCGCGAGCCCACCGCGGACGACCGCGCCGAGGCCGACGCCCTCGAAGCCGCCCTGGATTCGGCGTTCCCGCAGGTCAACGGCGTCGGCGTGCTCCTGTTCGACACGGGCACGCTGCTCAGTGAGCTGGAGCGGCACGACCTCGGCTGGTTCGTCGCCTGCCTGTGCACCCCGCTGCTCGGCGAGGACCTCGCCGAGCACCTCCCCCGCTACCGCCCGACCTCCCTGCTCGCCCGCGAGACCAACGGCGACCTCGCGCTCGCCCTCCCCCGCTGGCGCGAGCGACTGGCGGCCGCCACCCCGGAGGCCACCGACTCGGCCGCCGATCTCACGGCGCTCAGCCGAGCGGTCTCCCGCCGGCTCGTCCGCACCGGTTTCACCCTGGTGATGCCCCGCTGGAACGGCTGGACCAGCGACCTCACCGCCTCCGCCGAGGCCTTCGCCGTCCGCTACCCCGACCGCGCCGAGCAGATGCGCCTCGCCGCGACCGTCGCCCGTACCCCCACCACCGACCGCGCCGTCCTGGCCGCCCTCATCGACGACCTGGCCCCCTGGCTCGCCGCCGAGTACACCGCCGTCCACGGCGAGAAGGCGCCGCGCCCGTGACCGGCGCCCCTCTCGTCCGCGAGGTCTTCCCCGATCTCGTGCGCGAGCTGACGGCCCTCCTGGAAGCGGAGGGCGAGCCCGAACTCGCCGCCGGCGCCCGGGATCTGCGCCTGGTCGCGGACTGCGGCTGCGGCGACGGGTTCTGCCAGAGCTTCCGCACCGAGCCCCACCGTGCCGGACAGCCCTACGGCCCGGGCCATCGCTGCGTGCCACTGCTGCCCGCGCAGGGCACCCTGATCCTGGACGTCGTCGACGGCCGGATCACGTACGTCGAGGTGCTCGGCCGCGAGCCCCTGCGGGACCAGCGGGCCTAGCGGGACCAGCGCCGGCCGCCGCGGGAACAGCGCGGTCACCGGCCCGACCGACAGGGCCGGTGACCACCCGTCACCGGACTCAGTCCACGCAGGGAATCCCGCCGGCCTTCACCGCCGGCCCCTGCATCGGCAGCCCGGCGGCCGGGTCGGCCGAGCCGTCGGCCGGGGCCGACGCGCGCGCGGAGGGTGCGGCCGGGGTCGGGCTGGGCGTGCGGGTGGCGGCGAGGGTGACCAGGACGTGGCCCGCCGCGACCGCCGAGGACGGGACGGCGGTGACACCGTAGCGGGCGGCGACCGCCTGGGCGTCGGCCTTGGCACCGCTGCCGTACGCCACCGTGGTGGCGCGGGTCCGGGGGCGGGCGTCGCCGATCCGGCCCGCCTGGTAGCCGAGTGCGACCAGGGCCTTGGACTCGGTGGCGGCCGCGCCCGCCCCCGCCGCCGCGTTGACGTCGACCACGGACTTGGGCGCGGCGCTCGGCGAGGGCGAGGGCGTGGGCGCGGCCGTCTCGCCCGGCGCGGAGCCGGGCTCCGTGGACGGGGCGGCGAGCGCCTGGTCGCGGTCGAACAGTTGCCGGACGATCTTCTTGATCAGGTCCGGGTTGACGGTGTTGACCTCCTGCCCGCTGATGGTCTTGAACCCCGTGATCGGCAGGGTGTTGAACTCGACGTTGCCGCCGGTGAGGTTGGGCGCCTGCTGGGCGAAGTCGAGGACGTTCCACTCGTTGTCGATCACGACGTCCTTCTTCACCACCCCGAACAGCTTCTGCAACTGCCCGAAGTCGTTGAGGATGCCCTGCTGCTTGAGCCGGTACTCGACGGAGGAGATGAACGCCTGCTGCCGGTGGGTGCGGTCGAGGTCGCCGTTGGTGAGGTGGTGGCGCTGGCGGACGAAGGACAGCGCCTGGGCCGCGTCGAGCGAGCTGATCCCGGCGGGCAGCTTGAGGCCGGTGCCACCGCCCTCGTGGGTGGCAGTCCGGGCGATGATCGGATCGTCGACCGGGTGGTTGAGGCAGACCTGGATCGGTTCGACCGCCTTGGCGATGTCGTAGAAGCCGATCAGGTTGACCTCCGCGAAGTGGTCGATCGGGACGTCCAGGAAGCTCTGCACGGTCTGGATGGTGGCCGAGCGGCCCGCCTCCCGGCTCTGCCGTTCCAGTTCGGACTTGGAGAGGCCCTTGCCGTTGAGCTTCGCCTCGGCGGCCTCCTTGGCGATGCCGTAGGCCTCCTTGATCTTGTGCATCCTGCCGTCGGCGCCGACGGTCTGGACGTAGTCGTCGCGCGGGACGGACAGCGCGGTGACCTTGCCGCCGTTGGCCGGGATGTGCAGCACGATCAGGGCGTTGGTGTTGTAGCCGCCGATCTCGCTGGAGCCGGCGTGCAGTTCGCCCTCGACGAACTGCTTGGGCAGATCGTTGCCGTCCATGTCCTTGCGGCTGTCGAGGCCGATCAGCAGCAGGTTGACGGACTTGTCCAGGTGCGGCGGGGCGTTCCGCTTGGCGTCGGCCAGCGCGGTGGACTTGATCATGCCGTCGTCCAGGCTGCGGTACTCGTACCAGGTGAAGCCGCTGGCGCCGAGCACGGCGACCGAGACGGTGCAGGCCAGGGTGCGACCGGCCATGGTCAGCGGGTCGGCGATGCGCCACGGGGCGGCGCCGCGGCGGGGGGCCCGGCCGCGCGGGCGGTTGCCTCGCTCAGCCACGGCGCCCCCTTCCGCTCGGGGCACCCGCCCTGACGGGCCGTCGGCGCTGGAGCACCGTCCGGACCACGATCACCAGCAGCGCGACGGCCACCGCCTCCGCCATCACCGGGAACGCCCCGACCACCCAGCGCACCGCACCGGTACCCAGGCCCTTGCCCTGGTACCGGTCGGGATCGGCCACGTATTCGACGCCCGAAGCCGTGAGCAGCACCACCACCGGGGTGGCGGTCACCACCCACCAGCGGCCGGTCCGGCTGCACAGCAGGGCCGCGATGCCGGTGCCGAGCACCGCGCCGACCGCGAACAGGATGCCGACGCCGGGGCCGCCCAGCTCGTCCGCGATCCCGCCGAGCAGCGGCAGTCCGACCGCCGCGAGCGCGGCGACCAGACCGCCGCGCCGACGGGCCTGCTGCCTGCGGCGCGAGGCCGCGCCCCGCTGCGAACGGCCCTCCCGGGACGGGCCGGTACCACCACCGGCCCCGCGGGAGCGCTGGGCGGGCACGGCGGGGTCCCCGGTGCGGGTTCCCGCGTCCTGGTACGACGTTCTCGCCCGCTGGCCGGCCATGCGCACTTCCCTCGATCGTTTCGGCCGCGGCGGCGCGACCACGCCACCGCTCGTGCCGGGACGCCACCGGTCCCGTGGCAGTTCCTGCCGTCTACAGGTCTGTAGAAGCTGGTGTGGACCATACGAACCCATTTCAGCAGAGTCACCCGGCGCCTTTCCGCGACGTCGGACCGCCTTTCCTGCCCTCGTTAGGATGACCATGATCCCCGCCACGTCGGCACACCAACAGGAACGCGCCAGAGGAGCAGAGCGTCACCATGTTTGAGAGTCTGAGGAACCTCGCGGACAAGGCCACCGACCTCGCCCGCGAGCACAGCGACGTGCTCGGGCAGGGCCTGGAGAAGGTCGGCGACGTGGTCGACGACCGCACGGACGGCAAGTACAGCGGGCAGATCGACACCGGCGTCGAGAAGGCGAAGGACTTCCTGCGCAACCTCGACGGGGACCAGAGGTCCGCCGAATAGGGCCGGACGGGCCTCTCGCGAGGCACGGTCGACCGTACGGCGATCGAACGGGATGACGGACGAACGGGGAGGGGTCGGCAGCGGTGAGCGAGGAGCAGAAGGGACCGCGCTGGGGGCGCTGGATCGTGATCGGTGTCCTGGCCGCGGCCGGATGGGGCATCGTCCGCGGGGGCGGCCACGAGCCGGCCGCCTCGTCGGCGGCGCCCTCCGCGTCCCCGTCCTCCGCCGCGCCGGCGTCCTCCGCCGCCCCGGGCGTGTCGTCCGCGCCGCCGTCGAAGCCCTCCGGCTCCTACGAGCCGGCCGACTACGCGGCGCCCGTGCGCCAGTACGCCGCCGAGGCCGGGGTCAACCCCCAGCTGCTGATGGCGATCCTCTACAACGAGGCGTACAAACCGCACGACCCGGACTTCGAACGGGCCTGGCAGCGCAACAAGCCGGACGCCGCCTTCGGCATCGCCAACATGCACCGGGCCGCCTTCGACGACACCAAGCCGGGCCGCCCGTTCGCCTCCCGCCGCTGGGAGGAGCTGCCCGACGACCGCAACCTGGCGATCCAGGCCGCCGCCTGGCACCTCCACGACCTCGCCGGCCAGATCCCCGTCCGGGTGAGCGCCCCGCTGGACAAGGACGAGCTGCTCGCCCTCGGCTACAACGCCGGGGCGGGCAACATGCTCGCGTTCGCCCGGGGCGTCAAGATCGGTTCGCAGGCACAGTCCTACCTGGACCGCCTGCACGACAACTGGGCCCGCTCCGGCGAGGCCGTGAAGTAGGCGCCGGCACCGGTCAGCCGACGCCGAGCCGGGCGGTCCACTGGGCGCGCCAGGCCAGCGCGTCGGCGACGCCCTCGGCGAGGCTGCGCCTCGCCGTCCAGCCGAGCAGCTCGCGGGCGGCGTCCACGGAGGCGTAGCAACCGATCACGTCGCCCGGGCGCGGCCCGGCCTCGCGGACGTCCAGCTCGGTGTCGACGGCCTGTTCGAAGGCGGCGACCAGCTCCCGGACGGTGGTGCCCTCGCCCGTCCCGACGTTGAGCGCCCGGTAGCGGTCGGCGGCACCGGGAGCGATCACCTCGTCGAACCGGAGCAGCGCCGCGACGTGCGCCTCCGCGAGGTCCTGCACGTGGATGTAGTCGCGGATTCCGGAGCCGTCCCGGGTCGCCCAGTCGACGCCGGTGACGGTGAACGGGGTGCCGTGGGTGTGCGCCTCGATCAGCTTGCCGAGGGCGTGGCTGGGGTTCGGGTTCTGCAGGCCGGTGCGCAGCTGCGGGTCAGCGCCGATCGGATTGAAGTACCGCAGGGCGATGACCCGTTGTCGCTCTGCCCCCTCGCCCCGGGTCCAGTCCCGGAGCACCTGCTCCATCATCAGCTTGGTCCGCGCGTACGGGCTGTTCGCCTCGACCGCGGAGCTCTCGTCGACCCGGCCGTCCGGGGTGGGCGCGTAGATCGAGGCGGAGCTGCTGAAGACCACCCGGGTGCAGCCGTGGCGCTGCAGGGCGTCCAGCAGTTCGACGGTCTTGGCGACGTTCTCCCGGTAGTAGAACAGCGGCTTGGCCACCGACTCCGGGACGACGATCCTGGCCGCGCAGTGCACGGTGGCGTCGATGTCCGGATGGTCGGTGAAGATCCGCTCCAGCAGGGCGGCGTCGGCGACGTCCCCACGGTAGAAGACCCGGTTCTCCACGAACTCGGCGCGCCCCTCGGACAGGTCGTCCAGGACGACCGGGGTGATGCCCCGGTCGAGCAGGGCCGAGGCCACGGTGCTGCCGATGAAGCCGGCACCGCCGGTGATCAGGACCTTCCTCATGCGCGGTTGCTCCCTTGCGATCGCCCGGGCGTCCGGTGGCGCCCGGTGATAGTTGGGACGTGCTCGGTGCACGGTCGGTTCCCGCCCGGCGGTGCGTCGGCACTCGAAGGCCGGTGGGCGGGGGCCGGTTCACGGCCCGTCAGCGGCGGCCACGGGCGCGCAGCCGGAAGCCGGTGGCGACCAGGACGACGGCCGCGGTGGCGGTGCCGACGGCGGCCCAGGTGGTGGCGTCGTCGGTGGTCTCGTGGACGG
Source organism: Kitasatospora sp. NPDC017646 (assembly GCF_044329365.1). NCBI lineage: Bacteria > Bacillati > Actinomycetota > Actinomycetes > Kitasatosporales > Streptomycetaceae > Kitasatospora > Kitasatospora sp. NPDC017646. Next base: position 147,474 of record NZ_JBIRJC010000018.1, on the reverse strand, counting down.
GCGCGGCGGCGGTGGCCGTGGCGCTGCCGACCGCGGCGACCGCCGCGGGCGTGGGGGCGCCGGCGGCGGGAGTCGGAGCGCCGGCGGCGGGAGTCGGGGGGCCGGCGACGGTCGCGTCCATCGGCGCCGGATCCCTGATCGCGGCGGCCTCGACGTCGAGTTCGCGCTCGCCGTGGCCCAGCGAGGGGAAGGCGCAGTCGACGGCGACCTTCCAGTGCCCGGCGGGCAGCAGTTCGCGGGTGGTGTACGTCCCCGGCAGGTCCGGGACGGGGACCAGCCGCCAGGGGCCGACGGTCCGGCCGTCGGCGGCGGTCGCGGAGAGCGTGCCCGCGAAGTCCTCGGTGACCGGGTCGTGGTCGTTCTCCCAGGTGGCGACGGCGCTGACCCGGCCGTCCCGCTGCCCGGCCACGTCCATGTGGACGGTGTCCCCGTGGGCGGCGGCCGGCGCGGCGGTGGACAGGACGGCCGCGGCGGCGAGGGCGAGGGAGGAGAGCAGCGGGCGGGTGCGGATTCGCATGACGGGCGGTCCTCGGACGGTGGGGGTGCGGGGAGCGGTGGCACGGGGTGCGGCCGCCCTCGGCTGGTGGCGGCCGCACCCGAGGTGCGCGGGGTGGAGCTGACTTCCGGACCTACGAGGTCTTCAGCAACGACCAGTTCTGGTACGGCCGGCCGTTGGGCTGCTGGAGCTCCAGCAGCCAACCACCGTAGTACCAACGGTCGCTGAGCCCGAGCACCAGGGCGGAACCGTCCGCGGTGAGGGTGAACCCGCCCTCTGCGGCGCTCAGTTGCCACTTCTGCGCGGCGGCGTCGGCGCACGGCTGCTGCGCCACGTACTGACCGGCCACCGGCGTGCCGCCGAGCTGCAGGCACTTGCCGGAGCGCGCCGACTTGATCCGTACCGCGCCGTTGCCGGCGTCCTCGAACAGCCACTTCTGGTTGGCGTAGCCGGTGCGCTGGTAGCCGATCGCCACGGTGCCGTCGTTCATCGAGCTGCCCCACAGGTCGGCGGCCTGGCCGGTGAGGCCGTTGACCATCGTGTAGTGGGTACCGGGCTGCGGGCGGCCGGCGTCGGCGAGGGTGTGGAAGCTCGCCTGACGGCCGGCCTTGCCGACCTTTCCGGCCGCGTCGCGCGCGGCGACGGCCACGGTGTAGCCGGTGCCGGGGGCGAGTCGGACCACGCCGACCACGGTCGAGCGGACGGTGCCGATGGTCTGGCCGTTCAGCTGAACGTCGTAGCCGGCGGCGGACGGGACGGGGCTCCAGCTCAGCATGACCGAGGTCTGGGTGATCTGACTGACCGTCACCTCAGGCCCGGCGCCGCCCGTGGTCGGGGTCGCGGTCGGCGACGGGGTCCCGGTCGGCGTGGCGGTGGGGCCGCCGGTGGGCGTCGGGGACGGCGAGGGCGTGCGGGTGGGCGTGCCCGTAGCCGTCGGGCTCGCGGTCGGAGTCGGGGTGGGCGTGGGGTTCGGGCCGGTGCCGCCGCCCGCGATGAGGAAGCGGTTGTTCGCGACGTTCCAGTGCGTGGCCAGGTAACTTCCGGGCGCGGGGTTCGTGTTGTAGTAGTCGTCGTGGTTGCAGTCGAGCCGGTCGTCATGGGCGCGGTCCGTGCAGACGGTCCGCATCTGCGGGTAGTAGGGGGCGTCCGAGTAGCACATGATGTCCCACTCGTCCGTACAGTGGCCCGCCTTGCTGGAGTTCGGCGCGCTGTTGTTCACCGCGCCCAGGTTGTGGCCGAGTTCGTGGGCCGCGGTGGATCCGCTCCAGCAGCCGGAGTCGGTCCGGCCGTACGAGGGACCGAAGTTGCTCAGGTTGTCCTGGCCGGAGCGCTCGTCCCCGGCGAAGGTGCCGATCCCGCAGTACACCTTGGCGTCGGTGAACATCATGTACTTGCGGTCCTTGCGGTTGAACCCCTGCGCGGCCAGCGCGCGGTTGCTCGCGTTGAAGTCCTGGATCTCGGCGTCCGAGATCTGCACGTTCAACACCGAGGCGGTGCAGTCGGGTTCTGTGACGAAGCGGACGTGCCGCACACCACCGGTCTCGGCGGCGCTGGCGTTGTAGATGACGTCGACGTCGGCGGCCCACTTCTTGAACGAGGACAGGTACTGGGCGAACCGGTCGTTGCCCGGGGTGTGCACGTACACCACCTGGACGCGGTTGCCGCTGCTGCCGTCACCCTCGCAGACCAGGCCTGATCCGGCGGCCGGGGCCCCGGCGCCCTGCGGCGCGGCGGCGGTGCCGGAGTCGCCGAGCAGCGCCTTCTGGGCGGCGTCGAGGACGGGCGCGCCGCCCTTCAACAGGTCTGCCGCAGCGGGAGGTTGAACTCCCGCCGCCGGAGTGAGAGCGGGCGCCTGGGCGGCCGGGGCGGCGACCGGCGGGACGTCCTTGCGGATGTCCACGTCCTTGGGCGGCGCGTCCGGGCCGTGGCTGCACTGGGTGCTGCCGGTGACCTCCAGCATGCTGCCGCAACGGTCGCCGGTCGGCAGGCTCAACCCGGCGTAGACCAGACCGCGATCGGGCTGGTCCTTGGGTATCGCCTTGGGCGGGGCGGCCTTCTCGTCCCGCTTCGGGGCGGGCGCCCTGGTAGCGCCCTCGGCGGTGCCGGTCTCCCCCGACCCGCCGTCGTCCGCGACCGCGTCGACCGGCACGTCCGCCACCGCGACGGCGCTGTGCACCGCCCCCGGCTCCAGCGCGACGCGCAGGCCCAGGGTTCCCGCGACCAGTCCGGCCGCCACCGCCACGGCGACCAGGGTGCTCCTGCGGGTGAGCTTGCGGCGCCTGCGCCGACGGAGCTCGCTGCTCCGGTGTCCCATCGCGTTCCTTTCCTCGTGCGACGGTCCGCGCCCTGTGGTGCGGGGCTCGGACCTTCCGACACAAGGGAGAGCGAGGGGAACGGTCGGGGATAACAGAAACCGCTTGCGAAATTCACGGACTCGTTCGAAACGGCCGCCTCGGCATCCCGCGAGGGCGGCGGAGCGAGGGCGAAGGCGGGCATGAAAGTGCCGGGGAGCGCACTCGGGGGGTACGCGCTCCCCGGCAGGGGGTGGTGGCGGCCACCCGGCCGGAGCCCGGGGCCTGCGGCTCCGTCGGCCGTGACGAATGCCAGACCTCTCGACAGGGCGCGACCAGTGCCCTGAACAGCGAAGTTTCCGCCTCGGACATGCCATCGCCGTCAGGCATATGACGGTCGGTCGCCTCGACCCGTGCGCTCAGGCCGCGACCTCGATCCGGGCCACCCCGCAGCCGCCGTGCAGCCGGGCCAGCCCGGCGGCGAGCACCGTTCGGTCCCCGGCGAGCCACAGCCGCAGCGCCGCGGAGAGCGCCGCACTGGCCGGGCCGACCGCCGACCCGCCGACGCGCGCCAGCCGCTCGCCCAGCAGCGGCAGCAGGTCCGCGACCGGGGCGGGCAGCCAGAGGGTCACCGCGCAGGGCGCGGGCCGGGCGAGGACCCGCAGCAGCGGCAGCACCGAACCGTCGTCGTGCAGCGCCGGGATGACCTCCAGGAGTCCGTCGACCGCGACCCCGGAGACGTCGCCGCCGTGGCCGCGCGCGAGGTCCCGCAGCAGCGCCCGTTCGGCAGCGGTGATCCGGACGGTCAGCATGACCTCGTCGTCGCAGTCCATGGTCCCGGTCCCCTGTCGTGGAGTTGGCGGAGCTGGAGGTGGTCGAATCCGAAGGGTGGATTCTGGAGGTGGTGCGTCCGGAGGTGACGGAGTGTCGAGCCGGTGGATCGCCTCTCGGGTCGGTCCTGTACCGAGGGGACTCCTGCCCCGCGGCAGCCGTCCACTACCGGCGTTATCCGGCCGTCATGACCGCAGTGCCCCCGTGGCGGCGGTGGATCGCCCCGGCGCCGGGCGTATTCTGCATCGCGTGCCGTGCGCGGCGGCTCGCCGCGGATCTCCGCTCGGACGCCAGGAGCGGCCGGTGGCGCGGACGGGTCATCAGGGGTCCTCCTTCTCCGCCGACCATGCTGGCCCTCGCACGGCCGTACGGGCGAGGGTCCAAAGACCCTGCTGTCAGGGCGGTGCGGGAACCGTCGGGCGGAGGCATCCCCGCAGGTCGGACCGATGCCGCTGGACGTACAGCCGGACGTGACGACGATCCGGACGGACGGACGGACGACAGCGAGCGAATCGGCCGTTGGAGTGATCCGGGGGCGTTCGGCGCAACGCCCACCGGACCGGCGCGTTTCCCATGGCGTGCGCCCTCTGCCCCCCCGGCGCACGCGGGGCCCGCGCTCGCCGGTCCCCCGCCTCCCGGCCGGTCGGCCGGTGCCTTCCCCCGGTACCGCCCGCCCCGGTCCTCCTGGTGAGAGGAAGTGTCATGGTCCTGCCGACCAACGCCCTGCTGGCAGAGACACGGAAACGGATCGTCCCCCCGAGAACCACGCCACCCCCCGTCCCCACCGTCCGCGCCGCCGTCCCCCCGCTCGCCCCCGGCGCGCTGCCCGGCCTCGGCCACGCCGCCGCCCTGCTACGCGATCCGCTCGGCTTCCTCGGCTCGCTGGCCCGCCTCGGCGGCGTGGTCCGCATCCGGCTCGGGCCGCGCACCGTCTGCGTGGTGACCGACGCCCGGCTCGTCCACACCCTGCTCGTCGCGCTCGCCCACGACTGTCCGCGCGGCGCCGTCCAGGACACCCTGAAAACGGCCTTCGGTGACGGCCTGCTGATGTCCGAGGGCCAGGCCCACCGCGACCGCCGCCGGGTCATCCAGCCCGCCTTCGGGCCGGACCGGATGGCCGGGTACCTGGCCGTGATGCACCAGGTCACCGAGGAACGGGCCGGAAACTGGCGGCCCGGCCAAGTCCTCGACGTGGCCAAGGAGATGAACCACCTGGCGCTGGAGATCGTCACCCGCTCCCTGTTCGGCGCCCGGCTCAGCGAGGACGCCACCCTCGCCTTCCACCGGGCCCTGCCTGACCTGGTGAAGGGCCAGATCGTCCAGTCCCTCTACCCCCACCCGGCGTTCGCCCGGCTGCCGCTGCCCGTCAACCGGCGCTTCGACGCCGCCGTACGGGTGCTCAACCGGGTGGTCGACCAGGCCGTCAACGGCCCTGCGGGGAAGGCCCGTTCGGACCGGGGCGCGGGAACCCTGCCGGCCCTGCTGCGGGCCGCCACCGACCCGGCCACCGGCCGTCCGCTCACCGAGGCCGACGTCCGCTCGGAGGCGATCACCATGTTCGGCGCCGGCACCGAGACCGTCTCCACCACCCTCACCTGGCTGCTGGACGAACTCCTGCGCCGCCCCGAGGTGGAGGCCCGCGTCCTCGCCGAGCTGGACGAGCACCTGCCCGCCGGCACCGCCCCCACCCCGGAGGCGCTCGGTCGGCTCACGTACACCCGAAGCGTCACCCAGGAGGTGGTGCGGCTGCACGCGCCCAACGCCTTCCTGATGCGCACCGCCGAGGTGCCGGTGGACCTCGGCCCCTACCGGATCCCGGCCGGCACCGAGCTGCTGTACAGCCTAACCGCGCTGCACCGCGACCCGGTGCGCTACGAGGAGCCGCTGAGCTTCCGGCCCGAGCGCTGGCAGGACGGCGGCGGGCTCGGACGGCCCTCCTTCCTGCCGTTCGGGGCGGGCAAGCACAAGTGCATCGGCGAGGCCTTCGCCTGGGCCGAGCTGACCGTCGCGGCCGCCGCGATCCTGCGCCGCTGGCGGCCGGTGGCGGTGCCGGGAGCGCGGGCCCGGGAGGTGGTGTGGACGACCGTCCAGGCCCAGGGACTGCGGGTGCGGCTGGCGCCCCGCACGGAGGCCGCCGTCCCGGTGGCCGAGAGCCCCGCCCCGACCGAGCCGGTGAAGCGGCCGCTCCCCGCCGGCTGCCCCTTCACGGGCACCGCGGCCGCCCCCGGACCGAACCCGCTGCCGCCCGCCGAACTGCGTGCCGCCGCCGACCGGCACGCCGACTGGACGGTGCGCCACGGCCTGCTCACCCCCGCCGAGCTGCCCGGCTACCAGGCCTACGCGCTGCACGAGCTGATCGGCCACGCCTTCCCGCGTGCCCGGGGCACCGAACTGGACCTGCTGGTCGACATGCTGGGCTGGTTCACCGTCCTGGACGACCGCTTCGACGGGCCGCCCGGATGCCGCCCCAGCGAGGCCCACGCCCTGGTCGACCCGCTGATCTCCGCCCTCGACGGCGACGCCCGCCCGGGCACCCCGGACGACCGGCTGCTCGCCGCCTGGCGGGAACTGTGGCACCGCCAGAGCGAGTCGGCCTCCCCCGCCTGGCGCGCCAGGGCGGCCCGCGAGTGGCGGGCCTGCCTGGCCACCTTCCCCGCCGAGGCCGAGCACCGCGCCCGCGGCACCGTCCCCGCCCTCGGCCTCGGTCTGGCGGACACCATGCGGCTGCGCCGCCACGGCAGCTGCCTCTACCCGTTCATGAACATACTGGAACGGGTCCACGGCGCCGACGCCCCCACCGCCCTGCACGCGGAGCCCGCACTGCACCGCCTGCGTGCCAACACCGCCGACGCCGCGACGCTGATCAACGACCTCTACTCGCTGGAACGGGAGGAACGCCAGAGCGCGGCCGCCTTCAACACCGTCCTCACCCTGCAACGGGTCCGCGGCTGCACCCGCAGCCGGGCCGTCCGCGCGGTCCGCGCCCGGGTGGACCGGCTGCGGCAGGAGAACGAGGAACTGCGCCGCGATCTCGGCCGCCGGCATCCGGCGGGGCGCTGGTACCTGGACGGCACCCGGGAACTGGTCGCCGGCGTCCAGGCCTGGACCAGCACCAGCGACCGCTACCTGGTGTCGGGCGACCGGGGGCGCTGAGCCCCGGCCCCGCCGGTCGTCGCCGCGCTCCCCGCTGCTCGTTGCTCGGGGTCGTGCCTACTTGCGGCCGCCGAGCGCGAACAGCAGCAGGACGAAGCCCGCGAACAGGTGCGTCGCGAAGACGTAGATCCCCGCGCGCACCAGCATCGCCTTGCGGCGGCGCTTCTCCTCGCTCGTACCGTCGCCCTTCACCGGGCTGTGGGCGCTGTCGCTCATGGTGCGGCTCTCCTCGGGTCGGACGCGGGCGTGGGCGGGATGGGCACGGCCGCGAGCTGCGGATTTCGGGCTGCGGGCTGCGGGCTGCGGGCTGCGGGCTGCGGGCTGCGGGCTGCGGGCTGCGGGCTGCGGGCTGCGGGCCGAAGACGACGGGCGCGGGACCACGGGTTCAGCGGGGCGACCGGCTGCCGGAAGCGCGCAGCTCGCTGAGCAGCGTGCCCTGGTCGGTGATCAGCTCGGTCAGGATCCGGCGCGCCGCGCGCAGCAGCTCGGCGACGTCGGGGGTGCTGAGCGCGTACACCACCGTATTGCCCTCGCGGGTGGCGGTGACCAGTTGGGTGCGGCGCAGGACCGCCAGCTGCTGGGAGAGGTTGGACGGCTCGACCTCGATCTCCGCCAGCAGCTCGCGCACCGGCCGGGGGCCGTCCTGGAGCAGTTCCAGGACCCGGATCCGGACGGGGTGGCCGAGGGTGCGGAAGAACTCCGCCTTGGCCTGGTACAGCGGGACCGGCATCGCCCGTTCCCTCCCTCGAATCCGGCTCGGTGGTCGTCCGGCCGGGCGGGTTCCGTGCCGCGGCCGACTGGCATCATCGCGACGGATGAAGATTTCTTCAAGTCGTCACAGCGGAAGGTGACCACCCCCACACCGCCGGCCGAGCCGGGACGCGCGGTGGACCGCGCGGAGGACCACGCCCGGGGCGCTGCCAGTTCCCCGGCTCGGTGATCCGGGTGACGGTCCGTCCACGCCATGCCGGCAGATCCGCCGGGGCCGGGGCCGGACCGGACAGGCTTCTCCCTGCCCGGTCCGGCCGGGCGGCCGTCCGCCGCCCCTCACAGCAAGGCGTTTCACGCATGACATCTCATTCAGCCCTCGAAGGCGGACGCCTCCGCACCGCCGCCGCCCGGCTCGGCGGGGCGCTGCTCGCGCTCACGGCCCTCACGGCCCTCCTGGGCGTCACCCCGGCGCCCGCGTCGCTGCTCGGCTCCGAGGTCCGCAGGATCCCGACCGAGGAGCGCATTCTGGCCCTCACCTTCAACGCCGCCTGGAACGAGACCGGACTCGACACCGTCCTCGCCGTCCTGGGCGACCGCGCCGCACCGGCCGTGTTCTTTCCCACCGGCGACTTCGCCGACCACCACCCCCGCGCCCTGCGGGCCATCGCCGCCGCAGGCCACGGCCTCGGCAACCACTCGTACAGCCACCCCGACTTCACCACCCTCAGCCCCGACCAGGCCCGCAGCGAGGTGCGCCGCGCCGACACCGCGATCCGCCGCGCCGCCGGCACCGAACCCCTGCCGTTCTTCCGCTTCCCCTACAGCGCCACCAGCCCGCAGGCCATCACCACCGTCAACGACCTCGGCTACGCCGACCTGGAGTTCACCGCCGACACCAAGGGCTACCTCGGCCCCGGCCACGGCATGACCACCGACCGCGCCGTCGAGCGCGCCCTCACCGCCCTCACTCCGGGCGCCGTCCTCCAGCTCCACGTCGGCGCCAGCGAGGAGAGCGGCCCCGACACCTGCCTCGACGCCGAAGCGCTCCCCCGCATCATCGACGGCGCCCGCGCCCGCGGTTACCGCATCATCGACCTGCGCACCCTGCTGAACCGCTGACCGGGTCGCCGGCCTGGCCGTCGACCGAGCCACTGACCGCCGTCCGCCGCTCCCGCCTGCACCGACGGGTGCTCCGCCAGGCTTTCCGGCGCATCGGCTGCCCGCTCGTACCAGTCCCGGCCGAAGGCGATCAGGCCCGCCCGGAAGCCCACGAAGGAGTCGTCCGAGCACCCGCCCCCGATGAGGTGGGCGGCCGCCCACACGTCCCAGCGCGGCAGCCGAAACAGCAGCCGACACCCGCAACAGCCCGGCCCGTCGGCCCCGATCAGCCCAGGCCGTCCCGCAGCGCGTCCACCCGGGCCACGGCCGCCGCGAAGGCCTCGCGGTCGAGGCCACCGGAGTCTAGGGCGGCGGCCAGGGCGGCCGTGGCGTCCTCGCCCTGCCGGGGGTCGCGGCCGGAGCAGAGGATGAGGTCCATGCCGGCCGCCGCGGCGGCGACGGCGCGGGGGCCGGTGGGGCCGTACGGGGTCAGGGCGTCGGCTTCGAGAGCGTCGGTGACGGTGACGCCCCGGAAGCCGAGCCGGTCGCGGAGCTCGCCCTGGATCACGGCGGGCGAGAACCCGGCCGGGCGGTCGGGGTCCAGTGCCGGGTAGACGGCCCAGGAGGCCATCACCAGGCGCACGCCTGCCGCGATGGCGGCGCGGTACGGGGCTTCGCCGCGGGTGCGCAGCTGGTCCAGCGGAACGGGGAGGGTGACGGGGCGGGCGTCGGTGTTCTCGTCGCGGGCGGCGGCGCCGAGGCCGGGGAAGTGTTTGGCGGTGGCCGCCACGCCCCGGCTCTGCTGGGCGACGAGGAAGGCGCTGCCCAACTCGCCCACCCGGGTGGGGTCCTGGCCGTACGAGCGCTCGTGGTGGTCGATGAAGTTGTCCGGTGTGTCGTAGACGTCGAGCACGGGGGCGAGGTTGACGTTCAGCCCGGCATCGGCGAGGGTCCCGGCGGCGCCGGTGCCGGACCCGACGGCGGCGGCGAGCGCGTCCGGCGCCGCGCCGGTGCGGCGGGCGGAGAGTTCGGGCGCACCGGGCAGGCGGCGGACCTCGCCGCCCTCCTGGTCGGTCATCAGCAACAGCGGTCGCGGGTGCGGGGCCTCGGCGGCGGCCTGCTTCAACTGCGCGACGGCCTCCGCAAGTTGCGCCGGGCTGGTGACGTTCTCGCCGAACAGGATCACCCCGGCGGCCCGGCCCCCGCGGATCGCCTCCAGCGTCTCCGGCGGCGGGGTCGGGCCCGGGTAGGAGAGCACGATCCGACGCCCCGCGAGTTCGCGGGAGTCCTGGGGCCGGACGGTCATCGGTGCGGTCCTCTCGGCCTGGGCACCGCCGCGGTGCGTCACCGACCCGGCCGGGACCGGCCCCAACGCGGCCCCCACCACCAGCAGCACCGAGGCCAACTGGGCAACATGCCGGAACGGGGCCATCACGCCTCCCGGATCGGTAACGGCATACGGCGGTCAGCGTACCCAGGCCCCGGCCATCCGGCAGCCCGGGAAAAGCCGTAACGTTTCTCCATCCCGCGACGCTACGGTGACCGGATGTTCGATCACCTGGAGATCAGAGTGCTGCCCCGGGGGCCCCGCTACGCGCCGCAGCTGCGGTTCCGGGTCAACGGCGAGGACGTGGTGGAGCCGGCGGTGGGCCCGGGCGGCTGCGGGCCGTTCTCCGACGATGTCTTCCCCGCCGACCGCCCGAGCCCGCTGCGGGCGGGCGGGCAGCCGCACCGGGTACAACTGGGCCAGCCGGAGTGCACCGGCGGCTGCTGCGGCTACCTGTCCGCCGTCGTGCAGCGGAGCGAGAACGTCGTCCTCTGGTCCGACTGGCTGGTGCCCGCCGACGCCGCCCGCCCGCTGGAGTACGCCTTCGACGCCGACCAGTACGACGCCGAGCTGACCCGGATCGAAGCCGACCCGTGGTGGCGGCGGAAAGCCTGAGCGACGGCTGCTACCCCGTCCGGGCGGGTGAGGCGGGGAACGGCCGACCGGTCGGCCCGGTCGCCGAGTTCCTCACCGTCCCGGAGGCGGGCCGCGACCACGGCGAGGTCGGCTGACGGCCCGCGCGCCGCACCAACTCCCCGAGGGCTGCGACCCCTTCGGCGATCTCGCCCGGGGAGCGCGCCGCGTAGCCGAGCACCAGACCGGACGGGTACGGGAGGCGGGCGTGCCAGGACAGCGGCTGCACCTTGACCCCGCGGGCGAGGGCGGCGGTGGCCAACTCGATGTCGTCGCACCCGAGTTCCTCCGGGAGGGTGAGCATCAGGTGCAGTCCGGCGGCCGCTCCGTGCACCGTGGCGGTGGGCAGGTGGGTGCGGATGGCGGCGATCATCGCATCCCGGCGACGGCGGTGGCGGCGGCGCAACAACCTCAGGTGGCGCTCCAGTTCGCCGGATTCCATCAACCGGGCCAGTACCAGCTGGGACAGCACCGGGTTGCCGAGGTCGGCGAAGCGTTTGGCGTCGAGCACCGCGTCGCGCAGTCGCGGGGGCACCAGCAGCCAGCCGGTGCGCAGGGCGGGGGCGAGCAGTTTGGAGATGCTGCCCGCGTAGCAGACCCGGTCGGGCAGTTCGGCCCGCAGGGCGGGCAGGGGCGGGCGGTCGTAGCGGTGCTCGGCGTCGTAGTCGTCCTCGATGACCAGCCCTCCTTCGGCTGCCCATCGCAGCAGTCCGCGCCGCCGCTCGCCGCCGAGGACGACGCCGGTCGGGTACTGGTGGGCGGGGGTGAGCAGGACGGCGGGGGCGCCGGTGGTGCGCAGGGCGTCGACCCGGATGCCCTCGGCGTCGACCGGGACGGGCGGGGTGGCGGCGAGCCAGTGGGCGAGGTGCTGGCGGGCGCCGAGCGAGCCCGGATCCTCGACGGCGACCTCGGTGATGCCCGCCCGTTCGAGGGCGCGGCCGAGCAGGGCGAGCGCCTGGGCCGTCCCGGCGACGACGAGCACCTCCTCGGGGTCGGCGCGGATGCCCCGGTTGCGGGCGAGCCAGTGGGCGACGGCCTGCCGCAGTGCGGGTGTGCCTCGGACGTCGCCGTAGCCCAGGTCGTGCGCGGCGAGGCCGTCGAGGACGGCCCGTTCGGCGCGCAGCCAGGCGGCGCGGGGGAAGGCGGCGAGGTCGGGCACGCCGGGGGTGAGGTCGATCCGGGCGGGGGCGGCGCGCAGGTGGTCGAACACCTCGGGGTCGGGATCGTCCCGGAACAGGACGGGCACCGGCCGGGAGGGCGGGGCGGCGGCCAGGGCGTCATCCGGGACATCGCCCGGCGCAGCGGGCGTCACGGCGACGACGACGGTGCCGCCACGACCGCGCCCGGCGAGCTGGCCGGACTCGGCGAGGCGCCGGTAGGCATCGGTCACCACCCCTCGGGAGACACCGAGTTCGGCCGCCAGCACCCGGCTGGCGGGCAATCGGCTGCCCGCGGGGAGGCGTCCGTCGGTGACGGCCTCGCGCAGCCGGCGGGCCAGCCAGTCGGTCAGTCCGCCGGGCTGGGCGTCGGAGGCGTCGAGCTGGAGGAAGTCGGCGCCGGTCTCCCCGGGCCCGCCCGCCTCTTTGGACCTGTCTTCACCACTCTCTTTGGATCTGTTCACCGGTCCATAGTGGCGCGAGGGTTGAGCCATGACCACCGAAGCCACCACCGCCGAAGCCACCACCGCTCGATCCATCGCCAGCGGATCCATCACCACCGAAGGCACGACCACCGGCCCCGGCCCCCGCCCCGCCCCCTACGTCCACGGCTACTCGGACACCGAGGCGCAGCGCCTGGGCGACCAGGCCGACACCCTCGCCGAGCTGCTGCACGCGGGCACCGCCTACCCGGCGGGCAGCCGGGTCCTGGAAGCGGGTTGCGGCGTGGGCGCGCAGACGGCGCACCTGCTGGCGGCCAGCCCCGGCGTGCTGCTGACGGCGGCGGACGTCTCGGCGGAGTCCGTGGCCCGGGCCCGGGCCCGGATCGCCGCCGTGGCGCCGACCGCCCGGGTCGTCTGGCACCACGGCGACCTGCACCGACTGCCCTTCCCGGACGGCGCGTTCGACCACGTCTTCCTGTGCTTCGTGCTGGAGCACCTGCCCGACCCGACGGCCGGGCTGGCCGCACTGCGGCGGGTGCTGCGGCCCGGCGGGACGATCACCGTGATCGAGGGCGACCACGGCTCGGCCTTCTTCCACCCGGAGACCCCGGCGGCCCGCCGCACCGTCGACCACCTGGTGCGGCTCCAGGCCGACGCGGGCGGCGACGCCCTGCTGGGCCGCCGGCTGTACCCGCTGCTGACAGCGGCCGGCTTCGCGGACGTGACGGTCCGCCCCCGCACGGTCTACGCCGACGGCGGCCGCCCCGCGCTGGTGGACGGCTTCACCCTGCGGACCTTCGTCGCCATGGTCGAGGCCGTCCGGGCGGAGGCCCTGGCCGCCGGACTGACCACCGCGGAGGCCTTCGACCGCGGCATCGCGGAGCTGCGCCGGGCGGCCGAGCCGGGCGGGACGTTCCACTACACCTTCTTCAAGGCGGTGGCGGTCAACCCGTAGGCCGCCCGGGGCTCCCGGCTACCACCAGCCGCCGCAGCCGCCGCCGGATCCGGCGGCGGGGTCGGGGCGTTCGGCAGCAGTCCGAGTTCCGCCATCCGGTCCGTGATCACGTCCATGCAGTCGCGGATGCCGGGCGGCGGATCCGGTGACGCGTCCCGGACGGCCTTGATCGCGTAGACGTGGCGCCCGGCGGCGAGGTGCTCGTCCACCGCCCGGCGGGCCCCGGCGGGGAGCGCATCCCAGTGCAGGTCGTCCATGGCCGCCATCCAAGGGGACGTCGGCCGGCCGGGCAAACGGTTGACGCCGGGTGGAGCGGCCGGTTGACCGCCCGTCAGCCGGAGCCCTCGCCGAGGTTCGCGAGCAGGGCGCGCATCCCGTCGACGAGGGCGGCCCTGTGCGCCTCGTCGAGGCCGGCCAACATGCGGTGCTCGTTGGCGACGTGGGCGGGCAGGGCGCGGTCGATCAGGGCGTGGCCCTCGGGGGTGAGTTCGACGTCGCGGCTGCGGCGGTCCTGGTCACTGCGGGTGCGGGTGACCAGGCCGCGGGCCTCCAGGCGGTCCAGGCGCTGGGTGATCGCGCCGGAGGTGACCATGGCGGACTCCATGAGGCCGGTGGGAGTGAGGCGGTACGGCGGTCCGCTGCGCTTGAGGGTGGCCAGGACATCGAAGGAGGGGGCGTCCAGGCCGTGTTCGGCGAAGGTGCGGTTGAGTTCGGTGTCCACCAGGCGGAAGAGGCGCTTGAGCCGGCCGAACACCTCCATCGGGGAGACGTCCAGGTCAGGGCGCTCGGCGCCCCATTGCGCGACGACGCGGTCGAGATGATCTGCCACGGGTTCAGGGTAGGCGATGCCGGGGGATTTCCTTAGCGATGAGGTAACTGTGAGCCACGTCACCGGTGAAATTCCCTGCAGATGTCTTAGCGCTGAGATACATTGGCTTAGTGCTAAGCAATCGCCTCGCCGTCGTGCTGGTGACGGCCCTCGCCCCCGCCACCTGGGGGACGACCTACCTCGTCACCACCGAGCTGCTCCCGCCCGACCGTCCGCTCCTCGCCGCCGTCATCCGCTGCCTGCCCGCAGGACTGCTGCTGATCGCCCTCACCCGCACCCTGCCCAAGGGCGGCTGGTGGTGGCGCGCGCTCGTCCTCGGCGCGCTCAACATCGGCGGCTTCCAGGCCCTGCTGTTCATCGCCGCCTACCGCCTCCCGGGCGGGATCGCCGCCACCGTCGGCGCCGTCCAGCCGCTGGTCACCGCCGGCCTCTCGGCCGCCCTGCTCGGCGACCGGCTCACCCTGCGGACCGTGCTGTCCGGCATCGCCGGCGTGGCGGGCGTCAGCCTGCTGGTGCTGCGCGCCAACGCCCGGCTGGACGCGATCGGCGTGGCCGCCGCGCTCGGCGGCGCGGTGGTGATGGCCTTCGGCGTCGTGCTCTCCAAGCGCTGGATCTCCCCCGCGCCGCTGCTGGCCACCACCGGCTGGCAGCTCACCGCCGGCGGTCTGCTGCTGGTGCCGGTCACCCTGGTGGGCGAGGGCGCCCCGCCCACCCACTACACCGTCGACAACGTGCTCGGCTACGCCTACCTCTGCCTGATCGGCGCGGCCCTCACCTACGCGATCTGGTTCCGCGGCCTGCGCGCCCTGCCGCCGACCTCGCTGTCCTTCCTCTCCCTGCTCAGCCCGGTGGTCGCCACCCTGGCCGGCTGGCTGGCGCTCGGGCAGGACCTCAGCCCTCTGCAGGCGCTCGGCGCGGTGGTCGTGCTCGGTTCGCTGATCGTCGCCCAGACCCAGCGGCCCCGCACCCCCGTCCCGGCGGCCGCCGTGCGCGAGAACGCCTGACGGCGCGGCAGGCCCACGTTCCACCCGCTCGAAGATCCAAGGAGAAACCACCCATGCGTATCACCGTGTTCGGCTCCACCGGCAACGTCGGCCGCCGGGTCGTGTCCGAGGCGCTCGCCCGTGGCCACGAGGTCACCGCCGTCGTCCGCGACCCGGCCAGGCCGCACGGCCTGCCGCCCACCGTCACCGTCGCCGTCGGCGACGCGAGCAACCCCCAGGACGTCGCCCGGATCTCCGCCGGGCAGGACCTGGTGATCACCGCCACCCGCCCGGCGCCCGGCCGCGAGCACGAGCTGGCCGCCGCCACCCGGGGCCTGCTGACCGGCCTGGCCGGTACCGGCGTGCGCCTGCTCGCCGTAGGCGGCGCGGGCAACCTGATCGTGCCGGGCACCGGCGGGACGATCCTGGTGGACTCCCCCGGCTTCCCCGACGAGATCCGGCCGATCGCGCTGGCCTGCGGCGAGCAGCTGGACCTCTACCGCGCGGACGAGGAGGTCGACTGGACGTACCTGAGCCCGGCCGCGATGCTCGAACCCGGCGAGCGCACCGGCCGCTTCCGGCTGGGCCGGGACGAACTGCTGGTCGACTCCGGGGGCAACTCGGCGATCTCGATGGAGGACCTCGCCATCGTCCTGCTCGACGAGGCCGAGCAGCCCGTCCACCGCCGCACCCGCTTCACCGCCGGCTACTGACGACCGCTCACGGCTGCCCACGGCTGCCGAACGTCCGCCGGCGGCCGTGGTGCTGGATACCCCCCCGCCCAGGGGTGTATCCAGCACCACCCCGAAGACGGGGTCCTGCGTCATCGTGCGTCAGGTCCGCCGTCGAGCAGGATCGTTCCCGTGAACACCACCGCATCCCGCACCCGCCGCGCGGCCGCCGTCGTCGCCACCGCGGTCCTCGCCGGCCTCGCCCTGCCCGCCACGGCGAACGCCGACTCCGGCCGCGACCCCGGCGACGCCGAGCGCGTGCCCGCCCGCTACGCCGCGCAGAAGCTCGACTGGCAGCCCTGTGACGGGCAGCCGGCGCTCGACTGCGCCACCATGGCCGTCCCGCGCGACTGGCACCACCCCGACTCCGGGCCGGACCTCTCCATCGCCGTCTCCCGGCACCGCACCACCGACCGGCCGCACCGGAAGGGCACGCTGATGGAGGCCGCGGGCGGTCCGGGCGGGCAGGGCCTGCTACGGCCGATGGACCTCGCCCAGGGCGCCCCCGAGGTGGCCGACGCGTACGACATCGTCAGCTTCGACCAGCGCGGCGTCGGCCGCAGCACCCACGCCCAGTGCCAGACCCCGGAGCAGTTCCAGCAGTTCCTGGCCGGGGACTGGCGCGACCAGTCCCCCGAGGCGGTCGACCGGGTCATCGCCGACTCCCGCGAGCTGGTCGCCGGTTGCGTGGAGCACAGCGGCGATCTGCTGCCCTACCTGACCACCGAGCAGACCGTCCGCGACATGGACCTGTTCCGTTCGCTGCTCGGCGAGAAGAGGATCAGCTACTACGGCGCCTCCTACGCCACCATGATCGGCGCCTACTACGGCACGCTCTTCCCGCACCGGGTCGAGCGGATGGTGCTGGACAGCAACGTCGGCTTCGAGGGCACCTGGGAACAGTACGAGCTGGGCCAGCCGATGAGCTTCCAGCGCCGCTTCGACCAGGACTTCCTGCCCTGGATGGCCGCTCGGGACGCCACGTACCACTGGGGCACCACGCCCGAGCAGGTCAAGGCCCACTGGGAGCAGCGCCGCGCCGCCCTGCACGACCAGCCCATCACCGAGGGCTCGTTGACGCTCGGCCCGAACCAGCTGGACAACGGAACCATCAGCGCGATCTACAGCGACAAGGCCTTCCCCGCCCTCGCCCGGGCGCTGACCGCGCTGGACGACTGGCAGGTCGCCGACCCGGCCGCCAAGCAGACCGCCCGCCAGCTGTTCGGCCAGTACCTCAGCCCGGAGTTCCTCGCCGAGTTCTTCTCGGTGACGTGCGGGGACACCAAGTGGACCAGGGACATGGACACCTGGGTCCGGCGCGGCGCGGAGAACACCGCCCGCTACCCGCTGGTCGGCGCCCGCACGCTCGCCTTCAGCTCGGTCTGCGCGCTGTGGCCGACGGATCCGGCGCCCAAGGTCAAGGTGACCGGTGCCCACCTGCCACCGGTGCTGATGCTCAACTCGCTGCACGACCCGGCGACGTACTACGAGTCGGCGGTCGGTGCGCACCGCGCGCTGCGGGGTTCAAAGCTCGTCACCGTCACCAGCAACGGCAACCACGGCCAGTACCCGGGCTCCGACCCGTGCGTCACCGACACCGTCGAGCGCTACCTGCTGGACGGCCGGGTGCCCGAGCACGACCTGACCTGCCCGGCCTCGTCGGCCGGTTGATCGGGGCGCCGGTCAACCGTGGTGCGTCGTCCTCAACTTGGTGCGCAGCCAGGCGGCGGCGACCGCCAGCCCGGCGAAGCCGCCGACGGCCAGCTTGATCCCGGCCTTGGCGACGATCCAGCCGACTCCGGGTACGGCCCAGCCCAGCCAGTGGAACATGGCCAGCAGCACCGCGCAGCCGCAGAGGACGGCCAGCACGGTGGCGCCGACGGCGGCGGCCCGGGACAGCTCGCGCGGGCCGCCGCCCTCGCCGGTGTCGCCGGAAGTCCTGTTCAGCGCAGCGTCATTGGGCGCGTCGCCGGCCATCTCGTTCGTATCCCGATCAGTCATGTCGGCGATGATACGGCTTCAGCGGCAGGAGTGGTGGGTGTCGCCGAGGTGCTCGCCGGTCTCGTCGTCGGGGAAGCTGACGGCCATGGTGACACGGTACTCGAAGACGTCGTGACGGTGCCCCGGCACCCGCGCCCAGGCGAGCGAGTGCACCTCGGCCCCGGGGGCCTGCCGGCACCAGGCGGCCGCCTCCTCCAGTGCCCGGGCCGCCGAACGCCCGGTGCAGACCACGGCGGTGTAGGCGGCGACCGCGACATCGCCGCCGGTGGTGCGGTCGCCGCGCGACACCGCCCGGACGGCGGCGGCGGCCTGGGTCAGGTCACGGGCCAGGTCGTCCACCACCCGAGGGGGTGCCGGCAGGACCACCGCCCCGTCGGCGACGGTCTCCGGCAGGTTCACGCTCACGGCTTTGGCCTCCATCCACATGGTCACGCGGCACAGCATGCCGGACGGGACTTCCTGGCATGCCCACTTTCACCTGAACGTCATCCGTCCAGGGCCGAGTTGGGGACGCCCCCTGGTGCCGGCCGGCCCGCCCTGCTAGGGAGGCCCGCCGCGCCGCCGGACATCCGGGCAGGTCAGAGGGGTCGCCAACGGGCGCCGCCGGGGAGCCCGGAACAACGCCCACGTACCACCCCCGCGCCTCGAACCGCCTGTCCGACCGCCGGGGCGCCCGTACCCCCGACATCGGGCGCTCGGCGAACTCCCGCCCGTGGCAGGGAAGATGAGAAGGTCGTGAATTCCACGGCGCGGGTTCGGGCCCGCGGGACCGGGGCTGAGGTGCTGCGTCAACCCCTCGGGGGCGGCGGGCCACCTGCCGTCCATCCTGTCCCTGTCAGATCGTCGTGATACTAATCGTCCGGGCGGCGGGCGCCGCCGAGTGGTGGGCGGGCACGATGACGACGGATCAACCGTTCCGGGAAGATCCGGACGGCGACGGGGAGGGGCAGCAGATGGCGGCGAGGTTCGGCAGCGCCAAGGGCGGGAGCAAGGTTCGGCTCGGCAAGCGGGTCACGGGGACGGCGGCGGCCTTCGCCGCGCTGGCCGCCCTGACCGGCTCTCAGGTATCGGGCCTCGGCCTCGCACAGGTCGCGGCCGCCGACGCCGGCCCGACGCAGGACGGCGCGGCCGCCCAGGGGTCGAGCTCCTCCTCCACCCCGTTCGGCGGCCCCGCGACCGGCATACCCGGCGTTCCCGGCACCGCGGCCGACGGCGGCAGCGCCGTCCAGCTGCCGCAGCCGCCCGGCACCCAGCCCGGTCTGCCGGCGGCCGGCCCGTTCACCGCCACCGGCGCGGCGCTGCCCGCCACCGTCTTCGCCGCCTACCGCCAGGCCGAGGCCTCGCTGGCGCAGCGCTCGCCGGGCTGCCACCTGCCCTGGCAGCTGCTGGCGGCGATCGGCCAGGTCGAGTCCGGCCAGGCCGACGGCGGTCAGGTGGACGCCTCCGGCCGGACGCTCACCCCGATCCTCGGGCCGGTGCTGGACGGCAACGGCTTCGCCGCGATACCCGACACCGACGGCGGCCGCTACGACGGCGACCCGCGCTGGGACCGCGCCGTCGGCCCGATGCAGTTCATCCCGTCGACCTGGGCCTCCTGGGGCGTGGACGCCACCGGCAAGGGCACGGCCGACCCGAACAACATCTTCGACGCGGCCGAGACCGCCGGCCGCTACCTGTGCGCGGGCGGCCGGGACCTCTCCGATCCGGCCCAGCTGGACCGGGCGGTCCTCAGCTACAACGATTCCACCGAGTACCTGCGCACCGTCCGCAACTGGATGGCCCACTTCGGCAGCGGCCAGGTGACCACCGTCCCGGACCTCCCCGGCATCCCGAGCGTGCCCGGCACCTCGCCCTCGCCGTTCCTCCGGCCGCCCGGCACGACGGCGGGCACCTCGGGCGGCACCCCGGCGGGCAACGACGGCACGGGCACCGGTCCGACGCCGACCTCCCAGCCGACCGTGCCGCCGGTGACGCCGACCCCGACGACGACGCCGTCCGCGCAGCCGACCAGCACGCCGACGCCCAGCGGTTCGCCCTCGGCCTCCGCGAGCCCGACGGCCACCCCGTCCCCGACCAGCACTCCGAGCGGCACGCCGTCCCCGACGGCGACCCCCACCGGCACGCCGTCCGCCACCCCGTCCGCCACGCCGACCGCCCCCGGCTGCCCGACGCCCTCGCCGAGCGGCACCCCCAGCGCCACCCCGTCCGCCGGTTCGAACGCCACGCCGAGCTCCTCGCTGTCGCCCTCGCCCTCGGCGACCGTGAAGAAGTAGCCCCCGCACAGAACGCCGACGGCGGCAGCACGGTCCCAGGACCGTGCTGCCGCCGTCGCGCATCCCCCGGAAGGGCCGCCCTACGCCCCCGTGCCCCGCGCCGCCCGGTGCTCGCGCCAGCGGCCGAGCATCCCGTGCAGCTCGTCGATCATGAACTCGAAGAAGGCCGCGCTCTCCTCCAGTCGCTCCCCCGCCGCCGTGCCCGGCCCGACGGTCGCCTCCCCCTCCTTCAGCACCCGGACCCAGCGCAGCAGGAGTTCGTCGCGCCGGGTCAGCGACTCGAACCAGACGTCGTTGAGCACCCGGTAGCGGTCACGCCGGGATCCGGGCTCGCGCTCCTTGGCGACCAGTCCGACCTGGATGAGGTAGCGCATCCCCCCGGAGACGGCCGCCGGGCTGATCCGCAGCCGCTCGGAGAGTTCGGCGGAGGTCAGCACGCCGCTCTCCTCGGCCATCAGGCAGGAGAATATCCGGGACGGCATCCGACCCATGCCCGCGACCACCAGCTCGGCCGCGAACCGCTCCACGAAGTCCCCCACGGCCCGAGGGTCCTGCCCCTGCCCCTGCTCCGGCTCCTGTTCCACCGCTCTCCCCTTTCCAGAGATCATCCGCCCCCAGGTCGAACTTTAACGCTTCCCAATATTCACGTTTTTCTGAAACTACGGTAGCTTCAAAAGCATGACCAAGGCCATCATCCTGTCCGGCCTGCGCAAGTCCTTCGGCCGGACCACCGCGCTGGACGGCCTCGACCTGACCGTCGAGACCGGCGAGGTCCACGGGTTCCTGGGCCCCAACGGAGCCGGGAAGTCCACCACCATCCGCGTCCTGCTCGGCCTGCTGCGGGCGGACGGCGGCAGCGCCCGGCTGCTCGGCAGGGACCCGTGGGGCGACGCCGTCGAACTGCACCGCCGCCTCGCCTACGTCCCCGGCGACGTCGAGCTTTGGCCCAATCTCACCGGCGGTGAGGCCATCGACCTGCTCTCCCGGTTGCGCGGCCGACTCGACCGGCGCCGCCGGGACGAACTGCTCGACCGCTTCGACCTCGACCCGACCAAGAAGGGCCGCAGCTACTCCAAGGGCAACCGGCAGAAGGTCGCCATCGTCGCCGCGCTCGCCTCCGACGCCGAGCTCCTGCTGCTCGACGAGCCGACCTCCGGCCTGGACCCGCTGATGGAGGTGGTCTTCCAGGACGTCGTCCGGCAGGCCAAGGAACAGGGCCGCACCGTCCTGCTGTCCAGTCACGTCCTGGACGAGGTGGAGAAACTGGGCGACCGGGTCAGCATCATCCGCCAGGGCCGGCTGGTGCAGAGCGGCACCCTCGGCGAGCTGCGCCACCTCACCCGCACCACCGTCGAGGCGGAGACCAGCCGCCCGGTCACCGGACTGGACGCGCTGGCGGGCGTGCACGCCCTGCGCACCCACGGCCTGCGCGTGCGCTTCGCCGTGGACGGCGCCCGGCTCGACGCCGCCGTGCGCGCCCTCAGCGAGGCCGGGCTGCGCAGCCTGGTCAGCCACCCGCCCACCCTGGAGGAGCTGATGCTGCGCCACTACGGCGACGAGCTCGCCGCCAACGGGCACCGGACCGACGGCGAGGCCGCGCGATGACCGCCACCGCCACCGCCCCCACCGCCCCGCACCGCGACCCCGGCCGCGCCGGGGACCGCACCACCCTGACCGGCACCGCCGTCCTGCTGCGCTTCGCACTGCGCCGCGACCGGGTCCGGCTGCTCACCTGGGTGCTCGGCCTGGGGCTGGTCACCCTGGCCACCGCCAACAGCGTGCGCACCGTCTACCCGACCCCCGCCGACCGCGCCTCGATCGCGCACGGCTCGGACAACCCGGCCCTGCTCGCCATGACCGGCCCGGCCCACTACCTGACCGACTACACCTGGGGCGCGATGCTCGGCCACCGGCTGCTCGGCCTGCTGGTCGTCGTGGCCGGCCTGATGAGCGTACTGACCGTCACCCGGCACACCCGGGCCGAGGAGGAGGGCGGCCGCGCGGAGCTGGTCCGCTCGGCCGCCGTCGGCCGGCACGCCCAGCTCGCCGCCGCCCTGGCCACCGCCGCCGTCGCCGACCTCGCGCTCGGCCTGCTGCTCGCCCTCGGACTGCCCGGCCTCGGCGTCCCCGGCCTGACCGCCGGCGGCGCGCTGCTCTACGGGACCGCGACCGCCGCCGGTGGGCTGCTGTTCGGCGCGGTGGCCGCCGTCACCGTGCAGATCACCGCCCACACCCGGACGGCCTCCGGGCTGGCCCTGGCCGTGCTCGGCGCCGCCTACGCGTTGCGCGCCGCCGGGGACGCCGGGACCAGCCGCCTGTCCTGGGCCTCCCCGATCGGCTGGCTGCAGCGCAGCTACCCCTTCGTCGACGACCGCTGGTGGCCGCTGCTGCCCGCGCTGGCGCTGGTCGCCGCCACCGCCGCGGCCGGGTTCGCGCTGAGCACCCGCCGTGACTTCGGCGCGGGGCTGCGCGCCGCCCGCCCCGGCCCGGCCACCGGCAGCCCGGCCCTGGGCACCCCGCTGGGCCTGGCGCTGCGGCTGCACCGCGGCCTGATCGGCGGCTTCGCGGTCGCCCTGCTGCTGCTCGGCGCGATGTACGGCTCGCTGCTCGGCGAGGCCGACTCGATGCTCAAGGACGTCGACCAGGTCAGGCAGGCGCTGGCCCGGGTCGGCGGCCACACCCTCGCCGACTCCTTCGCCGCGCTGACCCTACTGGTGGTCGCCGTGGTCGGCGGCGTGTACGCGGTGCTGGCGGCGCTGCGCCCGCACGCCGAGGAGAGCGCCGGGCGGGCCGTGCCGGTGCTGGCCACCGGGGTGTCGCGCTCCGGCTGGCTGGGCGGACACCTCTCGGCGGCGCTGCTGGGTTCCACCGCCGTGATGTTGGCGGCGGGCGCGGGCTTCGGCCTGGCCGGGGCGCTGTCCACCGGCGACGAGGGCGCGTTCCTGCGACTGACCGGCGCGGCGCTGGCCTTCGTGCCCGCCCTGTGGGTGACGGTGGGTTTCACCGCGGCCGTCCACGGCTGGCTGCCCCGGGCGGTGCCGCTGGCCTGGGCCGTCCCCGCGTACGCGTTCGTGATCGGCTACCTGGGCCCGCTGCTGAAGTTCCCCGCGGGCCTGGACCGGTTCTCCCCGTTCGGCCAGGTGCCCCGGCTCCCGGCGGCCCGGATGGACTGGACGCCGCCGTTGGTGCTCACCCTCGTCGCGGGAGCGCTGATCGCGCTGGCCCTGGCCGGGTTCCGGCGCCGGGACGTCGAGTAGCGACGTGGCGCCGGAACCCGCAGCGGGTCAGGGGGCGGCAGCGGGTCACAGGTGCTTGACCAGTTCCGGCATCAGGTCCTGGAAGGTGCGCCCGCTCGCCGGCCTGCCGATCGCGACCATCTGCCAACCGGTCGGCGTGCGCTGCACCTTGGCCATGATCTGGGCGGTGTACGGGCCGCCGCCGGTGAGGGTGTAGCGGGCCAGCTCGGCGCCGGTGGTCTCGTCCACCAGCCGGCAGAAGGCGGCCTCGACCTCCTGGAAGGTCTGACCGGTGAAGGAGTTGACCGTGAACAGGATCTGGTCGACCTCGGCGCCGACCCTGGTCAGGTCGACCGTGATCGACTCGTCGTCGGTCGCGTCGCCGGAGCCGCCGACCAGGTTGTCCCCGCTGTGGCGGACCGAGCCGTCGTTGCTGGTCAGGTGCTGGAAGAAGACCACGTCCACCGACCTCCCCCGCGAGAACAGCACCGCCGAGGCGTCCAGGTCGATCTCCCGGCCGACGGACATCAGCTTGGCCAGGAAACCCTTGCGCTGCACGGCCTTCCAGCCCAGGCCCATCCGGACCAGGCTCAACTGCCCACCGCCCGGCTTCTCCAGGCTGATCTTCTGCCCCTTGGCCAGCGAAACGGTCATCGTGCCCTCCTCGTTCCCACCGCCGTCCGTGCCGCGAACCTATCGCACGCAGGGAAACCTACGATCATCGGACAGCGGCCCGGGGGACCCCTACCCACCCGTCCCCCGGGCCTCACTTCCGGCGGCCTCCGCACACCGATGGATTCACCCGTCGTCATCACCGGCCCGGCCCCCAGCGCCCTGGACGAACTGGGCGGACAGCGCGCGGAGTTCGCCTTCCCGGCCGGGGCGAGCGTCACCGCCGTCACCGTCGCCGGCCCGGACGGCACCGACCCGGCCCCGCAGCCCGCCCCGTACACCGTCACCGCGGAACCGTCAGCGTCCCGCTGACCGTCGCCCAGTACTCGCTGGTGACGATCAGCGCCGGGTAGCCGCCGGCCCACTCAGGCGACCGCGCCCGCGGGCGGATCAGGCGTCGCCATCCAGGAGGTGCTGGCGCACCTCCTGGAACGTCCAGGCCCCGCCGGCCGGCCGGGAGAACACCCAGACCAGGTCGAACCGGTCCGGCCAGCTGGTCGGCACCCCGCTGCCCGAGGCGCCGAGCGCCTCGACGATCCGCGGGATCCGGGAGTGCTCCCAGCAGATCAGCACCGGTTGCGCCCCGGCGAGCGCGGCACCGGCCAGCTCGGACTCCTGGGACTCGGCGTAGGTGGTGTCCACGGCGAGCCCGAGCTTGGTTCCCAGCGGGGTGACGGTCTGGCACATCCGGTGCGCCCCGGCCAGCGGGCCCTGGTCGGTGGCGGCGTAGATCCGGGCCGGGGTGCGCAGGCCGGCCGCGAGCGGGGCGAACAGGGTGGGCAGCGCCTTGGCCCGGTCCCAGCCGCGCCGGGTGAGGGACTTGCCGTCGTGCTCGCCGTTCTCGTCCAGACCGGGCTGGCTGCCGTCGGGCTTCTCGCCGTGCCGGATGACCATCACGAAGGCCGCGCCGCCCGGATCACCGGCCCTGGCCACCGGGCCGTTCTTGTCGGCCTTGTCCTTCTTCCCGCCCGAGGAGCAGCCGGCCAGCACCAGCGGGGCGGCGGCCACCAGGCCGGTGAGCAGCGCGCGGCGGGAGGGTCGGTCCGTCACTCGGCGCCCCGCTCCAGCCGCACCAGCGCGTCGATCGCGACGCTCGTCAGGCCGCCCCCGTGGCCGGGCTCGCCCACCGTGCGGTGGACGCGCTCGGCCCGTACGGTGCGCAGGCCGTACCCGGCGAGGTCGGCGAGGACGTCCTCCGGGGTGAACAGCACGGCCGGGTCCTGGGGACCGCCGACGCCGTCGGTGAGGTTCGTCAGGTCGTGCCCGACGACCAGCAGGGTGCCGCCGGGGGCGAGCGCCTCGGTGGCGCCGCGCAGCGCGGCCCGGCGGTCCTCCGCGGGGAGCTGGAGGTAGGCGATCAGGACGAGGTCGTAGCCGCCGACCGGGCCCTCCTGGGTGCGCGCGTCGCCGTGCCGCCAGGTGAGCCGGTCGGCGACCTCGTCGGGCAGTTCGGCGGTGAGCCGTTCGGCGCGTTCCAGGGCGACGGCGGAGAAGTCGAGGCCGGTGACCTCCCAGCCCTGGGTGGCCAGCCAGATGGCGTTGCGGCCCTCCCCGGTGGCCAGGTCGAGGGCGCGGCCGGGGGTGCTGCCGGTCAGTTCGCGGACCACCCACTGGTTGGGCGCGGTGCCCCACACCAGGTCGCTCGCGGCGTAGCGGTCGTCCCAGCCCTGACTGTCCATGCGGTCCTCCGTTCGGCGGGCCTGTTCCGTCCCGGTCAACCTACCGGTCCGCCGTCCTCCGCCGCCCCGGGCGGTCCAGGGGGTGGACACCCTTGACGGCGAATATTGGTCCAGGGCACCGGTGGCCCCGACGGGACCACCGGTGCCCGTCACGCCTTCGGCTCAGCTCTTGAGGCCGAGCGAGGGGAAGAGGTCCACGAAGGGCTGGGTGGTGACCGAGACGCTCCGGGCGAACGGGTCGTCGAAGTCCCAGATCATGAACAACAGGAAGGCGATCAGCACGCTGAAGCAGCCCGCCAGGATCAACTCCCGCGGCGTGCGCCTGATCTGCAGCGCGAAGAGCATCCCGATGGTGACCACCGCCCCGCCGATCAGACCCAACCACACCACTCCCGGCATGGTCGGCCCGGCGTTCTGACCGCGCTGGTTGCGGGCGTCGGAGACCTGGCTGATCCGGTCCATGATCGGCTGGTAGGCCTGGGACTCCAGGTCCGAGGCCGGCGCCCGGCCGGCCACCTCGCTCTGGACCTTGCCCAGCAACTCGGTGCCCTTGTCGGTGATCTCGCCGTTCTTGGCCATGTAGTCCCACTCGACGTTCACCACGTACGTGACGTAGGCGTCGATGTCGGCCCGGACCTGGTCGCGGAACTCGACCGGGTAGACCACCGCCCGGTCGCTCACCTCCCGCAGCGACTGCGCCTCACGGAACAGGTCGTCCTGGGCGGCGCCGCGCGCCTCCCAGACACCCGCGATGGCGAGGCCGAGGACGATCGCGTAGACCACGCCGATCATCATCGTGATGTACTCGATGACGTCGGGCGTCTCGTCGACGTTCTCCTCGACGCCCGCGGTGCGGTGCCTCAGCACCACCACCGCCACCACAACGGCACAGGCCGCCGCCATGGCGATGACCAGCGCCACCCACTCGGACATGGGAACTCCCTTCTCTGGCTTGGCTCGTGACGTGAACGGGGAAACCCGGCGCCCAACGGGCGCGTCGGGCCCGGGACACGTCGGGGACGTGCGGTCCCCGGGCGGCCGGGGACCGGGGTGCTCGTCAGGATCCGGAACGGCCGCGGCCTCCGCCACGGCCCGGGCGCAGCGCGGCCGCCGCCAGGATGCCCGGGGCGAAGATCAGCAGCATCGTGGTGGTCGTCGAGGCACCGTGGTGGTGCTGCTCGACCGCCGACGGCTTGGCGGCCCACGCCTTGAACACCGGGTGCGCCGAGGGTGTCGGCCACAGCGGGCTGGGGCGGACCGGGCTAGGCGCCGCGGCGGGCGGAGCCGCCTGCGGGGCGGGAGCCGCGGGTGCGGCGGGCGCGGGGTGAACCGGCGGGGGCGGTGCGGCCGGCCGGGGAGCGGGCGGCGGCGGCACGGACGCCGGTGGCGAGGGCACCGGGGTGGGGCCGGGGGGTGTCGCGCTCGGCGTGGGCACTGGGGTGTGCGTCGGCGTCGGCGTGGGGGTGCGCGTAGGGGTTGGGGTCGGGCTGGGCGTGGGAGTCGGGGTGGGGCTCGGGCAGGGGTGCGGGTGGCAGTGATGGTGGAGCCCACCGCGCCCGTGGCACCGGTGGTGGTCGTGCGGGGGCCGGTCGTCGTGGTGGCGGCCGACGTCGGGGGCGACGGTGACGCCGACCTGGACGTCGACGTCCACCCCGACGTCGACGCTCCCGCCCGGTCCCACCGAGGTGGACACGTCGGTCTCACTGCACACGCAGGTGTCCACGGCCGAGCCGTACGGGTTCCCGCCGGGCCGCTCGGCGCCCGAGGCGGTGGCGCCACCGACCAGTGCGCACATCGCCGCCACGCCGACCGCCGCGCCGATCAGTCGCACCCGTCGCCGCCCGGGGCCCGCCGAGCCGCCGCCGTGCTTCGGTATCCGTCGGAACTGCCGGCGCTGCGGCATGGGCTCCACACACCTCTCGGTTCGCCTGGGGAGGACGGGACGGACGCGGTCGACCGGCCGACGGAAACGGGCAGCCCCGGTTGGATCCGGATCAGAATCGATCGGGCACGACCATGCGCGTGCGGGCGCGATCAGGCGAACGGCCCACCACCGGGGCGGGCCGTCCGTCATCAGGTGAAACGATCTTCGCGCCGACCGGTTACGGCCCGCGCTCGCCGGTCTCCGCGCTCAGTGGCGGCGGTGCGCGATCTCGACGTTCTCGAGCACACCGACCGCGTCCGGCACCAGGATCGCGCACGAGTAGTAGGCGCTGACCAGGTAGGAGATGATCGCCTTCTCGTCGATCCCCATGAAGCGGACCGAGAGCGAGGGCTGGTACTCGTCCGGCAGGCCGGTCTGGTGCAGGCCGATGACGCCCTGGTTGTCCTCCCCGGTACGGATCACCAGGACCGAGCTGGTGTTCTCCTTGGTGATCGGGATCTTGCTGCACGGCAGGATCGGCACCCCGCGCCACGCCGGCACCTGCTGCCCGCCGAGGTCGACGTGGTGCGGGTAGATGCCCCGGGCGTTGAACTCCCGGCCGATCGCGGCGATGGTGCGCGGGTGGGCCAGCAGGTAGTCGGGGTCGCGGCGACGGTTGAGCAGCTCGTCCAGGTCGTCCGGGGTGGGCGGGCCGGAGTGGGTCTGGATCCGCTGATCGAAGTCGGCGTTGTTGAGCAGGCCGAACTCCGGGTTGTTGATCATCTCGTGCTCCTGGCGCTCGCGCAGGGCCTCGATGGTCAGCCGGAGCTGGTGCTCGATCTGGTTCATCGGGTGGTTGTACAGGTCCGCGACACGGGTGTGGACCTTGAGGATGGTCTGCGCGACGCTCAGCTCGTATTCGCGCGGCTTCAGCTCGTAGTCCACGAAGGCGCCGGGGAGTTCGTACTCGCCGTGGTGACCGGCCGACATGGCGATCTCGGCCTCGCCGCGCTCGTTCTGGGCCTGCAGGGGCAGGGCCAGGAACGACTGGAGGTGCTCCTGGAGGGTCGGCGCGTTGTCCCGGATGCGGGCGAAGTCGTCCCGGCTCAGGGTGAGCGCGACACCGGCGGTGGCGGTCTTCGCCGTGTACTCCCAGACGGCGTCCGGGTTCAGCAGCGCGTCGTCGCCGAAGCGGTCGCCGTCACCGGCCACGCCGACCACGGTCTCGTCGCCGTACTTGCCGGTGCCGATCTTGTTGATCTTGCCGTGCGCGATCAGGAAGATCCGGTCGGCCGCCTCGCCCTGGGTGGTGAGCACCTCGCCGGGGCCGAAGTCGCGCTGCTGGCAGCGATCGGCGAGGGCGGTCAGCACCTCCTCGTCCTCGTAACCGCGCAGCAGGGCGAGTTCGCCCAGCTCCGCCGGGATCACCCGGACCTGGGAGCCGGTCTTGATGAACTCCACCACGCCGTTGCCGACGGTGTAGGTGAGCCGTCGGTTCACCCGGTACGCGCCACCGTGGGCCTCGACCCACGGGAGCACCTTGAGCAGCCAGCGGGAGGTGATCTCCTGCATCTGCGGTGCGGACTTGGTCGTGGTGGCAAGATTGCGGGCAGCGGCCGTCGCAAGGCTCTGCTGCCGGTCCTGCTGTGTCTCCGGGCTCGTGTCCACGGGCATCGGCAGGGTCTCCATTCGTGTGGTCGGATCACGCGTCCAGGGCCGTACCGCTCCGCCCCGGGAGCGAGCCACAACGGATCATCAGATCCGCTGGCTGGTGGGGAAGTTGGCGTGTGTCGGGAGCGCGACCGCCATCGCCCGGCGGCCCATCCGGAACCCTAGATCACCAGAACCCGACCGGGCCCGTACGGTGACCGACTACCCCCCGATAGGGTGAATCTCCCGCTTTCAGCCCCCATCCGCCGCCGAGTGCTCAACCCGGCACACCGCTCAGGCGACCTCCATTCCGTGCCGCACCCGGTCGAACCGACGCGCCGCCAGGTCCTCGTCGGTGATCCAGACCGAGACGTTGACCAGCTCGCCCCAGGCCGCGTCCGCCGCCGACCCCTCGACCTGCAGCAGCGGCCGGTGCCCGGCCGGGCGGGTGGGGCCGGGCGCTCCGGCGCGCCCGCCGGGAAGTCGGCGGGGTGGTCGGGGTCGTTCGGCATCCGTGCGTCCATGGCCCGATCCTGCCGCCCGACTCCGACAGTCGCGGAAGGCCCGTCAGGTGCCGGTACGGGGGTGGCCGGCACCTGACGGGTGTACGGGGGGCGCGGCGGCGGGGCCGCGCCGGGGTGGTACGGCAAGGGGGCCCGGTGCGGGGTCAGCCGCAGACGACCTGGGTGCCCGGGATGTCGACGATGCCCGAGTTGCTGGCCAGGCCGCCGTTGTACTCGTAGTAGAGGTACGAGTAGAAGTCGATCCGGGTCGCGCCGCACGCGGAGTCCGGGGCCACCGTGTAGGTGATGGTGAAGCTGCTGCTGGCGCCGGGGGCGAGCGGCACGTCGTAGCGGGCGATGCCGCCGTGCACGTTGTCGCTGCAGCCGTTGGTCTGGGTGCCGCAGGCCGTGGCAGTGAACTTCAGCCCCGGTTCCAGGCTGGTGGGGTAGGTCTCCTGGACGCTCTGGTAGACGAACTGGATCGGGGTGTCGTACGGGTTGGTGAGCGTCAGGGTCAGCGTGAACTCCCCGCCCCGGACGGTCGTCTGCCGGTCGGAGACGGCCGTCAGGGGAAGCGGACTGTCCGCCCGGGCGGGTGCGGCGGGCAGGAGCAGACCGACGGCGAGGGCCGGACCCGCGGCGAGCGCGGCACGGCTCAGATGTGTTCTGCGCATGTCCAAGGAGAGTAGGGGCCGGCACCGACCCGGTTACCGTGCTCCGCCCGAAGCCGTACGGGTGGAGGAGCGGCGGGCGGACGCCGGGGACCGATCGACCGCTTTCGGGCCCGGCGGAACCGCTGGTGGCCTATCCTTGGCCGCCCCGCTCCCCGACCCGCGCTCGGGCCACCTCAGGCCGCCTCAGGCCGCCGGCGGCAGGATGTCGCAGAGCGCCTGGAGGGCCGCCGGGTAGGCGTGGTCGGGCGGTGTGGCGTAGCCGACCACCAGTCCGTCGACGGCGGGCATCGCCTCCGCGGTGACCGCCGGATGGCGGTAGTCGGCGAGCCCTTCGACCGCCAGGCCCCGGTAGGCGGCGGCCTTGAGGATCGAGCGCTCGGTGCCGGGGGCGAGACGCAGGACGGCGTGCAGACCGGCCGCGATGCCGGACACCCCGATGTGCGGGGCGTTCGCGGCCAGCGCGGCCACCAACTGGTCCCGGCGGTCCCGGTAGCGCCGCCGCATCCGGCGCAGGTGCCGGTCGTAGCCTCCGGAGTCGATGAACTCGGCCAGGGTCAGCTGGTCCAACGCGCTGGCCCAGGCCTCGCGTTCGCCCTTGGCCGCGAGCACCCGGTCCACCAGGTGGTCCGGCAGGACCATCCAGCCGAGGCGCAGCGCCGGACTGAGGCTCTTGCTGGTGCTGCCGAGGTAGACGACCCGGTCGGGGTCGAGCCCCTGGACGGCGCCGACCGGTTGGCGGTCGTAGCGGAATTCCCCGTCGTAGTCGTCCTCCAGGACGAGTCCGCCGCGCCCACGCGCCCAGTCGACCACGGCGGCGCGGCGCCCGGCGTACAGCGGGCCGCCGGTCGGGAACTGGTGGGCGGGGGTGAGCAGGACCGCCCGGAGGTCCGGGTGCCGTGCCAAGTCGTCCACCCTGGCGCCCCGTTCGTCGATGGGCAGCGGCACGGTGGCGACCCCGGCGGCGGCCAGCAGACCGCGGTGGAAGCCGAGCCCGTACGCCTCGACGGCCAGCGGCCCCCGGTCGGCGGAGGGCAGGACGGCCGCGGCGCCGTCGAAGAGCAGCCGCAGCGCATGGGCGAAGCCGGAGCAGACCACGATCCGGTCGGGGTCGGTGCGCACCCCGCGGGCGCGGGCGAGGTAGTCGGCGAGGACGGTCCGCAGTTCGCGCCGGCCCTGCGGATCACCGGGCCCGAAGGCTTCGTTGGGCGCGGCGGTGAGGGCCCGGCGGGCAGCGGCCAGCCAGGCGGTGCGGGGGAAGGAGGCGGCGTCGGGCTGGCCCTGGCGCAGGTCGTGCACGGACCCGGACCGGCGGGTGGGGCGGCGGGCCCGGTCGGACGGGACGGGTGCGGCGCGTTCGGCGACGGTGGTGCCGGAGCCCTGGCGGGCGGTCAGCCAGCCCTCGGCGACGAGTTCGGTGTAGGCCTCGGCTGCGGTGTTGCGGGCCAGGCCGAGGTCGGCGGCGAGCGCCCGGTAGGGCGGCAGCCGGGTGCCGGGGGCGAGTCGGCCGGAGCGGATCGCCTCACGCAGAGCGGCCATCAGCGCGGAACGGCGGCCGCCGGTGGCGGGCAGGTCGAGGTGCAGGTCGTTGCCGGTCGGGTGGGCCGGCTCGGTGGGGTGCGCGCCCGGCGTTTCCGTCATGGCCACGCACCCTACCCGCCGCTTACCGACCGTGCGGCGGGCGGTGGCCGGTCGAGCCCGTACCGGGTCCGCACCGGCTCCCCGTCGAGCCCGTGCCGCGTCGCTGCCGGGTCCGTGCCGGGCCCGCTACGGAACGACGGTGACCGGCCAGCGGCCCGCCTTCACCAGCCGGACCGCGACCGACCCGATCACCTTGTGCCCGGCCTGTTCGGAGACGCCGACCACCACGGCGTCGGCACGCAGCTCGTCCGCGAGCTTGGCGAGGCCCGTATAGGGGTCGCCGCGCATGGTGAGGAAGCGCCACTGCACCCGCCAGACCTCGCGCATCCGGTGCTCGGCCTCGCGCAGCGCGACCAGTAGCTCGTCGGCGACCTCCTGGGTGGTCTCTTCCACCGCGGCACCGGCCAGGGCTGTCGCGGCGCCGAGTATCGGCTGGATGTAGGCCACGGCCAGCAGGGCGCCCTGCCGACGGGCCAGTCCGGCGGCGTAGGCGGTGGCGCGCCAGGAGGAGTCGGAGCCGTCGAGGCCCGCCAGGATCACCTTGGGCCCGTCGGTCCCCAGCTCGAAGCCGCTCGGCGCGACGGCCGGCTCGTGGCCGTCGCGTTCCGCAGGGCCCCGGCCCCCGGGCGCACCGCCGTCCGGTCGGCCGACGTCGTCGACGGCCCCTGTGTCCGCCGCATCGCTCTCGTTGTTCATGGGCCGAAGGCTATGCCCGCCACCGGGAGTGGACGCCGGGGGCACTCCGGGTCAGGGCTGTGGTGCGGGCCACCCGGAGGGCGGGCGGGGCCGTCGATCCGGCACGCGGGGCCGGCCGGGCCGTCACGCACTGTCGACGCGTGCGCGGCCCCACACGGCCTCCGGGGTGGATCCGCCCCGGCAAGGCCGGCCTGGGCGAGTGAGCCCGCACGCCAACCGCACGCAGGCCGCCGCACCCACGAAGGGCGCGGCGGCTTCGTCGCGTCACGCCCCGCCCTGCCGACGAAGCCGGCTGCTGGACCGGGGCCACGGCCACGACCTCCCGGTGGTCGGGGACCGGCCCCGCTCGGTCCGGTCGGGCCCCGGACCGCACTCAGGGCGACAGCGCCGGCCGCCGCTGCGGCTCGGGTGCCGTCAGACCGCGACCGTGCGGCCCAGGTGGGCGAGCAGGCGCAGGTGGACCGGGGCGTCGGCGGCGGCGGTGGCCTCCGGGCCGAAGATGCCGGGGACGCGGTACCGGTCGACGCCCAGCTGCCGGATCGCGGCCAGCAGACCCTCCAGCAGCTCGGCGTCCAGCAGGTTCTCCCGCCCGGTCGCCACCGCGATGTCCGCCCCGTGCACGGCCAGCTCGGTCAGGTGGACGGTGGCGGCGAACTCGCCCGGCAGGTCGCCGAGCGGGATGGTGACGCTGCGGTCGAGCGCACCCGGGCGGCGCCAGGCCGCGAGGTCGGCGGCCGCCGCGGACCGGTAGGCCGCGACCGGGTCGTCGCCGAGCCAGTCGTCCTCGTGCGCCTTTCCGGGGTCGGTGCCGGTCAGCCGGCCGACGTACAGATGGATCCCGCCCACCAGGTGGTTCACCAGGGCGGTGACGTCCCAGTCCGCGCAGGGCGTGGGGAGTTTCCACTGCTCCGCACCGATGCCCGCGATCAGGGCTCCGGTCGTGGCGGCGGCGCGCTCGATCTGCGCGATGACGGGGTGGTTCGGCATGACGGAAGCTCCCGTTTCCATATGACGGTCAGTCATGTGATCGATGATGGCAGCTCCTTGGAGCGCTCCCGCGCCGGGGGTCGACCTTCCAGCGCTTGCCGGTGAGCCGCACGCCCGGGTCGATGAAGCTCTCGCCGGTTGCCCACGTCCACCCGTCGACGGGTAGCCGACGGTCCTCCTCGGGCAACGGCCCGACCGGCCGTCAGGCCGTCACGCCGTCAGGCCGTCTGTCCGCCGGACGACCGGGACGGGAGCGGCAGCGGAAGGGCGGGCAGACCGTCGATGCTGGTCCTGACGAGCGGCTTGCCCTCGCAGTAGGCGCTGAACTGCTCCTCACCCTTGCGCTCGAAGTACTGGGCGTGCAGGTCGCGGTCGGCGCGGTAGTCCATGAACGGCACGGCGTAGCCGCAGGAGTCGCTGACCCGCTCGGCCCGGACCAGGACGATCGCCCGCAGGCCCGCTCCGTCCACGCCGGACTCGAAGCGGTCGAGCAGTTCGGCGAAGCGCGGGTCGTCGCGGAAGACGGGCTCGCCGCGGCCGTGCACCCGGACCACGGTGGGCGGGCCGTCGAAGGCGCACCACATCAGGGTGATCCGGCCGTTCTCCCGCAGGTGGGCGATGGTCTCGGCCTGCGAGCCGCCGAAGTCCAGGTAGGCGAGAGTGAGTTCGTCGATGATCACGAGGGTGCCGGAGCGGCCCTTGGGCGAGAGGTTGACGTGTCCGTCGCCCGCCAGCGGCGCGGTGGCGACGAAGTAGACGGGCTGGCGTTCGATGAACTGCCGCAGTCGGCCGCTGATGTTTTCGTACTGTTTTCCCATGTACGCAATTGTGCCCGCATCTCGCTTCCCGAGAAAGGAAAATCCACGTCATGAGACGGTCGGCGCGGTGAACGATCCGCCTAGGATGATCCGTGCACCCGTCCACCCGCCGGGCCGAGCGAGGGAGTTGACGTGGCCCAGGACACCCTTCAGACCGCCGGTCCGACGATGGCGCTCGGCCTGCCCGCCACACCGCTGCGCCGCTACGTCCTCGACTACCGCGGCTACCGGATGTCCCTGGACCGCCCCCGCCGACGGCTGGAGGTGCCGACGGACGTCGTGACGGTGGCGCTCGCCTTCGAGGGCACGATGCGGCTCACCGACGCCGTTTCGCCCGCCCCCGGAATCTCCTTCGGCTCGATCGCCGCCGGACTGCGCCGCACCGCGACGATCGCCGAGCACGCCGGTGTGCTGCACGGACTGGCGGTCTCGCTCACCCCGCAGGGCGCCTTCCGCGCGTTCGGACCGGTGGCCGGGGAACTCGGCGGACAGTGGGCGGACGCCGGGGAGGTGCTGGGCCCCCGGCTGGGCCGGCTGGCCGCCCGGCTGGCCGACGCCCCGACCTGGCCGGCCCGGTTCGCCCTGCTGGACGACCACTTCACCGCGCTGCTGGCCGACGGACCGGCCTGGGAGCCGGACGTCGCCTGGGCCTGGCACCAACTGCGGCGCTCCTGGGGCCTGGTGCCGGTCGGCGCACTGGTGGAGGGCACCGGCTGGAGCCGCCGCCGACTGGAGCAGCGCTTCCGCGAACAGCTCGGGCTGGCGCCCAAACAGGCCGCCGGAATCCTGCGGCTGCAGCGGACGCTGCGCCTGCTGACCGCCCCGGACGAGCGGCTCGCGCGCGCCGACCTGGCGGCGCTCTGCGGCTACTACGACCAGTCCCACCTCCACCGCACCTTCCGCGGCATGGTCGGCTGCTCGCCCCGCGAATTCCTGGCCTCCCGCCGCTCCGCCACCACCCTCGAACCGGCCGACCGGGTCATCGGGCGGATCA
The DNA here is from genome assembly GCF_044329365.1 of Kitasatospora sp. NPDC017646. Lineage (NCBI taxonomy): Bacteria > Bacillati > Actinomycetota > Actinomycetes > Kitasatosporales > Streptomycetaceae > Kitasatospora > Kitasatospora sp. NPDC017646. Next base: position 112,151 of record NZ_JBIRJC010000018.1, on the reverse strand, counting down.
CCAGCGCCGTGCTCGACGCCGACCCCAGCTGAACCGGATCCGGAACTGCGCGGAAATGGCGGACGAGCTCGATCGCACGTCAACTGACGTTTTCCGCCACACGATTGCGGAATGCCGTCAATGCCGTTTGCCGGTTCCCCATTCCGTTTAGCCTCCTCTTGGCGTGATCACATCCCGATCTCGAACCGGGGGGAAACACAATGGCGATCGGACGACGGCAACTCCTCGCCTCCGTCGCGCTCTCCGCCCTCACCGCGCCCGTCCTCACCCGGGGGACGGCGACCCGCGCCACTGCGGCCGTCGGGCCGCCCACGGTCACCGGCGCCGGACCGCTGGTCATGCAGGTCGTCGCGCCTGAACCAGGACGGCCGGCCGCAGGTCTTCGTCGTCCGGGCCGACGGCCTCTACACCTACTGGCGCCAGGCGGACGGCAGTTGGGGCGGCCCGGTGCGGATGGCCGACCCCGGCGGGCGGCTGGCGCCGGGCATCGCCGTCGGCACCAACGCCGACGGCCGCCTTGAGGTCTTCGCCCGCCGCCTGACCGACCACCACGTCATCTCGCTGCCGCAGGCCACGCCCAACGGCTGGTGGTGGAACGGCTGGGCCGACCACGGCAACCCCAACGCCGGGCTCGGCAACGAGGACCAGGTCGGCGTGCCCGTGGTCGCGGACTCCCAGGACGGGCGGCTGGAGCTGTTCGTCAAGAACGGCGGGGGCGGCCTCAGCACCATCCGGCAGACCACCCCGGGCGGGGTGTGGACGACCGCCTGGACGGACCTGGGCGGCACCGACCTCCAGGACCCGGTCACCGCGATCCGCGACGGCGTCGGGGCGATCGAGGTGTTCGCCGGCACCCGCACCGGCGTCCTCGGCTGGTGGCAGGGCTCGCCGGACGGCCGGATCGAACTCGCCTACCGCGAGGCCGACACCGGCGCGATGGTGGTCAGCCACCAGACCCGGCCCGGCGGTTCGTGGAGCCAGTCCCCGGCGCCCGTGGGCGGACACGGCGGCGTCGGCGAGCCGGCGGCGGCCACCCTCGGCGGACGGGTCGTCCTGTTCGAGCGCAACCGCGGCGCAGGGGTGAGCACCACCGCGCGGACCGCCCCGAACTCCGGCTACGGCGCCTGGCAGGACCTCGGCGGCACCGTCCTCGACCACCCGACCGCGGTCGTCGACGGCGCCGGCGTCCTCCACGTGTTCGCCATCGGAACGGACGGCCGCGTCTCCTACCGCACGGGCACCACGGCCACCGGCTTCAACGGCTGGCAGAGCCTGCCGCTGTGACCGCGTGGCGCCCGGAGCGGGAAGTCCGACGCCGCCCTCCCGCTCCGCGGCGCAAAACCAGGTGCCCCGGAGCGCCGACCGCGTTACCCTCGGCCTCATGAACGTCACCGGCCACACCACCGCCACCGCGCGAGCGACCAGCTCGCCGGTTGCCGCCGCCTGACGTACCCCCTCCCCCGGCGACCGGAAACGGTCCGCCGGTGGTGGCCCGAGGCGTTCCGCGCCTCGGCTCCGATGATCGCGTGGACTCGTTGTCTGGTGCCTCCCGCCACGGCACACGCGAAGGAGCCACCCCGTGAACACCGACCAGCTCGTCCGCACCTTCATCGAGTACTTCGAGGACCGCGGCCACCGCCGGATCACCGGTTCGACCCTGCTGCCCCCGCCCGGTGACCCGGTGCTGTTCACCACCTCCGGCATGCACCCCCTCACGCCCCACCTGGAGGGACGCCCCCACCCGCTCGGCAGGCGGCTGGTCAACGTCCAGCGCTGCCTGCGCACCACCGACCTCGACGAGGTCGGCGACCGCACCCACCTCACCGTCTTCGAGATGCTCGGCACCTGGTCCCTCGGCGACTACGAGGGCCCGCAGAGCCTCGACTGGGGCTACGGGCTGCTCACCGACGGCTTCGGCATCGACCCCGGACGGCTCCACGTCACCGTCTTCGGCGGCGACGAGCAGGCCGGCCCCGACACCGACTCCCTCGAGCTGTGGCAGGACCGCGGCGTGCCGGTCGAACTCACCGTCGAGGACAACTGGTGGTCCAACGGCCCGACCGGCCCCTGCGGCCCCGACTCGGAGATCTTCCTGTGGACCGGCGACACCCCGCCCCGGTCCACCCCCACCCGGGACGACCGCTGGGTCGAGGTGTGGAACCACGTGATGATGCGCCACCGCCGCCTCGGCGACGGCACCCTCGTCCCGCTCCCCCAACGCAACATCGACACCGGTCTGGGTCTGGAACGCCTCTCCTCGCTGCTCCAGGGCCGCTCCTCCGTCTTCGAGTGCGACGTCTTCGACCCGTGGCGCCAGCTCGTCCCGACCCTGTGGCAGCTGGACGAACCGTCACTGCGCCTGGTCTGCGACCACCTGCGCTCGGCCGTCGTCGTCATCGGCGACGGCGTCCGCCCCTCCACCACCGGCCGCGGCTACGTCCTGCGCCGCCTGCTGCGCCGGGTGCTCACCGTGCTGCGCCGGGACGACCCGCGGCGCGGACTCGGCGACCTGCCGGACGAGTTGATCCGGCACACCCTGGACCACTTCCGCCAGGACGTCCGCCCCGAGTCGGTCCGCGGGGTGATCCTCGACGAGGAACACCGCTTCACCCGCCTCCTGGAGCGCGGCCGCCAGGTGCTCTCCCGCCCCCGCTTCCGCGGCCCGCTCACCGAGGACGACCTCCACTACCTCCACGACACCCACGGCCTCCCCCGGGACCTGGTCCTCGACCTGCGCCCGCGGTGAGGCGTCGGCGCCCGGCGGGCGTTGCGCATTTGTACAAGACGCGCGAGGGCCCCGTCCGGCACCCTCGGAAGGCCCGGCCGGTGCGGGGGGACCGGCCGGTCACCGGGGCGCGGACGGGGCTGCGCTCAGCGGGTGGGGCGAGCGGGGGTCACTGCTTCATGTAGACGCTGTCCATGAACTTGATGATCTGCTCGTCCGTCAGCCGGTGGCCGTCGCGGTGACCCATCGCCAGGTCGGCCTCGCTGATCATGCCGACCAACCGCTCGCCGTCGATCACCGGGATGCGCCGGATCTGGTGCTGTTCCATCTTCTTCAGCACGGTGTCCATGCTGTCCTCGGCCCGCACGCAGTGCAGGTGTCCGGCGAGTTCCATGGCCGTCATCTTGGCCGGGTCCTTGCCCTCGGCGACACAGCGCAGCACGATGTCGCGGTCGGTGATGATGCCGTGCAGCTTCTGGTCGTCGCCGCAGATCGGCAGCGCGCCGACGTGCATCTCGCGCATCATTCTCGCGGCCTCGTCCAGCGTCTGGTGGGCGCCGATGCACTGGGCGCCGGTGTGCATGATGTCTCGGGCAGTGGTCACGGGGACTCCTTCGTCGGTGTTACCCCCCGACGGTCCTCCCCCGCGGCGGTCCACAGCGCCGCTCGCGGGGTGACCGTTCCCTCACCGTAAGCGACCACGGCCGTGCCCGCGACCGCGAGCGCCGATACTGGACGGGTGACGACGAGGGCCGCCGGAGCGGTCGACGAGGCCGTCCGCGCCAGGCCCGCGACGGCGCTGCGCCCGTACGTGGCCTGGTACTCGGGGTACCGGCAGCGCGGCCTGGCCCCCGCCGTGCACCGCGGTCTGCCCTCGCCGTACCTGACCTACATCCTCACCCTCGACGAGCCGCTGGTGGTCGCCGGCCACCCCGACCCGGCGCAGCCGCCCGGCAGCTACCCGACGCTGCTCGGCGGGCTGCACACCTCGCCCGCGCTGATCACCCACGAAGGGGCGCAGTCAGGGGTGCAGATCGCCGTGCACCCGCTCGCCGCCCGGGCGCTGTTCGGGCTGCCCGCCGGGGAGTTGGCGGGGATCGACGTCCCGGCGGAGGAGGTGCTCGGGCGGCTCGCCCCCGAACTGCGGGAGCGGCTGCACGCGGCCGCCGACTGGACGGAGCGGTTCGCCGTGCTGGACGCCGCGCTGCTGCGGGCCGCCCGGCCGTCCGGGCTGGTGCCGCCGGAGGTGGGCCGGGCCTGGCGGGCGCTGCGGCGCAGCGGCGGTGCGCTGCCGGTGGCGGAGCTGGCCCGGGAGACCGGTTGGAGCGCCAGGCACCTCCAGGACCGGTTCCGCCGGGAGACCGGGCTGACCCCCAAGGCGGCCGCCCGGGTGATCCGCTTCGACCGGGCCCGGCACCTGCTCGCGGCCGGTTCGCCGCCGCCCCGGCTGGCGGAACTGGCCGCCCGCTGCGGCTACTTCGACCAGGCACATCTGGCCCGGGAGTTCCGGGCGCTGGCCGGGGCCGCGCCGAGTGTCTGGCTGGCGACGGAGGGGCCGGAGGCGGCGAAGTTCCGAAACGTCCAAGGCGGGGCGGCCCGGGCGGCCGCAGGGTGGGAGGCGTGACCATCGCACCCCGTGACCACCGAACCCGAGGAGTGACCGCCATGGACACCGAGACCCCCGCCCCGCAGGTCTGGCCCACCCTGCGCGCGACCGACGCCCGGGCCCTGATCCGCTTCCTGGCGGACGCCTTCGGCTTCCAGGAGGTGGCCAGCTACGGCGAGGGCGAGTTCGTCGCGCACGCCGAGCTCGCCTGGCCGGAGGGCGGCGGCGTGATGCTGGGCTCGGTGCGCGAGACGGCGCCGGGCGAGTGGCCGGGCCGACCGGGCAGCTTCAGCGCGTACGTGGTGACCGCCGACCCGGACGGCGTGCACGCCCGGGCCGTCGCCGCCGGGGCGCGGATCACCGCCGGGCCACACGGGACCGACTACGGCTCGCGTGACTTCGCCGCCGCCGACCCGGAGGGCAACCACTGGTACTTCGGTACGTACCCGGGCGCGCCCCGGCCCGTCCCGTCCTCCTGATCCCCGGCTGCCGGGGCAGCGGCGGCCGGACCGGGGCAGACTGGCTGCGGGGGCCACCCGCGGGAGTCTTCGGAGACGGCCCATGCCGCAGATGACGGTGGACGGACGCACCCTCGCCCTGTCCCACCTCGACAAGGTGTACTACCCGAGCATCGGCACCGTGAAGGGCGACGTGCTGCGCTACTACGCCGCCGTGCACACCGCCCTGCTCCCCCACCTGCGCGACCGCCCGGTGTCCTTCCTGCGCTGCCCGGACGGCGTGGAGGCGGAGGTGTTCGTCGCCAAGAACCCGCCGCCGGGCACCCCGGGCTGGGTCCGCACGGTGGACGTGCCCAGCACCGGCGGGGAGCTGCGCCAGGTGGTGCTGGAGGACGGCGCGGCGCTGCTGGCGGTCGCCAACCTGGGCTGTCTGGAGCTGCACGTCCCGCAGTGGCACGCCGCCGCGCCCGCGCTGGCCGACCGGCTGGTCCTGGACCTGGACCCGGGCGAGGGCGCGAACATCCTCACCTGCCGGGCGGTCGCGCTGCTGCTGCGCGAGCGGCTGGCCGCGGACGGGCTGTCCGCCTGGGTGAAGACCTCCGGCTCCAAGGGCCTGCACCTGCTGGTGCCGATCGAGCCCACCCCGAGCACGGAGGTCTCCGACTACGCCAAGGCGCTGGCCGCCGCGCTGGAGGTCGAGCACCCGGACCTGGTGGTGCACACCATGGCCAAGGCCCGGCGCCGGGGCCGGGTGCTGGTCGACTGGTCGCAGAACAACGCCAAGAAGACCACCGCCGCCCCGTACACCCTGCGCGCCAAGCCGCTGCCGACGGTCTCCACGCCGCTGTCCTGGGCGGAGCTGGAGCGGGCGCGCGGAGAGGCGGAACTGGTCTTCACCCTGGCCGAGCTGCCGGGACGGCTGGCGGCGCACGGCGACCTGTTCGCGCCGCTGCTGGACCCGGAACAGGCCCGGCCGCTGCCCGGTACCCCCAGGGCGGCACCGGTGCAGCCCCGGCAGGTGCTGCACCCACCCGTCGAGGTGATGCGCCCCGCCGCCGTCACCGCCGTGCCGCCCGCCGACGGCCTGGGCGGGGGCGGCGTGCAGTACGAGCTGAAGCTGGACGGCTTCCGCTGCGTCGCCTTCGCCCGTGGCGACCGTCCGGCGTTCCTGCAGTCCCGCAGCGGCCGTGACCTCGCCCCGGAGTTCCCGCCGATCGCCGGCGCCGTGGCCCGGCTGCCGGAGGGGCTGGTGTTGGACGCCGAGCTCGTCGCCTGGCGGGCCGGGCGGTTCGCCTTCGAGGAACTGCTGCACACCCGCCAGGCCCGGGCCGCGGCGCCGGACGTGGTGCTCGGGCTGATCGCCTTCGACCTGCTCGCCCTGCCCGGTCGCGACGTCCGGCGCCTGCCGCTCACCGACCGTCGCCGCCTGCTGCTGGCCGCGCTGGCCGACGTCCCGCCGCCGATCCAGCCGGTGATGGCCACCACCGACCGGGCGGAGGCGCTGGAGTGGATGGAGCAGCTGGCCGACACGGGCGTCGAGGGCCTGGTCTGCAAGGCCGCGGCCTCCCCCTACCGGGCGCGCGGTGCGAGCCGCACCTGGGTCAAGTACCGGCGCAGCGACACGCTGGACGCCACCGTCCGCGCCCTCACCGGTCCGGCCGCCCGGCCGCACGCGCTGGTGCTCCAACTCGACGACGGCCGGGTCTTCCTGTCCACCCCCCGGCTCACCCCCGTCCAGGCGCGCGAGGTCGCCCGGGTCGCCGGACCGCTGCTCGGCCCGCCCGCCACCGACCCCGATTACGGCCAGGTGCACCCGCTCACCGGGCCGCTGCGCGCCGAACTCACCCTCACCGGACGGCCGCCCGCCGCCACCTTCGTCCGGCTGCGCGGCGACTGAGACCTCCGGGGCGGCGCCCAACCCGCCGCTCCCAGGCACCAGTCGGGCCCACTCGACCTGCCCGGCGCCGGGTGCGGGCCGGGTGAGGACGCGCGTCACCTCCGCCGCTTCGCCGCCGCGTGGGCGAACTCGGTGACCAGCACGTCCTCGAACACCGGCAGATCCGCGGGCTTGCGGCTGGTCACCAGCGGGCCGGGCCCGTTCCGGCAGACGTGCACCTCCTCGTCCACCCAGTGGGCGCCCGCGTTGACCAGGTCCGTCCGCAGGCTGGGCCAGGAGGTGAGGGTGCGGCCGCGGACGGCGTCGGCCTCGATCAGCGTCCAGGCGGCGTGGCAGATCGCGGCGACCGGGCGGCCGGAGGCGCAGGAGGCGTGCACGAAGGAGACCGCCGCCCGGTCCAGCCGCAGGTGGTCCGGACTGGCGACGCCGCCGGGCAGCACCAGCCCGTCGTAGTCGGCCGGATCCGCCTCCGCGACCAGGCCGTCCACCGCGAAGGTGTCCCCCGGCTCACGGTGCCGGACTGCCTGGACCCGGCCGGGGGCGGTGGACAGCAGTCGCGGGATGCCGCCGGACTCGGCGACCGCCTGCCAGGGCGAGCTGAGTTCCCGCTGCTCGACGCCGTACGGAGCGACCAGGAAGGCGATCGTCCGGCCGGTCAGGGTGGTCAGCGGCCAGCCCATGGCTCAATCCGGGCGGCGGGTGGTGAGGTCCTCGGCGGGCGGTGGGGCGGTGCCGATCCGGGCCCGGGGGCAGTCGAGGTGGACGGTGCGGTCGAGGTGGTCGATCCGGGCGACCAGGCCGCTCGGGACGAGCACCCGGGCGCCCGGCACCCAGGGTGCGGCGTCGACCATCAGGTGGTCGCCGCCGTCGTGCTCCACCCGGCCGAGCGGGCCGTCGGTGGCGTGCACCTCGTACCCGACCAGGGCGAGGTCGGCGGCGGGATGGGAGCCCGGGCGGTACTCCCACAGGTCGGTGCTCATCAGGTCACGCCTTTCATCGCGTCACGCCTCCGGACGGTCCCACGGCCGGCGTTCACGCCGCTCCTCCCGCAGCGGATCGGCGGCTTCGGCCCGGTCTCCCCGGCGCCGCCGCAGCAGCTCGGTGGCGGCCACGGAGGCCGCCACCGAGGCGGCCCAGACCACCCCGAGGGCGACCAGCACGGAAGTGGCCGGGGTGCGCACCCCGATGCCGAGGCAGATCGACGTCATCACCAGCACGGTCAGCAGCACCCCGGCCGAGATCCGGCGCCCCACGGCGTGCAGCGCGCTCGCGGCCCGGTTCGGCCGCTTCGCCCCCATCGTGCTCAACTTCCGGTCGAGGCGCGTGTCCTGGCGCAGGTCGGACTCGATCTCCTCGAGGAGCCGCCGCTCCCATCCGCTCAACGCGGGTCCGTCCATCTCGGTCACCTCCGACATTCCGGTGACGTGCTCGCCCCCGGGCGGTTGCCCGGTACGGGCCGGCGTCAACCGTTCCGGGCACCGCCCGTTCCGGCGTCCACGCGCCCGAAGGCCCGGGGACGGGCGAGCAGGCTGTCGTCCAGGACGCGCAGCAGGGCGGCGGCGTCGCGGTGGACCTCGACCGCGCCGGCCGCCCGCAGCTCGGGACCGGCGTCCCCGCCGGCCTCCAGGGCGACACAGGGCACCCCGACCCGCCGCGCAGCCAGCACCTCGCGCACGCTCCCGGCGACGGCGACGGCGTGCGAGGGCTCGCCGTCCACCAGCTCCAGGGCGGCCCGCACGGGGTCGCCGCCGGGGGCGGCCACGGTCAGGACGGGCACCCCGGCCGGCCCGGGGCCCGTCAGCACGACCGTCCAACCGCGCGCGGCGCACTCGCGCAGCAGCTCGGCGCCGCCGGGCGGCCGGGGCCGCCAGTCGGTACCGAAGAGAGCCGCCGATATCACCGTCATGGTCACCGCTCCCGTACTTCCGTCGCCCGGCTCCCGTGCCTCCGTCACAGGCCGCACGCCGTGCTCGCCCTTCCAGGTTAGGACGCTCCCCGGCCCGGCGCGCTGCCTGCCGGGGCCGGGCGCCCCCGCGGGGCAAAACCGCTTGGCGGGCGGTGCGCGGGGCGCCATACTCCGGAGGTCCACGGGCGAGCGGGGGGAGAAGCGTGGCGGTGTTCGCGTGCGCGGGGTGCGGTGCGGAGCTGACCGTACCGGTGACGGAGGTGGCACTGCCGCCGCACGCGCACCGGGAGGGCGGGGACCGGTACCTCCCGCCGCTGCTGGAACCCGGGACCTTCGCCGTCGACCCGGAGCCCTTCGAGCGGCCCTGGCGACCCTGGGCCGCCATCACTCCCGCCGAAGCCGCCGCCCGGGGCGTGTACGCACCGGTCGACGGACTGTGGTCCGGCCCCGGCGGGGCCGTCCTGCTGGCCCCGGGCGACACCCGCGGCACCGCCCTGCTTCCCGAGCAGTGCGACGGCTGCTGCGCCTCCGCCGGAGGACCCAACCTGGCCTGCGAGCGGTGCGGGCGGACGGTGGGCGCCCGGATCGACGACTGCTACCGCTGGCAGGCGGTCTGGCTGTATCCGCGGGCCGTCCGGCGGCTACCGGTCGCGGGCCCGGCCCGTCCGGCCGGGGACGGCTGGGCGGTGGCGCCGGCGCCGCCGCTGGAGCCCCTCGGCTGGTGGAGCGACCGGTGGAGCGCCGCGGTCGGGACGGCCCTGGCCGATGTCCTCGCGGCCTCCGGCGGCAGACCGGTGGCGGTGGCCCCCGGCGGCCTGCTCGCCGAGACCTTCGGTCGCACCCTGAAGCGACTGCTCCCGGCCGGCGCCCCGGTCCACACCCTGGGCCTGGCCGGGCCGGGCCTCACGTCCCGACCGCTGTCGGACATCGTTCTCGTCCCCCGCCACCCGTGGACGGGCGCCGCCTGGCAGCCGCCGCCCTCCGACGACGGGGTGCCCGTCCCGCTGGACGCCGGGGTGTGGACCCACCTGGCCTTTCCGCCCGTGCGCCCCGGCACCCGGCTGCCCGCCGGGGAGGAACGCGACGACCCGCTGCCGCTGCGCCCGAACCGGCTGTTCGAGCCCGACCGGCACCTGCTTCGCCACCGCCTCGCCCGGCTGCCCGCCGTCCGGCAGCCCTGGCTGCGCGCGATCTACGATCGGCTCGGCGACCGCCACCACCACCGGGCCGCATCGGAGGGCACCCCATGAGGATCAACCTGACCACCGTGTTCGTCGACGACCAGGACAAGGCACTGCGCTTCTACACCGAGGTGCTGGGCTTCGTGAAGAAGGAGGAGGTCCCGCTCGGCGAGCACCGCTGGCTCACCGTGGTCTCCCCCGAACAGCCCGACGGCACCGAACTGCTGCTGGAGCCCGACAACCACCGGGCGGTCAAGCCGTACAAGACGGCCCTGCTCGAGGACGGCATCCCGGCCGCCCAGTTCGCCGTGGACAACGTCCACGGCGAGTACGACCGCCTGCACCGGCTCGGAGTGCGCTTCACCCAGGAACCGACGGCCCTGGGCCCGGTCACCGTCGCGGTGCTCGACGACACCTGCGGCAACCTCATCCAGCTCGCCCAGTTCCACCGCTGATCGCCCTGGTGGGTTCAGCGGGTGGTCCGCCGCGAACGCTGGTATCAGGTGCCGCGACTCCGCCCGCGTTCGCGGGGCGTGAGCCGGGCTCAGACCCGGCCCTTCTGCCCGGTGGGCCTCGGACTTCCCTCCGACAGCGGTCGGTTGGGCGTGGCGAGGGTGAGGTCGCGCACCAGCAGCAGTGCACCGGCGGCCAGCAGTCCGGCGGGGACACCGGTCCAGGCGATGGTGGGGCCGACGGCCGTGTCGGAGCGGGCGAGCAGGCTCTGGGCGCAGGCCAGGCCGAAGGCGCCGCCGATCTGTTTGGCGAGCGCCGAGCCCGCCGTGGCGGTTCCCATGTCGGCGGGCGGGACACAGCTCTGGGTCGCGATGGTCAGACCGCCCATCGCCGGACCGGTGCCGAGCCCGACGGTCAGCAGGAGAACGGACGTCAGCGGCAAGGGGGTTGACGACCCGAGTGCGAGGAGACCGGCCGTGCCGGCGGTGAGCAGCGCGGCGCCGGTCAGCAGGACGGAGCGGACCTGCCGGCCGCGCGTGACGGCGGCCGCGGTGAGCCGGTTGCCGACCGTCATGCCGATCAGCAGGGGCAGGAGCAGCAGGCCGGAGGCGGTGGCGGAGTAGTCGCGCTGCTGTTGGAAGTACAGCGGCAGGAGGATCCCGACCGGCATGGCCGCGACCTGGAAGAGGAGTCCGGCGGCCAGCAGCGCCGAGTAGGTGCGGTCGTGGAACAGCCGCAGTGGAAGCACGGGTACGGCGGCCCGCCGTTCCACCGGGACCAGGAGTGCGAGCAGGGTGAGTCCACCGAGCAGGCAGCCGCCGACCGCCGGGTCGCTCCACCGCCCGTCGGCCGTGTTGCCCTTGAGGCTGAGGCCGATCAGGACCAGCCCGAGTCCGCTGGTGAGCAGCAGGATCCCGGCGGCGTCGAGGCGGCCGGACGGTGCGGCGGCGGGGCGGTGACCAGGAAGCAACAGGGCGATCAGCAGCCAGGCCACGAGGCCGAACGGGAGGTTGAGCCAGAACGCCCAGCGCCATCCGGCGTGGTCGGCGAGCAGTCCGCCGAGGATCGGGCCGCCGACCATGCCGAGGACCATCATGGTCGCCAGGGCGGTCTGCATCCGGATCAGGCCCTGCGGGCGGGACGGCGGGTGGAGGTCGCGGATCAGGGCCATGCCGAGGGTGAGCAGGGCGCCGGCGCCCAGGCCCTGCACGGCGCGGGAGGCCAGCAGCACCGGCATGGTGGCAGCCAGCGCGCACGCGGTCGATCCGACCAGGAAGACGGCGAGCCCGCCGAGGAGTAACCGCCGCCTCCCGTACAGGTCGGAGAAGCGGCCGTAGACCGGCACGCTGACGGAGGAGGTCAGCAGGTAGGCGGTGACCAGCCAGACGTACCAGGTGCCGCTGCCCCCGATCTGCCGGACGATCCGGGGCAGCGCGGTGCCGACCACCGTGCCGTCCAGCACGGCGAGGAAGGCGCAGCCGAGGAGAGCCGCGGTGGCCGGGTTCCGGCGGCGGGGCCGGAGGTCCTCGTACGGGTTCACGCCTCCCCCGCGGCGGCGATCGCGCCGTGCAGGAAGAGGTCGACGAGTTCCTCGGTGGACAGCGGTTCGGGCGTGCCCGCACGGCCGGCGGACATCAGCAGCAGCTGGAAGGAGTCGGCGAGCCGTTCGGGGGCCAGTCGCAGGCGTTCCCGGTCGGGTTCGAACAGGGCGGCGAGCGCCGCGCGCGGCGCGGCCAGGCCGGCGTCGCGATCGGCCGCCCGGCGCGGTCCGGCCGGCGCGGGGCGTTCCGGGCGCCCGGCGCCGGCGAGGGCGCCGATGACGGCGCCGACCCGGGCCAGGTGGCCGCTCAGCACGTCGGCCGCCTGGGCGAGCCGGGCTGCCAGCGGCTGGTCGAGCTCGATCGAGGCGAGGTGGGCGACGGCGACGTCGGGCCGGAGGGCCTCGGCCAGGCAGGCGGCGAGCAGGGCGTCCTTGTCGGCGAAGACGCGGAAGATCGTGCCCTCGCCGATGCCGGCCGCGCGGGCGATCTTCGCGGTGGTCACCGACGCGCCGTACTCGACGACCAGCGGAAGGGCGGCCGCGACGATCACGGCGCGGCGCTGCTCGGGGTCCATGGCCGGTGCGCGGCGCCGGGCGGGCGGGGTGGAGGTGTTCTCTGCCATACCTCGAGGCTACGGAGTGAGTACTCACTCCGTCAATGGACCGTGCGGAATCCGGGCGGTCCGCGACCGGGAACCGCGCGCTACGAGGGGTCGGACGCCAGCCGGGCGTGCAGGTGCTCGTCGTTGTACGGGCCGTCGCCGTAACGGTAGGAGGCGCGCAGGGTGCCCTCGTACGGGAAGCCGGCGCGGGTGGCGACCCGGCAGGAGGCCTCGTTGCCGACGGCGTGGTAGAGCTCGATGCGGCGGACCCCGGCGGTGCGGACGCCCCAGGCGGCGACGGCGGAGGTGGCGCGGGTGGCGAGGCCCCGACCGCGGGCGGCGGCGAGCAGCCAGTAGCCGACCATGGCGACGCCGTCGGTCCGGTCGGTCCAGCGCAGGGCGACGTTGCCGCACAGGGTGCCGTCGGCGGCGTCGGTGACGGCGAAGGAGGCCGTGCCGCCCTGGGCCCAGCGGGAGTCGGCGCGGTCGAGGTAGGCCTCGGCGCCCGCGCGGTCGGTGGCGTCGCGCAGCGGGTTCCAGCGGGCGATCTCCGGGTCGGCCGCGGCGGCCATCACCGCGGCGAGGGTGCCGCCGGGCAGGTCGAGGCCGCGGCCCCACGGGCGGAGCAGGACGTCGCCCAGGTCGAGGACGTCGGGGCGGAGGAGGCGCTGGTCGGTCGCCGGGTCACTGGTGGTCACCCCGCCTTCCTACCGCCGCTCCCGCTGCCGCCGCCAGCGATTAATCCGGTGCCGCCCGGCCCGCCCGGGTGCGAGAAAGGGGCTGTGATCGAGCTGTTGACGACCCGTACGGCCGACGTCGAACCCGCCGTGGCGGAGGGTGCGGTGTTCGTGCTGCCGGGAGTGGCACCGCTGGACCTGACCGGCCCGCCGACCTGCGAGCGGCGGGGCGGCGACGTCCGGTGACCGGCTGCCCCGGCGTGGTACCGGGGCGCGCCGGCCGCGCGGCCCGAAGGCTCGCGGCCGGCCTGCCCGGGACTCCCTAGGAGAGCGCCACGCCGACCGTCGCGGTCCAGATGCTGTCGTTCGAGGCCGAGGGTGCGACCGCGCTGCCCCAGGCCAGCACCAGCCGCTCGGGCGCCGTCGCGGAGAACCCGAAGGTGTCCCCGGGCCACACCGTGGCGGTGCCGAAGTCCTGCGAGACCCGGACCGGCGCGGACAGCCAGCCCCGGGTGGTCGAGAAGGTCCGCAGGTACTGCGCGTAGCCGCGCGGGTCGCTGCTCGACAGCCAGCCCACGTACGCGATCCCGGGCGGGCCGGCGACGACCTGCATGACGTGCGGTACGTTCAGCGTGTCCGAGGGCACCTGCACCGGCGGGGACCAGCTCGCCCCGTGGTCCCGGGAGTACGACAGCCACCCGGTGTCGCTGTTCGAGCCCTGGGTGTCCCAGGTGGCGTACAGGGTGCCGTCCGGGCCGAGCGCCTCGCTGCCGTCGATCCACCACTCGCTGTTGTTCATCGACCCGGCACCGCCGCCTATCCGCACCGGCGGCGACCAGGTCGTGCCGCCGTCGGTGGAGCGGGTCGCGTAGGTGTGGGCGACGGTCAGGTTGTCGGTCGGGACGTCGGTGACGACGTAACCCTGGTAGAGCACGTCGATCGAGCCGTCCGGTTCGACCGTGACGGGTGCGCTGTCGGCCCCGCTGTTCGGGTAGCCGGGGCTGACGTGCGACATCGCGCTCCAGGTCCGGCCGCCGTCGGTGGACTTCTGCAGCACCGCGTTGACGTCACCGGTGGCGAAGGAACAACTGCCGGACGCCGCGCAGACGAAGGTCACCGCCGCCGCGCTCGGCCCGTAGTCCCAGGTCAGGTAGAGCGTTCCGTCCGGGCCGGCGGTGATGAAGTCCCGGTCGCCCCAGTTGTTCGCGTCCGGCGGGGCGATCTGGCCCGCGGTCCTGAAGCTGGCGCCGTGGTCGGTGCTGACGTCCACGACGGGGTAGGTCAGGCCGGAGCGGGCGACCATGAACGCCACGTAGACCGCGCCGTCCGGCGCGACGGTGATCGCCGGGTCCCAGGACCGGCTGCCGTTCTGTCCGGTGCTGCCGGGCAGCGTGAGCGGTGTGCCGAAGGTCGATCCACCGTCGGGCGAACCGGCGAAGCCGATGCCCTTGCAGCCCATCCAGGCGTCGTACACGGCGTTCGCCGCCGGATCGACGGCCTGGATGGTCTCGGCGTTCTGCCCGGAGCACGAGGCCGAGATGCTCGTCGGGGTGCTGACCACGTACGAGGCGGCGGCCACGTGGGCGGCCGGGCCCGCGGCGACGGCGGTACCGGCGGATGCGGCCTGCGCCGGTCCGGTGGTGAGGGCGATGACGGCGGCTCCGGCGCAGAGGCCGACGAGCAGGGATCTGAGTGTGCCGGGACGTGCGCGCACGGGCTGATCTCCTCAGGGGGGAAGGGAGCCTGGGGGAACCTTGCGTGGGGGTGGCGGGCCGTCAGCAGCGGGGCCGCCCACCGCCTCCGGACGGATTCCCCCGGGCGCCGATCGCGAAGCCGGGCAGCTGTGGAGACAGCTCGCACGTCGTGTGCGGGGCCGGTTCAGATTCCGGAATGCCACGCAGGGGTCTTGCGCCGCCCCTGCGCGGCTGGATAGGGACCACGCGATCGGATCGGCCGATCATCCGACGGTGGGTGATCTCCGGCGCGGGACTCAGCGCCCCGGGGCCACCCGGCCGAGCAGGTGGAGCAGCCGGTCGAGGGCGTCCTTGGAGTTGGGCTCGGTCAGGTTGACCATCAGCCGGAACGCCACCTTCAGCAGCGCCGGGTGGCCCAGTCCGACGGCGCCCGCGGCGCCGAGCAGCCGGGGACGGCCGAGCAGGTCGGCGGCCAGCCGGCCGAGGGCGAAGTAGCCCGCGTAGGCGGAGCGCAGCTTCTGCGGGTAGGCGCGCAGGGCGAGTTCGCGGCCGCGGTCGGTGCGGCGGGCGTGGGCCTGGACGATGGTCTCGGCGGCGTAGCGGCCGGATTCCATCGCGTAGGCGATGCCCTCCCCGGTGCCGGGGCTGACCGTGCCGCCCGCGTCGCCGATCAACAACAGCCCGTCGGCGTAGTGGGGCTGGCGGTTGAGGCCCATCGGGAGGGCGGAGCCGCGGATCGGCTCGGTGACCGCCTCGGGGGTGTAGGCGTAGCCGGGTGGAAGGTCGGCGCACCAGCGCCGCAGCAGGTCGCGCCAGTCGAGGTCGGTGCCGTCGGTGTCGAGGACGCCGAGGCCGACGTTGGCGGTGCCGTCGCCCATGCCGAACACCCAGGCGTAGCCGGGCAGGACGCGGTGGGCGGGGTCATGGGGGTCGCGCAGGTCGAGCCAGGCCTCCAGGTAGCGGTCGTCGTGGCGCGGGGTGGTGAAGTAGGTGCGGTAGGCCACGCCCATCGCGCGGTCCGTGCGCCGGTAGCGCTTCATCGCGACGGACAGCCGGGTGGAGTTGCCGTCGGCGGCGACCACGATCGGGGCCCGGTACTCGACGGGCTTGCGCTCCTCGCCCAGTTTGACGCTGACGCCGGCGATCCGGCCGGACCGCTCGTCCGTCAACGGGCCCGCCACGTTGGCCCGTTCGACCAGCCGGGCGCCGGCCGCGGCGGCCTTGCGGGCGAGCAGTTCGTCGAAGTCGGCGCGGCGGCGCACCAGTCCGTGGCCGGGGAAGGCGGAGAGTTCGGGCCAGTCGAACTCCAGCGAGCGGTGGCCGGAGATCAGCCGCAGACCGTGGTTGTGCAGCCAGCCCGCCTCCTCGGAGACGTCGACGCCCATGTCCACCAGCTGCTTGACGGTGCGCGGGGTGAGGCCGTCGCCGCACACCTTCTCGCGGGGGAAGGCGGACTTCTCCAGCAGCAGGACGTCCAGGCCGGTGCGGGCGAGGTGGTAGGCGGCGGTGGAGCCGGCCGGGCCGGCGCCGACCACGATGACGTCGGCGCTGTCCTCGGTCGGCGCGGTCGGCTGCCGCTCCGGTCGCACCTGCTGCTCTGGGCCGGGCATCGAGCACTCCCCCTGGGTCGGATCGGCTGCGGGTCCGACCGCTTGCTCACGCGGTCGGCCGCACCCACAACGGAATCGGCGGACTGGGCGGTTACAGACGGACGATAGAGAACCCCGCCTTCCGCCCGCCGCCCCGACACGCGGGCCCCGGGCGCGGACCGGCCAATACCGGCCATCGCATGACATGCCTGCGGCACGCACGAGTCCACCACAATCGGGTGATCAGATCGTTGCGAGGGACTAGCCGGACCAATCGCCCTCAGCGATGCATTTCGGCCAAACCTCCCTTGCGTCACGTTTCCCACTGCGGGAACTTTTGTGCCCCTCACGTCGTACGCATCCGGTCCCCGGCCCGGCGGCCGACCGAGAGCTCCCTCCCCCCGCACAGGCTCCCCCGGCCTGCCGTTACCCGATGGAAGACGCATGCACATCCGCTCCACCGCCGCACGCTCCCTGGTGGCCGTCCCGACCGCCGCCGCCCTGATGCTGCTCGCCCCCGTGGCGCACGCCGCCGCCGGTGGCAACGGCAACGGCAAGGGCCACCCCGGCAACAACGGCACCGTGAAGATCCACGACGCCGCCACCGGCCAGGAGGACCTGCGCAACGAGCCCAAGGTCTGCACCTTCTACCTGGACTCCTTCGGCTTCGACCCGAACCAGGACGTGCTCTGGGCGATCTTCGACATGAACAGCGACATGACCGAGCCGGTCGTGTTCGGTGACCTCCCGGTCGACGACAAGGGCCACATCCGCACCGAGGACATCAACCTGCCGGACGGCCACTACAAGCTGTTCTGGAAGGCCGTCCCGCTGGTCAACGGCGAGCTCCCGGACCACCCCGACGTCAGCAACCCCAAGCAGAAGGTCTTCAAGGTCGACTGCGGCGGCCAGACCGCGACCCCGACCCCGACCGGCAAGCCGAGCGCCACCGGCACGCCGACCAAGGCCCCGTCGGCGAGCCCGACCGCCGTGCCGAGCACCACCCCCTCGCACACCCCGACCCCGTCGCACACCCCCGCGCCCTCGCACTCCGCCACGCCGTCCGCCACCCCGACGCCGTCCACCCCGGCGACGACTCCGGCAACCGAGCCGGCCAAGACCCCCGCGCCGACCACCCCGGCCACGGAGCCCGCCAAGACCCCCGCGCCCACCACCCCGGCCGCCGAGGTCCCGACCGGCGCGCCCAGCGACGTCCCGAGCGCCGGCCCGTCCACCCCGCCGACCGCCACCGTCCCGGTGCACGCCGGCACCGGCACCAAGGTCACCCCGGACCAGCCGCTGGTCGTGCCGGCCAAGGTCAGCGTCCCGACCCCGATCCCGGGCGCCTCGGACGGCAAGAAGCTGGCCTCCACCGGCAGCGACGGCACCCTGCTGTACGCGGGCGCCGGCACCGCCCTGCTGGTCGCCGGCGCGGGCGCGGTGGTCTACACCCGCCGTCGCCGCACCTCCTGACCGTTCCCAGGAGCCTGCGGCACCGCTGAGGTGCCGCAGGGCCCGATCGCGCCGTCTCCGGAGGTCTGAGCCCTCCGGAGGCCGCAGCGCCGCGTCTGAGCCGCGGCGCCACGGAGCCCCTGGCCCGCCGGCAGCCGGCAGCCGTGCCGGGGCTCCCGGCCGTGACCCCGCCCCTCCCAGCGGGCACGGCCGGAGACGACGGAAGCCCCTGACCGCACGGGGGGACGTGTCAGGGGCTTCCGTTCTTCACCACGGCCACCACGGCCTCAGTGGTTCACCGTCGTCACGGATTCACCGCCAGCACCACGAACTCCGCCAGCACCCCCAGGTGCAGCGCGCCCTGCAGCAGGGTCGCCCGGCGCGGGATGACGGTCAGGGTGCCGAGCACGACCGTCAGGGTGAGCAGCACCATGTGCGACGGTGCGAGGCCGAGGACGAGCGGGCCGGAGAGCCAGGTGGAGGCGATCGCCACCGCCGGGATGGTCAGGCCGATGCTGGCCAGCGCCGATCCCAGGGCCAGGTTGAGGCTGGTCTGCACCCGGTTGCGCACGGCCGCGCGCAGCGCCGCGATGGTCTCCGGCAGCAGCACCATCAGGGCGATCACCACACCGACCACCGCGTGCGGCAGTCCGGCGCTGTCGACCGCGGACTCGATGGTCGGCGAGACGCCCTTGGCCAGGCCCACCACCGAGACCAGCGCGACGGCGAGCAGCAGCAGGCTGACCCCCGGCGGCCCGCAGGGTCGGCGGGCTCGCGTGGTCGTCGTCCACGTCCCGGCGGATCTCGCCCTCCGGGGTGACGGGCAGGAAGTAGTCCCGGTGCCGCAGGGTCTGGGTGGTCACGAACAACCCGTACACCACGAGCGAGGCGGTGGCCGCGTAGCCGAGCTGGGTGGTGGAGAACTGCGGGCCCGGGGTGCTGGTGGTGAAGGTCGGCAGCACCATGCAGAGCGTGGCGAGGGTGGCGATGCAGGCGAGCGCCGTGCCGGTGCCCTCGGCGTTGAAGACGGCGGTGCGGTACCTGGACGCGGCCACGATGATCGACAGGCCCATGATCCCGTTGCAGGTGATCATGACGGCGGCGAACACGGTGTCCCGGGCGAGGGTCGAGGACTTGTCCCCGCCGTCGGCCATCAGCGTCACGATCAGCGCGACCTCGATCACGGTGACCGCCACCGCCAGCACCAGCGATCCGAACGGCTCGCCGGTCCAGTGAGCGATGACCTCGGCGTGGTGCACGGCCGCCAGCACCGCCCCCATCAGGAACACGGCGACCACGCCGACCACCCAGCCGGGCAGGTTCTCGTGCCAGGTCAGGACCAGGACGACGAACGCCACCACCGGGACGACGAGGGTCCACTGCGCGGAGACCGCGCGGAGCTTCGTGATCATGCGCCCGAGGATCCCAGACCGGAGCCCGGTCGCCCCGGCACCCGCGCCGGGAATACGGGGATGGGGGGCAGAACTCGTCCCGATCCGCGCCCTCACCCTCCGTAGTCGGCGAGGTGGCGGAGCACCATGTCGACGTGCGGGCGGACCCGCTCCGGGACTCCCCCGGCGGCGGCCACCGACTTGTCGCTGGTGCGGTAGGCGGCGGCGACCAGGGCGGGCAGGTCCCGGGTGAAGCCGCGGCGCTCGACCTGCTGGTCGAGCCAGCAGACGTAGTTGCCCATGGCGGCGATCGCGCCGCCCGGGTCCAGGTAGGGCTTCGGGCCGTCGTGGTTGGCTGCCCTGGCCCAGGCCTCGAAGACGGCGGGCGTCCACATCGCGATGCCGTACTCGCCGGTCTCCGGGCGGGCAGCGTTCGGATCGAAGCCGCTCTCCGCCTTGAGCATCGCGGCCAGCAGGACCGGGGTGATCTCCGGCTCGGGGCACCGTCGGGCGGCGTCCTCGATCATGCCCCGGTAGGCCGTCGGGACGTCGGAGCCGGCCGGGATCGCCCCGGGCGGCGGCGCCGAGGAAGGGGTGCAGCCCGCCGGTGAGCAGTTGGTGGGCGATCACCCCGAAGGCCCGGACGTCGGCGCTCGGGCGCACCGCGACCCCGCGCGCCCAGGTGCGCTGGGACCACCACTCGGGCGGGACGTGGTCCGGCGAGCCGAGCGGCGGGGCGTAGGCGTGGGTGCCCTCCAGTTCGGCGGTGAGGCCGAAGTCGGCGATCTTGGCGGTGCCGTCGGGCATCAGCAGGATGTTGGCCGATTTGAGGTCCCCCGTGCACCCAGCCCGCCGGTGCGTGTGGGTCAGTCCGGCGCAGAGCTCGGCGAGGATCCGCCCGCGCCGGGCACCGCCGTTCCGGCGCGGGCGGTGGCCAGGACGTCGTGCAGGCCGCGGGCGGCGCGCTCCATCACCAGGGCGACGGCGCCGTCCAGTTCGGGGCGGGGGGTCGTCGACGGTGATCACGGCGAGGGTGCGGATCAGGTGGGGGTGGTCGGCGCGGCGGCTGAAGCGGCGCCCGGCGCGGCGCCCGGATCGGGTCCAGGGCGAAGGGGCTGACGGTGCGTTCACCGTCGGCGCCGCCCGGGTCGCCGTCGAGGTACGGCCAACCCGGGCCGAACGGCGAGGACTTGCCCTCCGCCCTGGGGAGGACGGCGACTCCTCCCCAGGGCCGACCGGCCCGTACGGCCGACCGGTCCCGTCCGCGCGGCCGGTCGATGCGGACCGGCCGTCCGGGACGCCGGGCCGGTCGGCCGAGGCGGGGGCGGGCCGACTGCGGCCAGGGTGGCGGCCATGGACATCAACTCCCCTTCCCCCTCCACAACTTCTCCCGCACCCGGGACGGCCCGGCGGGCCCTGCTCGGCGCCTCCGCGCTCGGCCTGGCCGGGGCGGCCGCCGAGCAGGCCCGGCCGGACGGCGGCGCGTACACGGCCAGCAAAAGGGCGATTCAAGGTCTGGTCAAAGCAGCGGCGTTGGCGTACGGGACGCGGGGCATCAGGATCAACGCGATCCTCCCCGGCACCACTGACACCGCCTTCGTCCGCCCGGCAGGCGTGCCGGACGAGGCTTGGGTACAGTTCAAGAAGGCCTACGGCCCTTTGAACATCGAGGGGTTGGAACGCATGGCCGAACCGGAGGAGATCGCCCGGGCGATCCTGGCACTGACCTCGGACGACTTCGGTTACCAGACCGGCGCGTCGGTGCCCGTGGACGGCGGCGCGACGGCCGGGCGGCGGATGGTTCTGCCGCCCCACTGACTGATCCTCCGTCAGACCGCAACTCGTCCGCGCGCTGAACATCCGGCGAACGATTGCAGCCAGTAGTTGAACGGTCACCATGGGTGTGACGCAACGCACACGCGTGAATCCCAGGATGTGTGCAAGACTCGTCTCATCCAGTGAGATTCCCTTAATTTCCAAGGAGGTTCGTATCATGCGCACTCGGATTGCAGCCGTGATGGTGGCGGCGGCAGGGATCGCAGCGCTGTCGGCTGCTCCCGCCATGGCCGCCACGGCGACGTCCGAGGCCGGCACCGTCGCCTGCGCCACGGTGCTCAACCGCCCCTGCATCACGCACCAGGTCGACGGTGACGGCATCGTCGGCATAGCCCAGGTCAACGCGGACCCCACCCAGTTGACGATGGTTCAGGTAGAGGTGCGCGCCCAGCAGGCCTGGGGCAGCCCGTGGGAGACGGTCGCCAGCGCGTCCGCCGTCCGACTCGGCTCCGCTCAGGCCGCCACCCCCAAGGTCACCGGCCCCGCCCCCCACATCATCTGCGCCACCGCCGGCCCGGCGCTGGACGCCAGCAAGCAGGTGACCACCTGTACCAACCCGTTCTGACCCCCGCGGTCAGGCCCCCCGGCCGTTCACCCGTGGAACGGCATCCGTAAGACAGGGCAGCCCGTACGACAGGGCGCAGGGAGCCGGGGCCGTCACGGGCCCCGGCTCCTCGCACGTGCGCCCCGGCAAGCCGTCGCCGAGCTCAGGAGCGTCCCGAGCGGCCTCCACCGGGCCGGACGCCCGAGGTCCGGCACCCGCCCCGACACCGCCCCCGGGTGGACCGGAGGGCCCCGTTCACGGCAAACTGGTCTAGACCTTGGAGGTCTAGACCTCAGACTCGCCTCAGAACGGTGGACCCAGTATGGAAATCGTGATCGTCCCTGACGCCTCAGCGGCCGGCGAACTCATCGCCACGGCGATCACCGATCTGCTGACCGACAAGCCCGACGCCCTGCTCGGCGTCGCGACCGGCTCGACCCCGCTGCCGGTCTACCAGTCCCTCGCCGCGCGGGTCCGGGACGGCCGCCTGGACGCCTCCCGGGCGCGCGTCTGCCAGCTGGACGAGTACGTCGGCCTGCCGGCCGGCCACCCGGAGTCCTACCGCTCGGTGGTGCTGCGCGAGGTCGTCGAGCCGCTCGGTCTGACCGAGGACTCCTTCCTGGGCCCGGACGGCAACGCGGCCGACATCGCCGCGGCCGCCACCGCCTACGACCGCGCGCTGGCCGAGGCCGGCGGCGTCGACCTGCAGCTGCTCGGCATCGGCACGGACGGCCACATCGGCTTCAACGAGCCGTGCTCCTCGCTCGCCTCCCGGACCCGTATCAAGACCCTGACCCGGCAGACCCGGGTGGACAACGCCCGCTTCTTCGACAGCATCGACGAGGTCCCGCACCACGTCATCACCCAGGGCATCGGCACCATCCTGGAGGCCCGCCACCTGGTCCTGCTGGCCACCGGCGAGGCCAAGGCCGAGGCCGTCGCCCTGGCCGTCGAGGGCCCGCTGGCCGCGGCCGTCCCCGCCTCGGCGCTCCAGCTGCACCCGCACGCCACCGTGGTGGTCGACGAGGCCGCCGCCTCCCGCCTCAAGCTCGCCGACTACTTCCGTGACACCTACGCGGCGAAGCCGGCCTGGCAGAAGCTCTGACCCGTACGGTCACAGCAGCCGGGGTGCCGATCCGCGGGGCCGGCACCCCGGCTGCTCGTGTCCGTTAGCGCCGACGCTTTCGCAGCCAGTCGGCGAAGGCGTCCAGGGCGGGGCCGGGGTCGCGGCGGCCGACGCCGATCCGGAAGCGGTCGGTGGGGGTGGGGGTGAGGTCGGAGCGGAACATGCTCGCGGGCATCAGCAGCACGCCGGCCTGTTCGACCAGGGCGGTGCAGAAGTCCTCGACGCCGTCCGGGCCGAGGTAGCGCGGGTAGGCGACGCAACCGCCCTCCGGGGCCCGCCAGTCGAAGAGCTCGGGGAACTCGGCGAAGAAGGCGTCGAACCGCGGCAGGTTCTCGGCGATGATGCCCCGGTTGCGGGTCAGGATCCGCTCGCGGGCGGTGATCGCGATCCGGGCCAGCACCTCGCTGGGCGCCGAGTTGCAGATGGTGGTGTAGTGCTTGGCCCGCTCCAGGCGGGTGCGCAGCTCGCGGTCCCGGCAGGCGATCCAGCCGATCCGCAGGCCGGGCAGCCCGAGGGACTTGGACGTCACGTTGAGCGACAGGGCCGTCGCGGAGAGGTCGGCGGCCTGCGGCAGGGCGCGGTCCCGGTCGCGTTCCAGGCCGCGGTAGACCTCGTCCGAGAAGAGCCGGATGCCGCGCTCCTCGCAGAGTTCGGCCAGCCGGGCGAAGTCGGCGGCGGGGAGCAGCGTGCCGGTCGGGTTGTTCGGGAAGTTGACCGAGAGCACCTTGGTGTTCGGCCGCAGCGCCGCCTCGACCGCGTCCAGGTCGAGCGCCCAGTCCTGCCGCTCGTCCAGCGCGACGCCGGTGACCTCGCAGAGCGAGAGCGGAATGGTCTCCGCCGACTGGTAGTTGGGGGTCAGCACCACCGCGTGGTCGCCCGGTTCGAGCAGCACCTGCATGGCGAGGTTGATGCCCTCCTGGGCGCCGCCGAAGCAGATCACGTCGTCCGCCTCGACCCGCTCGTACATCCCGGCGATCGCCCGTCGCAGGCCCGGATCGCCGAAGGTCTCGGTGTAGCCGAGGGCGAGGGTGTCCCAGGCCTCGCGGTCCTCGGGACCGGCCAGGGCGAGGAGTTCGGCCATCGTCATGCTCTGGGAGTCGGACGCGGTGAGGTGGTGCCGGGCGGTGAACTCCCAGCGGGAGAAGTAGGTTTCGAGCCGGAAGTCGGGCAGCTGGGTCATCTGGTTCTCAGTCCTTCCCGGGGGCGGCCGGGTGCTTGAGCTCGGCGAGCAGGGCGTAGGCGGTGGAGCGGGAGATCCGCAGCGCGGTGGCGACGGCGGGGACGGCCCGGCGGACGGCGAACACCCCGGCCTCGTCCAGCTCGCGCAGTACGGCGAGCCGGTCCTCGCGGGTGAAGCGTTCCAGCGGGCGGCCCTGCGCGCGGACGTGGCCGCCGATCACGTCGTTCATCCGCTCCGTCCAGTCGCGTTCGAACAGCGGCTCGGGGCGGGGGGCGGTGGGCGCGGCGAAGTTCGCCAGCAGGGCGGCGGCCTGCTCCAGCGGGCCGCGGTCCAGGTTGACGCAGAGCACCGCCGAGGCCTTGCCGGCCTCGTCCCGCAGCACCGCGCTGACCGAGGAGAGCCGCCGGCCGTCCGGCAGCAGCTTCTCGTACGGCCCGTAGACGTCGGGCGCGGACGGGTCCAGCCCGTCCAGTTCGCCGAGCAGGGAGGCGTCGCCGGGGGCACGGGTGGTCATCGGGTTCCAGATGGCCAGCACCCGGTCGGTGGCGGTGTCGTGCAGCACCACCTCGGCGTAGGGCCCGAGCAGCAGGGCCACCGCGCGGCAGACGGGTGACCAGGTCCGCACGCGCGGGTCAGGGGTTTCGGCAGGCATGGATGGACTGTACGTCCATCTCGGACACTTCGTCCAGGGCCGCCGGGTCCAGAAGCGCCGAGTCCAGCGGTACTGACAGCGGGGCCCCGGCCGGGTGTCCGGTGTCCGGCCGGGGCCCTTGGGCGCAGGCCGCTCAGCCGCAGGTGATCAGCAGACCGAGCACGGAGGTGCAGCTGCGGCTGTCCTTGCTGGTGGCGGGCGAGGGGTCGGCGGGGGCGCCGGCCGTACGGGCCACCGTGACGTTCCAGGAGGCGACCAGGTTCAGCGCGGCGCCGCCGACCGAGAAGTGCCGGGTGGTGGTCGCGCCCTTGGCGAGCGGGGCACTCAGGGTGCAGGTGAGCCTGCCCCCGGCGACGGTGCAGTCGCTGGAGGTGGCGGTGAGGCCGGCGGGCAGGTCGGCGGCGACGGTGGCCGCCGTGACCGGGTCCGGGCCCTGGCCGGTGAGGGTGACGGTGTAGTCGACCCGGCTCGCGAACAGGCTGGTCACCGGGGTCGCGGCGAGCGCGACGCCCAGGTGGGCGCTGGGCGCGGTGTAGCTGAAGCGGTCGCCGGCGACGGGGGCGCTGGTGCCGCCGGGCGTGGTGACCTGGACGTCCACCGGGCCGGTCACCGTGGTGGCGGGGGCGGTGGCGGTGCAGGTGGTCCGGGTGCAGCTGAAGAAGGCGGCCGGGCCGGCCGCGCCGAAGGTGACGCCGGTGGCACCGTTCAGGTCGGTGCCGGTGACGGTCACCGTGGTGCCGCCCACCCCGGAGCCGCCGTTCGGGCTGATCGCGGTGACCACGGGCACCGG
This sequence comes from Kitasatospora sp. NPDC017646, assembly GCF_044329365.1. NCBI lineage: Bacteria > Bacillati > Actinomycetota > Actinomycetes > Kitasatosporales > Streptomycetaceae > Kitasatospora > Kitasatospora sp. NPDC017646. The sequence continues at coordinate 86,852 of NZ_JBIRJC010000018.1, read as the reverse complement.
CAGCGGGAAGTTCAGCACGTCGACGGCGTTGCCGCTGAAGTCGGCGAGGTAGCCGCGCCGCCCGTCGGCGCTCAGCGCCAGGGTGTACGGGCCGGCACCGACCGGTACGGTCGCGGTGACCGTCCGGCTCGCCGCGTCGATCACGCTCAGGGTGTTGTCCCCGTAGTTGGAGACGTACGCGGTGGACCCGTCGGGGGCGAGGCTCACGGAGTACGGGCCGTTGCCGACGGCGACGGTTCCGACGAGGGTGTCGGCGCCGGTGTCGAGCACAGCGGCCGTGGTGTCGTCCCCGTCGGCGGCCCACAGCCGGCTGCCGTCGGGACTGAGCGCCAGGCCGAAGGCGCTGTGGCCGACCTGGACGGTGGCGCTCACCGTGCTGCTCGCGGTGTCGACCACGTTCACCGCCTTGGCGCCGGAGGCCGCGACGTACAGGCGCTTGCCGTCGGGCGAGACGGCGAGCCCGTGCGGCTCGGCGCCGACCGGGACGGTGGCCGTGACGGTGCCGGACGAGGTGTCCAGCACGCTCACCGTACCGGCCCCGGCGTTGCTGACGTAGGCGCGCTCGCCGTCCGGCGACAGGACCAGGCCCCAGGGCTGGGTACCGACCGGGACGGTGGCGGTGACGGTGTTGCTCGCGGTGTCCACGACGCTGACCGTGTCGTCCAGGTGGTGGGTCAGGTAGGCGCGCCGCCCGTCGGGCGAGACGGCGACCGCGTACGAGCCCGTCCCCGCGGTGAAGCTGCCGGTCACGGCCCTGCCAGCGGTGTCCAGGACGCTGACCGTGCCGCTGCTCTGGCTGGTCAGGTAGGCCCGGGCGCCGTCCGGGGTGAGCGCGACCCCGGCCGGGTAGGGCGCCACCGGCACGTGGGCGGTCACGGTCGGCGCGGGCGCGGCGGCCTCGGCGGTGGCGGGCTGGGAGAGCAGTGCGGCCGTGGCGGCGGATATCGCCGCCACGGCCGTCCAGGTGCGCCGGGGTGCACGACGTGATCTCACGGGTTCTCCAGGGGGTCGGGGGAGGGCGCGGTGCATGGAGGACGTGCGGTGCGTGACGTGGCTCCGGAGCCGGGGGGAAGCGTAGATCGGCCCCTGATGGCGGGTCAGGAGCTGATCGGTAGTGTCGCCAAGTGTTCGGATTCGACCGAGATGCGGTCGCCGAAGCCGCCCCCGATCCCCGGCCCACCGCCCGCCCCGACCAGCGGCGCGACCAGGGTCGACCAGCCGCGTCACCAGCCCTGACCAAGGACGTGACCAGGGTCTCAGTCAGAATCGGGCAAGAAATTGGAGTTTTAGAGTCGTATTCGTTAGCTTTCAATCGTGAGGCTGACCAAGAGCACCGACATCGCCCTCCGCATCGCGATGCGACTCGCCGTACTCGGCGAGGGCGAGAACCCGACCACCCGCGAGGTGGCCGAGTCGGTCGGCGTGCCGTACACCCACGCGGCGAAGGTGGTCAGCAGGCTGCAGCACCTCGGGGTGGTGGAGGCCCGGCGCGGACGCGGCGGTGGGCTGATGATCACCTTCGCCGGGCGGACCGGTTCACTCGGCCTGCTGCTGCGCGAGCTGGAGGGCATCGGCGACGTGGTCGGCTGCGAGGACGAGCCGCCGTGCCCACTGCGGGCCGCCTGCCGGCTGCGCGGGGCGCTGCGCACCGCGCAGGAGGCGTTCTTCGCCGCGCTCGACCCGCTCAGCATCGAGGACCTGGTGGCCTCCCCCACCGGCCCGGTGCTGCTCAGCCTCACCGCCAGACCCACCGACTGACCCCCCCCGGGGGTCGGTCGGCGCCCACGGCCTTTAATGCGAATCTCAGATACCAGTTCTCAGCTACCAGTCAGGAGCTTCTCTGATGCTGTCCGCGAAGTCCGCCGAGGTCGTCGAGGCCACCCTGCCAGTCGTGGGCGGCGCGATCGGTGACATCACCCCGCGCTTCTACGACCGGCTGTTCGCCGCGCACCCGGAGCTGCTGCGCGACCTGTTCAACCGGGGCAACCAGGCCAACGGCACCCAGCGCGAGGCGCTGGCCGGCTCGATAGCCGCTTTCGCCACCGCACTGATCGCCAACCCGGACCAGCGCCCGGACGCGATGCTCGCGCGGATCGCCCACAAGCACGTCTCGGTCGGCATCGACAACGAGCAGTACAAGGTCGTCCACGAGCACCTGTTCGCCGCGATCGTCGAGGTCCTCGGCGAGGCCGTCACCCCCGAGGTCGCCGCCGCCTGGGACGAGGTCTACTGGCTGATGGCCAACGCCCTGATGGCCATCGAGGAGCGGCTGCGAGCCGAGGTCGCCGCCGGCGCCGACCAGACCGACCTGTGGCGCCCCTACACCGTGGTCGCCCGCCACCAGGAGACCGACACCGTCACCACCTACCTGGTCCGCCCGGCCGACGGTGGCCCCCTCCCGGCCTCCCGTCCCGGCCAGTACGTCTCGGTGCGCACCGAGCTGGCCGACGGCGCCCACCAGATCCGCCAGTACAGCCTGTCCGGCGGCGCCGACGACGCACTGCGCTTCAGCGTCAAGCGCGACGGCGAGGTCTCCGGCCACCTGCACGACCACCTGCACGCCGGCGACACCGTCGAGCTGGCTCCCCCGCTGGGCGACATCTTCCTCGCCGAGGGCGACGGCCCGGTGCTGCTCGCCTCCGCCGGCATCGGCAACACCCCGATGACCGCGATGCTCGACCACCTGGCCGCCACCGGCTCCACCCGGCAGGTCATCTCTGTGCACGGCGACCGCGACCAGCTCAGCCACGCCTTCCGTGCGGACCTGGAGCAGCTGACCGCCAAGCTGGCCAACGCCACCGCCCACGTCTTCTACGAGCAGCCGCTCGGCGAGTGGCCGGCCGAGCGCACCGGCCTGGTCAACCTGTCGACCGTCGAGGTCCCGGCCGGCACCACCGCCTACCTGTGCGGCCCGCTGCCCTTCCTGCGCGCCGTGCGCGGGCAGCTGATCGAGGCGGGCGTCCCGGCCGCGGACATCCACTACGAGGTGTTCGGCCCCGACCTCTGGCTCGGCGCCGGCGCCTGAGCCCCTCCAGGAGTTCCCGCGCGGCCTCCTTCACCGGCACCGGCCCGCCCGTTACGATCACGGGCGGGCCGGTGCCGTTTCGACGTGAGGAGCTCGGATTGCGGGTCGCGCTGTTCGCCACCTGCGTCAACGACGCGCTGTTCCCCGCCACGGCGGTCGCCACCGTGCGGCTGCTGGAACGCCTCGGCGTGACGGTGGACTTCCCCGCCGGGCAGACCTGCTGCGGGCAGCCGCAGTACAACACCGGATACCGCCGGGCCTGCGAGCCGCTGGTGCGGCGGACCGCCCGCGCCTTCGCCGGATACGACCACGTGGTGACGCCCTCCGGGTCCTGCGTGGCGATGGTCCGGGACAACTACCCCCGGATCGGCGCCCGGGCCGCCGCCGAGGGCCGGGGCGGTGAACTCACCGATGCCGCCTTGGCGTTGGCACCCCGGGTGGTCGAACTCACCGAGTTCCTGGTCGACGTGCTCGGGGTCGAGGACGTCGGCGCGTATTTCCCGCACACCGTCACCTACCACCCCTCCTGCCACGGCCTGCGATTGCTCGGGCTGGGCGGGCGGCCGCTGCGACTGCTGCGCGCCGTCAAGGGGCTGGAGCTGGTGGAGCTGCCGGGCGCGGAGGAGTGCTGCGGCTTCGGCGGGACCTTCGCCGTCAAGAACGCGGCGGTCTCGGCGGCGATGGCCGAGGACAAGCTCGCCAACGCCCTCGGCACCGGTGCCCAGGTGCTGTGCGGCGCCGACAACTCCTGCCTGCTGCACCTCGGCGGCACCCTGCGCCGCCGGGGCGAGCCGCTGCGGCCGCTACACCTCGCGGAGATCCTGGCCAGCACCGAGGCGCACCCCTGGAGGCCGTCGTGACGGAGAGCTTCCTCGGCATGCCCGCCTTCCCGCGGGCCGCCGCCCGCGCGGTGCGGGACGGACGGCTGCGCGCCAACCTGCGGCACGCCACCCACACCATCCGCGACAAGCGGGCCCGGGCCGTCGCCGAACTCCCGGACTGGGCCGAGCTGCGCGCGGCCGGGAAGGCGATCAAGGACCACACCCTGCGCCATCTCGACCGCTACCTGGTGCAGTTGGAGGAGTCCGTCACGGCGGCCGGCGGCACCGTGCACTGGGCGGCGGACGCCGAGGAGGCCAACCGGATCGTCGCCGGGCTGGTCCGCGCCACCGGCGAGACGGAGCTGGTCAAGGTCAAGTCGATGGCCACCCAGGAGATCGGGCTGAACGAGGCGCTGGCCGCCGAGGGGATCACCGCGTACGAGACCGATCTCGCCGAGCTGATCGTGCAGTTGGGCGAGGACCGGCCCTCGCACATCCTGGTCCCCGCGATCCACCGCAACCGCGCCGAGATCCGGGAGATCTTCGCCGACCGGATGGCCGCCTGGGGCCGCCCCGCGCCCGAAGGCCTCACCGACTCCCCCGCCGAACTCGCCGAGGCCGCCCGGCTGCACCTGCGGGAGAAGTTCCTGCGCGCCCGAGTGGCCGTCTCCGGCGCCAACTTCATGGTCGCCGAGACCGGCACCCTGGTGGTGGTCGAGTCCGAGGGCAACGGCCGGATGTGCCTCACCCTGCCCCGCACCCTGATCTCCGTGGTCGGCATCGAGAAGGTCGTACCGACCTGGCGGGACCTCGAAGTCTTCCTCCAGCTGCTCCCCCGCTCCTCCACCGCCGAGCGGATGAACCCCTACACCTCGCTGTGGACCGGGACGGCCCGGGACGACGGCCCGGCCGAGTTCCACCTGGTGCTGCTGGACAACGGGCGCACCGCCGCGCTGGCCGACCAGGTCGGCCGGCAGGCCCTGCGCTGCATCCGCTGCTCGGCCTGCCTCAACGTCTGCCCGGTGTACGAGCGGGCCGGCGGGCATGCGTACGGCTCGGTCTACCCGGGGCCGATCGGCGCCGTCCTCACCCCCCAACTGCGCGGCACCACGAGCCCGGTGGACGCCTCGCTGCCGTACGCCTCCTCGCTCTGCGGGGCCTGCTACGAGGTGTGCCCGGTGGCGATCGACATCCCCGAGGTGCTGGTGCACCTGCGCGAGCGGGTCGCCGACCAGGGCGGCCACCCCGTGGAGCGGGCCGCGATGTCCGCCGCCGGGTACGTCCTGGACCATCCGGCGGCGCTCGCGGCCGCCGAACGGCTGGCCGGGCGCACCCGCGCCCTGCACCCGCGCCGACTGCCCGGGCCCGGGCGGGCCTGGACGGACAGCCGGGACCTGCCGGAGGTGCCGGCCGAACCGTTCCGTGACTGGTGGCGGAGGAACCGCACATGAACCCGCTCCCCTCCGCACGGGACTTGATCCTGGGGCGGGTCCGGGCCGCGCTCGGTGACGCGAGCACGGTGCCCGAACAGCCGCTGGCGCGGGGGTACCTGAGCACCCACGCCCCGGCCGACGACCCGGCGGCGCTGCTCGACCTCCTGCACCGCAACCTGGCCGACTACCGGGCCCTGGTGCACCGCTGCACCGAGGCGGAACTCCCCTCCCGAATCCATGAGTTGCTCGCGGCACGCGGCAGCCGCACGGTCGTCCTGCCGGCCGGGCTGCCGCCCTCCTGGCTCTCGGCGGCCGGTGACACCGAGCTGCTGCCGGACGACGGCAGCCTCACCGCCGCCCGGCTGGACGCCGTGGACAGCGTGGTCACCGGCTGCGCGCTGGCGATCGCCGAGACCGGGACGATCGTGCTGGACGGCGGGCCCGGTCAGGGCCGACGGCTGCTGTCGCTCGTCCCGGACCACCACCTCTGCGTGGTCCGGGCGCCGGAGCAGGTCGTCGCCTCCGTCCCGCTGGCGCTGCCCCGGCTCGTCCCGGCGCGCCCGCAGACCTGGATCTCCGGCCCGTCGGCGACCAGCGACATCGAACTGGACCGGGTCGAGGGGGTGCACGGGCCCCGCACCCTGGAGGTCCTGCTCGTCACCGCGTGAGGCGAGGGGTCACGGCCTGAGTTCGAGGGTGCAGCACTTCGCCCCGCCGCCGCCCTTGAGCAGCTCGGAGACGTCCACCGGAATCGGCTCGTAGCCGTGCTCGGCGAGCCGGCCCGCCAGGTTCTTGGCCGTCTCGGGGAGCAGCACCCGGCGGCCGTCCGAGACCGCGTTCAGCCCGAACACCTCGGCGTCGGCCCGGTCGGCGAGGATCGCGTCGGGGTAGAGCGTGCGCAGCACCGAGCGGCTGTCGGCGTCGAAGGCCTCGGGGTAGTACATGACGTGGTCGTCGGCGAGGACGGCCAGTGCGGTGTCCAGGTGGTAGAAGCGCGGGTCGACCAGGGTCAGGCTGACCACCGGCACGCCGAACAGCTGCTCCGCCTCGGCGTGCGCGGACCGCGACGTGCGGAAGCCCGTCCCGGCGAGCACCCGGCGGCCGACCACCAGGTGGTCGCCCTCGCCCTCGTTGACGTGGCCGGCGCGGCGCACCGCGCGGTAGCCGTGCAGACGGAACCACGACTGGTAGGCCTCGGACTCGGCGGCACGCTCCGGGTAGCGGAAGGTCGCCACCAGGGCCCGGCCGTCCAGCACGGTCGCACCGTTGGCGGCGTAGACCATGTCGGGCAGGCCCGGCACCGGGTCGATCAGCTCGACGGTGTGGCCGAGGCTCCGGTACGTCCGGTGCAGCCGCTCCCACTGGCGGACGGCGAGCTCGGTGTCGGTGGGCTGCGCCGGGTCCATCCACGGGTTGATCGCGTAGTCCACCGTGAAGTACGTGGGCCGGCACATCAGGTAGCGCCGGGGTCGCGCCGTGCGCGCCTGGGTGTGCGTGGGCATTGCTCAACCGTCCTCGGATCGCGGGGGTTCGGAGTGCGCATCGCTCGACAGGCGGCTGCCCCGTCGCCACCGTTCGCACACCCGCGCGGGCGTTCCCGGCGGGCGCAACCCCCCGCGCACCCGGCGCGAGCCCCGGCGCACGGCCGATCCGCGCGGGGTCACCAGCGCACGGCGGCGAAGTCCACCGGCTCGGTCCGCAGCGCCCGGGCCCGGACGGCCAGGGCGCGCAGTCGGCGGTCCGCCTCCTCTGCGGGCATCCGCTGCTTGTCGCCGTGGCCGGGCAGCAGCCACTCGAAGCGCAACGCGTCCAGGCTGCGGTCGAGCGAGGCGGACTGCTCCTCGATCGAGTACCAGGTCACCGCCTCCTGCACCTCGATGTCCTGGTTGGTGCGGGACCAGTACAGGCTGTCGCCGCTGAAGCAGTAGCGCTGGTCGGCGACGTACAGCACGCTGCCCAGGGTGTGGCCGGGGAAGGGGTGGGCGACCAGGCCGGGCGAGACCTCCACCGGGTCGGTGCCGCGCAGCACCTCGTCGGCGTCGGGGGCGGAGGCGAGGTCGCCCTCGTGGATCCACAGCCGGGCGCCCAGCCGGTCGGCGTACTCCCGACCGTGCGCAGCGTGGTCACGGTGGGTGAGCAGGACGTCGGTGACCGGACCCAGCGCCCGGTAGCGGGCGGCGAGCGCCTCGCTGTAGCGGGGGGTGTCGATCATCGCCCAGCCGGTGGGCCGGCGGCAGAGGTAGGAGTTGGCGCCCGCGGTCTGCCGGGAGTTGTGGCCGAGCAGCAGCACGTCTCCGGCCTCGTCCAGCGGGAGCGGGAACGGGTCGGTGGCCTGGTCGAGCCGGCCGGTGCCGGGGCGGATCGAGCGGGTCGGGCAGGCGTGGGCGGCGGCGAGCAGCTGCCGCTGCTCGGCCTCGTCGCGCGGCTGGCGGATCAGCTCGGACTTGCGGGCGTGCTCGCGGATCAGGTCGGGCGCGAGCTGGCGGGCCACGTCGCAGTTGGTGCAGCGGTCGTCGACGGTCCAGTTCTCGGAGAGGTTCATGGTGTGGTCGTCCCCCAGGAAGAACGGCGGCCGGTACGGCGCGCCGTGCTTCGAGCATGGGCCGAACGGGCCGGGAAGCGGAAGGGGGCGCGGATCTTGTGCTTTCCGCGACCGGGCGCTCTGCGGCGCGGCGGTGCGAAGGGGAGCCGCGAGGGGCCGCGACGAGTCGCGCCGGGGGTCGCGCAGGGTACGTGGCCCATCTCACGTGCCGCCAGGGTCACCTACGGTGGCGTAGGTCACTTGAATGGGTGAACTATCTCTTTCATGCCGAACCTCCAGGAGACCCTTGACCTCAGTTCGTACGCCGCCCTCGGGGACAGCTTCACCGAGGGTCTGAACGACCCCGGTGCCGACGGCGCCTTCGCCGGCTGGGCCGACCGCCTGGCCGGGATGCTCGCCGAGGGCAGGCCGCCGGGCGGGTTCCGCTACGCCAACCTGGCGGTGCGCGGACGGCTGTTGGACCAGATCGTGGCCGAGCAGGTGCCGCAGGTCCGCCGGCTCCAGCCCGACCTGGTCACCTTCTGCGCCGGCGGCAACGACATCCTGCGGCCCGGCAGCGACCCGGACGAGGTGGCCGAGCGCTTCGAGGCCGCCATCGCCCAACTCGCCGGGAGCGCGGGCACGGTGCTGATCTGCACCGGCTTCGACACCCGCGAGGTACCGCTGCTCAAGCACCTGCGCGGCAAGATCGCCACCTACAACGGCCACATGCGGGCGGTCGCCGACCGCTACGACTGCAAGGTGGCCGACCTGTGGTCGCTGCGCGCGGTGCAGGACCGCCGTGCTTGGAGCGAGGACCGGCTGCACCTGTCCCCCGAGGGGCACCAGCGGGTCGCCCTGCTGGCCGCCCGCTCGCTGGGACTGCGCACCGAGGCCGACCCGGAGGCCCCGTGGCCGAGCGCCCGCGTCCTCACCCCCGCGGACCAGCGGCGGGAGAACCTCCAGTGGGCTCGCGAGTACCTGATCCCGTGGGTCGGCCGTCGTCTGCGCGGCGAGTCCTCGGGCGACCACGTCGAGGCCAAGCGGCCCGATCTGCTTCCGCTCTGACGGTCGGTCAGACAGCGTCACGGGGTGCTGCGGTCCGACCTGACCGCAGCACCCCGTGCGGCAGTGCGGCGCAGGCCGCGCCGACCAGGTACCAGAAGAGGTCCGGCGGGTTGAAGGTCGACCCGAGCACCAGGTGCACCAGCCCGCTGCGCCGCCCCCACGCGTCCGGCAGTCCGGTGGCCTGGAACAGCTCCACCGCCCAGCTCACCCCGGCAGCCACCAGCGCGGCCCGCACCGGCCGCACCCCCGGCGCGACCAGCACCACCAGGGCGTGGACCAGGACGGTGTAGAGCGCGTCACCCGCGTACTTGGCCGGGTCGCCGGTCATCGCCGCGCGTACGCCGAGGCCGGCCGCCACGACGAGCAACGCGGCTGCGGCTGCGGGGAGTCGGACCGCCAGGCCCCTCCGGAGACCGTTCACCCTCCCCAGGCTACGTGGTGGCCCCCACGCCCAACCCGGGCAGTCCCCGGAACCACCGCGCGACGCCGGACGTCACTCCCCCTGATGAGCCATCCGTGCAGGTCACGGGCGGGAGTTCGAGCAGGGCGAGCGGGCGGGGAACAGTGACGGACAAGGAGAACACCACGGGGCGGCGGAAGTTCACCGTCCCCGGGTTCGCGACCGGGCCGGACGGCCGGGCGCAGCGGGCGCGGGAGCAGGGCAAGGCGCTGCGGGGACGCGTCCCCCGGGAGCGGCACGCGGAGTTCGCGCCCGCGGCCGACCGGCCCACGGCGGTGGCGGCGCTCCAGGCGTCCAACGCCGGCCGGATCCCGGGCCTGGTGCCGATCAGGGTGGGCCGGATGGCCGCCACGCCCTTCGCCTTCCTGCGCGGGTCGGCCGGGCTGATGGCCGCCGACCTCGCGGGCACGCCGGTGACCGGCGTCACCGCCCAGCTGTGCGGGGACGCGCACGCGGCGAACTTCGGGCTGTACGGCGACGCGCGCGGCCAACTCGTCATGGACATCAACGACTTCGACGAGACCGTACCCGGCCCCTGGGAGTGGGACCTCAAGCGGCTCGCCACCAGCCTGGTGCTGGCGGGCCGGGAGACCGGGGCGAGCGGGACCACCGCCCGCGCGGCCGCCCAGCACGCGGCCGGCTCCTACCGCCGCACCCTGCGCACGCTCGCCAAGCTGCCCGCCCTGGACGCCTGGAACGCCGTGGCCGACGAGCAGTTGGTGTCCTTCGCCGAGGCGCACGACCTCACCGAGGTGCTCCGGAAGGTCGGTGCGAAGGCTCTCGGCAACACCAGTGCCCGGTTCGCTGCCCGCAGCACCGCCCGTACCGCGGACGGCGGTTGGCGGTTCACCGCCGCTCCGCCGGTGCTGACCGAGGTCACCGACGCGACCGCCCGCGCGGTGGCCGGGGCGCTCGGCCCGTACGTGGCGACGGTGCCCGCCGAGGTGCGCACCCTGCTGTCCCGGTACCGGGTGCAGGACGTCGCCTTCCGGGTGGTCGGCACGGGCAGTGTCGGCACCCGCTCGTACGTCGTGCTGCTCACCGACCACCGGGACCAGCCGCTGGTGCTCCAGGTGAAGGAGGCCCGGCCGTCCGCGCTGCTGCCGTACCTCGACGGCCACGGGCGGCGTCCGGAGGAGGAGCACGAAGGTCGGCGGGTGGTGCTCGGCCAGAAGCACATGCAGGTGGTCAGCGACACCCTGCTCGGCTGGACGACGGTCGAGGGACTCCCTTACCAGGTACGGCAGTTCCGCAACCGCAAGGGCAGCGTCGACCCGGCCGTGCTGCTGCCCGCCCAGCTCGACGACTACGCCCGGATCACCGGCGCCCTGCTCGCCCGGGCGCACGCCCACACCGCCGACCCGGGCCTGCTGGCCGGGTACTGCGGCAAGAGCGAGGCCCTGGACGAGGCGATCGCCGCCTTCGCCGTCGCCTACGCGGACCGGACCGAGGCCGACCACGCCGAGTTGGTCGCCGCGGTGCGCAGCGGGCGGCTGCCCGCCGAGCAGGGGGTGTAGCGGGGCACGGGACTGTCCATCGGTGTCGGACGCTCGGCACCCCGGAGCTGCGGGACGACGCCGACCCGCTCTTCCTCCCGGAGGACGCCGATGTGCCCGGCGCCGGGATGGTGGGCTCCAGCGGCGCCCTGCTCGCGGAGCTCCGAGGGTTCTTCGCAGCCATCGGGATCCGGCCGGCGGCCGACGGTTCTCTCGACCCTTGCGCAGTCACACCGGTTGGAGGCCTTGCCGGGCGACGATCCGTTCGGGCCGGAGGTCTTCGCCTGGCACCAGCCGTACCGGGCCTGCCTCGCCACCGGCCACGCCACCGTCTTCGGGTGACGGCCGGGGCGGGGCAGGCCGGGGCGCCGGTGCGCCGTCCCGGCGTCCCGGCGTCCCGGCTCAGGCTTCCAGGAAGGGCGCCACGACGGCGATGAACTCGGCCGGGCGGGCGTTGTGCACCAGGTGTCCGGCCTCGATGGTGACCAGGCGGCAGTCCGGGATCAGCCGGGCGAGTTCGGCGATCCGCTCCTGGGGGACGTGGCTGGTGGGCCCGCCCGCGACGGCGAGGGTGCGGGCGGTGATCCGGGTCAGCCCTTCCCGCCAGGCCGGATCGGGGGTGTCGAGCTGCGCCTTGACGGCCCGCACCATCGCCCAGTCGAAGTGCGCCGGTTCGTCCGCTCCTTCGGGCGGCACGCTCGACGGGCGCGGGTGCAGGGCGGGGATCTCCTCCAGGACCAGCCGCTCGACCCGCTCGGGCGCGGCCTGGGCGAGCAGGTAGGCGACGGCGCCGCCCATCGAGTGGCCGACCAGGTCGACCCGGTCCAGGCCGAGGGCGTCGAGGAAGGCGAGCACGTCCTCACGCATCGCCTCCAGGCCGTAGGCGGCGGTGCGGCCGCTGTCGCCGTGGCCGCGCAGGTCGAGGGCGTACACGTGGTGGCGGGGGGCGAGGTCGGGCAGCACCGTGTCCCAGCCGGTGGCGCGCTCGCCGAGGCCGTGCAGCAGCACCAGCGGAGGGCCGTCGGGGCGTCCGCTCTCGCGGTAGGCGAGGGTGAGTCCGGGCAACCGCACCGTCCGTACTGTCGTCATGCCCGCCACCGTACGCGCCGACCGGCCGCTACCGGACGGCTGTTCGCCCTCGGCTCAGCGCGACCGGCTCCTCCGACGGCCCTTCCCGCCGCTCACCGGCCGGCGAACACCGGGGACGGCGCGGCTCTTCGACGGCCGGGTGACGGTCCGACGGCAGGTCGGCTCCGGTTCGGCCGACCGGTCCACCCCGGCGGGCCGGTGATCATATGATGTCCGCCGAGAAAGTGGCCGGTCAGCGGCCCATCGGCGAGGGGGACGAGGATCGTGTTCGGCATCATCAGACCGTGCAGGCACCGGCTGTCCGAACGTCTCCAGGCCTCCTGGATGGCGCACCTGTGCGGACTCTGCCTCGCCCTGCGGGACGACCACGGGCAGCTCGCCCGGACCGCCACCAACTACGACGGGCTGATCATCTCCGTCCTGGTCGAGGCCCAGGCCGCCCGGGAGGACTCCAGCTGGCGCCGCACCGCCGGGCCGTGCCCGCTGCGCGGCATGCGAACGGCCTCCGTCGCCAAGGGCGAGGGGGCCCGGCTGGCGGCGGCCGTCTCGCTCGCGCTCGCCTCGGTGAAGATCCGCGACCACGTCGAGGACCGGGACGGCGTGTTCGCCCGCCGCCCGGTCGCCGTCGGGGCCCGCGCGGTGACCCGGCGCTGGGACCGCAAGAGCGCGGGCAGCGCCTCCGCCGTCGGCTTCGACACCGCCGTGCTGCTCGACGCCGCCTCCCGGCAGGGCGAGTTGGAGCGCTCGCTGCTGCCCGGCGGCTCCGTGCTGCTGGTGACCGAGCCCACCGAGACCGCCACTTCGGCCGCCTTCGCCCACACCGCCGTGATCGCCGGCCGCCCCGGCAACGCCGCGCCGCTCGCCGAGGCGGGCCGCCTGTTCGGCCGGCTCGCCCACCTCCTCGACGCCGCCGAGGACCAGGCCGCCGACGCCGCCTCGGGCGCCTGGAATCCGCTGACCGCCACCGGCACCGACCGCGCCGAGGCCGAACGGCTCTGCCGCGACGCCGTGCACGGCATCCGGCTCGCGCTGCGCGAGGTCGAACTGACCGACCGGGCGCTGGTGCACGTGCTGCTCGGGCACGAGACGGAGAGCGCGGTGGACCGGGTCTTCGGCCGGGCCGGGCACGGGGCGAGCTGCCGCAGCGGCGGTCACGGCGCCGCCCACGGCATCGTCGCCGAGCACCCGCAGGACGCGCCGCCGCGTCAGGTGCCGCCCGGCTACCCGGGTGGTCCGCACCCGGGCCAGGACCCGAACCAGGCGCCGGTCCCCCCGTGGGTGCCGCAGGGCCCCGGCTTCACCCCGCCCGGCGGGAAGCCTCCGCAGCGGCGCAACCTGCTCGCCGGGTGCGCGGTCTGGGCGCTGATGGCCTGCACCTGCCAGTTGCTCTGCTGCGAGCACAACGACCCGTTCAGCCGCGAGCGCCGCAAGGGCTTCTGCGAGCGGCACGACTGCTGCGACGGCTGCGACTGCTGCAATTCCTGCGACCCCGGCTGCTGCGACTGCTGCAAGTGCGGGTGCGACTGCTGCGACAGCTGCGGGTGCGACGACTGCGGCTGCGACGGCTGCGGGTGCGACTGCTCCTGATCCGTCAAGCCTCGTCCGGTGCGGCCTCCGGCCGATCGGACGCCACCGGCCCGGGGTGCCCCCGCAGCACCCCGGGCCGGTCCGCGTCCCGGCACTCCTCCCCGCGCTCGTCACGCCGCCAGAGCGGCAGCACCGCCACCGGGCCCCACTCGGCGGACCCGGGCGCCGGACCGCGCGCTTCGGCGGCCTCAGGCCTCACGCCCCGCCACCTCCCGGTCCGCCGCCAGCGAGCTCTCCAGCCCGGCCAACAACTGCCGGAACCGCTCGGTGTCCTGCTCCGTGATCCGCCCCTCGGGCGCCGCCCCCGGCCACTCGGCCGTCCTGTCGTCCATGGTCCCGACGCTAGACGTCGACGATCAACGGGCGATAAACGAGGGGCTGGTGGGACGGGAGGGGCACAATCCCGCCGAATTCCGGGACCCCGGACCGCTTGGCGTGGACATGAGTTGGTGGTTCAATGCCACTGGTTAGGAAGGTTTCCTAACATCCAGCAAGGCCGGACCCGAGCACGACCTCCTCCCACCGAGAGGACGACTTACCCATGGGCCGTAGCAGCACCAGGAACACCCTCAGGACACTGATCAGCGGGACCGCCCTCGCCGCCCTCCTGCTGCCCGCCGCCACCACCCCCGCCGCCGAAGCCCGCACCCCCGCGGCGGCCACCCGGGGCGCCGCCGCCTTCCAGCACCCGGGCGTGCTGGTCGGTGCGCGGCAACTCGAATTCGTGAAGGCCAAGTTGGCCACCGGAGCACAGCCCTGGACGTCCGCCCTCGCCGGCCTGCGGACGAGCAAGTACGCCTCACTCGCCTGGCAGCCCGAGCCGCGCGCCACCGTCGAGTGCGGATCCAGCTCGCACCCCGACAACGGATGCTCCGACGAGCGCGACGACTCGATGGCCGCCTACGCCCAGGCCCTGCAGTGGGTGCTCACCGGCGACCAGCGGTACGCCGACAAGGCGATCTCCATCATGGACGCCTGGTCGGGCGTGATCCGGCAGCACACCAACACCAACGCCCCACTGCAGACCGGCTGGTCGGGCAACAACTGGGCCCGCGCCGCCGAGCTGATCCGCCACACCGGCGCGGGCTGGTCGGCGGGTTCGGTCGACCGCTTCGCCACCATGCTGCGCACCGTCTACGTGCCGCTGCTGACCCCCGGCAGTCCGCGCAAGAACGGCAACTGGGAACTGATCGAGACCGACGCCCTGATGGGGATCGCGGTGTTCCTGGACGACCGCGGCCTGTTCGACCGGGCCGTCGACCTGTGGCGCCACCGGCTGCCCGCGTACGTCTACCTCACCTCGGACGGCGACCTGCCGGTGCCCCCGCCGAACGCCGGGATCGGGGGCGAATCCGCGCTGGTCAAGTACTGGAACGGGCAGTCCACCTTCGTCGACGGGCTGTCCCAGGAGACCTGCCGGGACTTCGGCCACACCGGCTGGGGCCTGGAGGCCGCCGCCCAGGCCGCCGAGACCGCCCGGCTGCAGGGCGTCGACCTGTGGGGCGAGGGCCGCGAACGGCTGGTCAAGGCAGTGGAGTTCCACACCCGCTACGACAACGGCGCGAGCGTGCCGGACTGGCTGTGCGACGGTTCGGTGAACACCGGCCTCGGCCCGGCCGTGCAGCTCGCGTACGACGAGTACCACCTGCGCGAGGGGCTCCCGATGCCGCAGACCGAGCAGTACGTGGCCGCGCACAGCCCGTTCGGGGCGAACTACTTCATCGGCTGGGAGACCCTGACCCACACCGACGCGCCGGCCAGCTGATCTGATCGGCCGCACCAACGCCAAGATCGGCCGCCCCTCCGCCGCCGGTGAGCGCGCCTGGGCTGGACGCCTTCTTCGACGTCCGGATCGACCCTGAACAACCCGGCCAACTCCTCCACCGCGGACGAGTGGCGCAAGTCCGTCGACCGGGTCGAGTGCCTGCGCCGGATCGCCGCCACCGGCGACTACGACCTGGACGGCCCGTTCGACATCACCGCCTACGGCTCCGGCTACACCACCGGCTGAGCCGTACCGGCCGGGGCCCGGGGGTGCGGGCCCGGACCCCGACCGGTCCCGCACCCGGCCGGTGTCAACTCCGGGCGTCCAGCGCGGCGTCCAGGAGTAGCCGGGCCGCCGTCCCCGCGTCGGCGGCGGCGCTCGGGTCCCCGTGCACGGCCGCGGTGGTGATCGCGCCCTCCGCGAGCAGGGCCAGCTGGGCGGCGGTGGCGGGCGGGGCACCGGCGGCCTCGACCAGGCCGGCCAGGTACCCGGCGAACTCGTCCTTGTGGTGCCGGGCGGCAGCCGCGACGGCGGGCGTGGTGGCGCCGAGTTCGCCGAAGGAGTTCACGAAGGCGCAGCCACGGAAGCCGGGCTCGGCGAACCACCGGCCGAGCCAGTCGAAGACCGAGAGCACCTGGTCCCGGGGCGTGCCGCCGGCCCGCGAGACGTGGACGGCCAGGCTCGCCCGCCAGCGCGCGTCGCGGCGCCGGAGATAGGCCTCGACCAGGTCGTTCTTGGACGGGAAGTGCTGGTAGACGCGGCGCATGGTCAGTCCGCAGGCGGCCCGGACGGCGTCCATCCCGACTGCCTGGACCCCCTGGCCGTAGAACAGCTCCTCGGCCGCGTCGAGGATCCGGTTCCGCGGATCGACCTGTTCCGTCTGCTCCATCTGCCGTGCCTTTGCGTGAGAACGATGGTTCTCCTAGGGTAGCGAACGACGCGAGAACGATCGTTCTCGCCAGCGGAACGCCCGTTCTCAAGGAGAGACCCATGCCCGAGCAGCGCCCTCCCGTCCCGCCCTTCACCGAGGGGACCGCCCGCCGCAAGGTCCGGGCCGCCGAGGACGCCTGGAACACCCGCGACCCCCAGCGCGTCGCCCTCGCGTACACCCCGGACAGCCGCTGGCGCAACCGCGCCGAGTTCCTCACCGGCCGGGGGCAGATCGCCGCCTTCCTCACCCGCAAGTGGCAGCGCGAACACGACTACCGCCTGGTCAAGGAGCTGTGGGCGTTCGGCGGCGAGCGGATCGCCGTCCGCTTCGCCTACGAGTGGCACGACGACGACGGCCGGTGGCACCGCTCCTACGGCAACGAGAACTGGGAGTTCGACGAGCACGGCCTGATGGCCCACCGTCTCGCCTCGATCAACGACCTGCCGATCTCCCCCGGGGAGCGGCTCCTCCACTGGCCGCTCGGCCGCCGCCCCGACGACCACCCGGGGCTCACCGAACTCGGCCTCTGAGCGCGCGCCGGAATCGGCATCCGCCCTGCGGGGCACGCGGACTGACGAGGCATCAGCCGAAATGTTCCAGGGCTGTGACAGAGCGGGCACCGGGCGCTGACCTTGGACTGGGAACCTCTTCGACGGAAGCGAACAGCACCACCAAGGGGGAACCGGAATGTCCGTGCGCAACCGATTCGGCGGCGCCGCCGCGATCGCGCTGATGACCACCGTCAGCGCGGTCCTGCTCTCCGCCTGCGGCCCTGAGAACGCCGACTCCGGCGCCACCGCCGCGCCGGGCACCGCCGCACCCGGCAGCAACGCGACCGGAACGGCGGCGCCCGGCGGCGCCTCGCACTCCGGCAGCCCGGCCCCCGGCGGCAAGGAGGTCAACGGGACCTCGGTCGCCAACCACCTGACCATCAGCACGGGCACCAGGAACGTCGCGATGAACGGCACCCTCGTCGACTTCGGCTCCGTGGTGCGCGACCTCGCCTGGTCGCCGGACGGGAAGAAGGTCGTCTACGTCGGCGACAGCGGCGACCTGATGACCGCCAACCCGGACGGCAGCGGCAAGTCCACCCTCGCCAAGCACCCGGACGGTGAGGAGTGGTCCCACCCGACCTGGCAGCACGCCGCGAAGGGGCCCAGCGGCGGCGTCGTCCCCGACGAGACCGAGCGCTACAACAACATCGTGTTCACCGCCAAGAAGGCCGGCACGCTGCGGCTGGTGAAGGTCCCCGCCAAGGGCGGCGCCGTCGAGGACCTCAGCCCGTACAACTCCGAGGGCGGCGACAACTCGGGCCTCCCGCAGCCGCCGCAGACCGGCAACACCTGGGCCAACGCGGGCGGCCAGCAGGCCGCCATCGCGTTCGCCAACACCCCGGCGAACGAGGTGTACATCTACGACGACTACATCCGCTCGGCCACGCAGGACATCGGCAAGGGTTCGCAGCCGGCCCTGTCCCCGGACGGCGGGCAGATCGTCTTCGTCCGCGCGGTGAACGGCCACGACCACCTGTTCACCCGCTCCACCGAGCACGACCAGAAGGCCGAGAAGGACCTCACCCCCTCGGCCACCACGGACTTCACCGAGCCCGCGTGGTCCCCGGACGGCAAGACCGTCGCCGCCCGGACCCCGGAGGGCATCGACACCGTGCCGGCCGACGGCTCCGCCGCGCCGGCCCAGGTCTCCACCCTCCCGGGCCTGCCGGTCTACCGGCCCTGATCCCGCGCCGACCGGTCCAACTCGGCCCGCAGCTCGGCCAGGTGCTCGTCGGCGGACTCGTGCGGCAGGAACTCGACCACGTCGAGGAAGCGGAACAGCACCCGGGTCTCGGTGACCGCGTACTCGTAGTCACCGAACCCGACCACCGCGCCCGTGCCGCCACGGACCGCACCGCGGACGGCGGCGGCGGTCAGCCGGTCCTCCCCGTTCTCGGCGGTGACCTTCCGGCGGGCGTTGGGCCGGGCCAGGTACGGGCACACCATCGACGCGTACAGCATGCAGGCGCGGTGCCCCGGGCCCTCCATGGTCGGCGCGAGATTCCGGTACGGCCGCCCCGCCGCGATCGCCTCGGCGATCGCGGCGCTCTCGGCCGGCCCGACCACCCGCCACACCGGCCCGCGCGCCATGAACACCCCGCACACCGAACACCGGCGCTCCAACGCGCAGTCGGCGCTGCGCCCGTGGTCGGTCAGCGCGAACTGCGGCTGCCCGTCCTGCCACGGCGTGATCGCCGGCACCGGGTACCCGCGCCCGTCCCGGGGCCGCTCCCCCACCTCGTCCGGCATCGGCACTAGTTCGAATCGCACGCCCCTATCGATACCAGGCGCACGCACCACCGGTCGAGTACGGGCTGACACTCCACCACCGGGCGGCCCTCCGGGCGTGGGGCCCGTATCCGGGTGGCGCCCTACTCCCCCGCCGACTCCTGCGCGAGCATCACCTTCCGCAGCAGGTCCGAGAGCGTGCGCCGTTCGCCCCCGGAGAGCACGCCCAGCAGTCGGTGCTCCTCGCGGCCGACCACGTCCAGGGCCTCCTGCCAGGCGGCGCGGCCAGCCTCGGTCAGCACGATGTCGACCTTGCGGCGGTCCTCCGTCGAGGGGGTGCGCAGCACGAAGCCGCGGCGCTCCAGGGCCTCCAGCCGACCGGTGACGGAGGCGGGGGCGAGGTTGAGGTCGGCGCGCAGGTCGGAGGGAGCGGCGTGGCCGCCGCGGCCGGCCAGGACGTGCAGGGTGTCGAACTCGTGCTTGTGCAGGCCGTAGTCGGCGACGCCCTGTTCGCGGACCCGGCCGAGGTGGCGGGTGAGCCGGGACATCCGGGTCACCGCGCCCTCGATGTCCGGGTCGAGCTCGGGGAGCACCGGCAGCCAGCGGTCGAGGTGGCCGTCCGTCCAGTCGCGGGGCGGGGTCGGCTGCTGGTGGGGGTGCTGGGGCATGGGAGGAGTCTACAAAGGGCGAATGCATCGGCACCAAAATATTCGTTGCCAAAATTTCGTTACCGAAATACAGTTCCGCAGCGTGACCCGAAACCCCGCACCCCGGCACCCGACGGCCCGACACCCGTTGGCCCTGCGCGACTTCCGCCTGCTCTTCCTCGGCCGGACGGTCTCCACCCTCGGCGACGCCGTCGTCCCCGCCGCCCTCGCCATCGCCATCACCCGCGCGACCGGCTCCTCCGCCGCGCTCGCCCTCGTCCTCGGCTGCGCGATGGTGCCGCGGCTGCTCCTGCTGCCCTTCGGCGGAGTGGCCGGCGACCGCCTCGACCCGCGCCTGGTCGCGCTCACCACCGACCTGCTGCGCGCCGCCACCCAGCTGCTGGTCGGCCTCGAACTCCTCGGCGCCCGACCGGACCTGACCCACATCGCGGTCGCCTCGGCGGCCGGCGGCCTCGCCTCGGCCTTCGCCATGCCGACCACCTCCCCGCTGGTGCGGGCCGCCGTCCCGACCGAGCACCGGCTGCGCGCCAACTCCCTGCTCGGCTCCGCCACCAGCGCCGCCCGACTCGGCGGCCCGGCGCTCGCGGGGCTCCTGGTGTACACCGCCGGGCCCGGCTGGGCCTTCGTCGCGGACGGCGTCTCGTTCCTGCTGAGCGCCGCCCTGCTCACCCGGGTCCGCCTCGCCCCGGCCCGCGATCCGATCGCGGCCGCGGGGGCGCGCCCGCTGCGCCGGGACCTCGCCGAGGGCTGGCGCGAGGTGCGCGCCCGGGACTGGTACTGGACCAGCCTGGTCGCCCACGGGGCGTGGAACGGCGCGAGCGCGGTCGCGCTCACCCTCGGTCCGCTGATCGCCGCCACCCGCCTCGGCGGCGACGGCGTCTGGGTGGCGGTCACCCAGGCCGGGGCCGTCGGCCTGCTGCTCGGCTCGGTGGCGGCCGGACGGCTGCGGCCCCGGCGCCCGGTGCTGGTCGGCAACCTGGCCCTGGCGCTGTACGGGCTGCCGCTGCTGGCGCTCGCCGTTCCGGCGCCCGCGCCGGTCACGGTGGCGGCGTACGGGGTGGCGATGGCCGGGCTGGGGTTCCTCAACCCGGTGTGGGAGACGGTGGTCCAGGAGGAGTTCCCGCCGCAGGTGCTGGCCCGGGTCACCTCGTACGACTGGCTGCTCTCGCTGGCCGCCGCGCCGCTCGGCTACGTGCTGGCCCCGCTGGCCGCCGACGCCTGGGGCAGCCGGGCGCCGCTGCTGGCCGCGGCCGCGCTGGTGACCCTGGCGTGCGTGGGCACCGCGGCGGTCCCGGGGGTGCGCCGGCTGGGCGCCGCGCCGGAAGCCGTGGGACCGGCCGCCGCCGAACGGCCGCCGGTCCCCGTCGACTCCTAGGCCCTGGGGTCAGTTCCAGATGCCGGTGATGTCGGTCGCGGTCGCGGCGTTGCCCGCGTGGCCGCTCGCCCCGGAGAGGTCCTCCAGGGTGCGCAGCACGTTGTAGTGGTTGTAGGTGGTGGCCGAGCTGCTGCCCGGGGTGACGTGGGCGCCGTAGACGACGGTCGGGATCCGGTTGCCGGACAAGCTGTTGTCCTCGTCGAAGGTGACGAGCAGCAGGCTGTTGTGGCTCTGCGCCCAGGTGGCGTACGCGCCCAGCTTGTTCTTGATCCAGGTGTCGCCCGTGCTGACCGAACAGTCGTGCATGTCGCTGCACAGGTTCGGGATCACGAAGGAGACCTTCGGCAGGGCAGTGTAGTCGGTCGGGAACTGCGCGAAGGTCATGGCGCTGTTCAGCGGCACGTTGCCGAAGCCGAACCAGGGGTTGTGCTTCTGCGCGTAGTTGCCGCTGCTGCACACCGTGCTGCCCTGGCCGGGCAGGGACTCGTTGTAGCTGGCCCAGGTCTTCCCGGCGGCGAGCACCTCGGAGGCCAGGTTCGGGGCCTGGAAGCCGCCGACCGTCACGCAGCTGTCGTCGACCCGGCCCTGGGTGGAGCCGGAGAACAGCGCGTAGTAGTTCGGCTCGCTGGGGTGGGTGATGGCGTAGGACTGGGTGAGGTTGGCTCCGCCCGCCTTCAGGGTGTTGTTGATGTACGGCGCGCTGCTGCTGCCGATGATCTGGCTGTACGAGTGGTTCTCCATCACCACGACGATGATGTGGTCGGGTGTGGGCAGCCCGGCCGCCTGCGCGGTGGTGGCGGTGGCCGCCCACAGCCCGGCCGAGGCGGCGACGAGGGCGACGGCCGAGCCGAGCGCGGTCGCGGTGCGGCGGGATCGGGGGCGGGGGGAGTCGTTCAGGGGCTTCGCGGACGAAGTCATGACAGGTCCTCGGGTGGGCGGGCGGCCCCGGCCGGGCCGCCCGGAACGGGAGGTGACGGTCTGTCGTGCTCTCGCCGACGGCCTAGTAGGGCGTGCCGTTGGCGAAGTCGGTGGCGAAGGTCGACTCGATCGTGTTGAGCACGCCGGAGTCGGAGACGATCAGACCCAGCTCGCGGTTGTTGTTCAGCGAGTTGTCCGAGAAGTTCTCAGAACCGGCGAACACCTTCGCGGTGGAGGTGCCGTAGTCGGCGACGATGGCCTTGGCGTGGACGTACAGGCCGGTGGTCGAGGAGTACGTGACCACCCTGGCGCCGGCCGCGGTGACCTCGTCGAAGGAGGAACCGTACGAGCCGGGGTCCATGCCGACCACACGCACGGTGACCCCCCGGTCGGCGGCCGCGGTGATCGCGTCCACCAGAGCCGGGTCGCCGAACTCCAGCTCCTCGACGTCCAGGGAGGTCTGCGCGCCGTTGATCAGCGCCAGCAGCCGCTCCTGCGAGTCGGTGGGCGACCAGACCAGGTCGTCGCCGTCGGAGGGGGTGACCGAGGTCTTGGCGTAGTCGGCGGCGAAGACCTGCTCGATCGCGGCCACGTCGTTGGCGTCGGTGTCGAGGACGCCGTAGTCGCGGCTGCCGGAGTAGTAGGTGGCGTCCAGGTTCCCGGTCAGGATCAGGGAGGTGGTGCCGTCCACCGTGACGGTCTTCTGGTGGGTGTAGACGAACGCCGAGGACGAGTACGTGACGCCGACGCCGGCCGCCTTCAGCGCGTTGTAGGCGGTGCCGTTGACCGAGGTGTGCCGGCCATCCAGAATGACCCGGACCTTGACGCCGGCCCGCTGACGGGCGATCAGGTCGTCGACGGCCGTGGTGTCGCGCAGCTCGTACATGGTGACGTCGATCGTCCTGGTGGCGGAGTTGATCAGGTCGTAGACCACCGTGTGGTCCTGGTCGGGGAAGACCACGGCGGTGTAGGTGCCGGCGGCGTGGGCGGTGCCGGTGGCGGATATCAGGCCGGCACCGGCGAGCAGCAGGGCGCCGGCACGGCGCGCGAGGGTGGCCAGGGGCATGGGGACTCCGTGGTCGGTGAGGGGGGGTCGCTGAGGGGGAGGCCGGTGCGGTGTGGCACCGGACGGCGGAGCGAGCGCCCGAACAGCATGCGGCGGCGCGGTCAACGCGGGTAGATGACGGGAGGTAAAACCTTGCCCCCGGGCCGGAAAACGAACGGTGCGCCCGGCGGACCGGCCCGACAACGGACAATGCCGACGATCCGGTTCACATTGCCACCAGCCGCACGAACCGGTGATAGTGATCGCAGATGGACGCGATCCGACATCGCGTCAGACCACGAGAGAGCCGAGGAACATGGCGAAGACCAGCCTTCTGCGTCCGCTCGCGATGGCCGCCGCCGCTGCCGTCCTGGTGGCGGGCGCGTCCACGCCCGCCCTGGCCGCCGACCGGGACGGCGCGGCGCTGCCGGCCCCCGACACGGCCGCGGTGCTCAGCGCACTCCAGGCCACCACCGGCGCGGGCGCCCCGGGCGCCTTCGCGGTGATCCGCGACCACGGCGGCGGCGACCGGACCCGCTGGCTGACCGTCGGCAAGGCGAACCTGGACGGGACGCCGATGAACTCCGCGTGGAGGTTCCGGGTCGGCAGCAACAGCAAGATGTTCGCCGCCGTTCTCGTGATGCAGCTGGCGCAACAGGGCCGGATCGACCTCGACAAGCCGCTGCGCGACTACCTCCCGGCCGGCACCCTCCCGGACGGCTGGACGATGACCGGCCGCCAGGTGATGGAGCACCGGGCCGGCGTCTACGACCACACCAACGACCTGCTGGAGCAGCCCGGCGAGGAGACCACCGCCGCGTTCGAGGCCCGCATCCGCACCAAGGCGTACGCCCCGGCCGATCTGGTCGCGATGTCCGTCAAGCACGGCCAGCAGTACGCCCCCGGCAGCCGCTACTCCTACTCCAACACCGACTTCGTGCTGATGGGCCTCGCCGTCGAGCACCTCACCGGCCGCCCGTACGCGGACGTGCTGCGCGAGCGGATCATCGAGCCGCTCGGCCTGAAGCGGACCTCCTTCGTCGTCCCCGACCAGCGGATCGCGGGCGCCCACATCACCGGCTACCTCACCAACGACGACCGCGGCAAGCCGCTGCTGGACTCGACCGAGCAGACCGGCTCCTGGGTGTGGGCCGCCGGGGCGGTCATCTCCTCCGCCGAGGACCTCGACACCTTCCTCACCGCGCTGATGGCCGGCAGCTCCGGCAGGCTGGTCTCGGACGACTCGCTGCGCCAGATGGAGGCCGCGCTGCCCACGCCGACCGCCAAGATCTCCTACGGGCTGGGGCTGCGCCGCGTCTCGCTGTCCTGCGGGGACGTGTACGGGCACGGCGGCATCGTCCAGGGCTACCAGTCCCAGTCCTTCACCACCCCGGACGGGCACCGCTCGGTGGTGGTCTTCGCCAACGCCTCCAACAACGGTTCCGTCACCCAGGGGCTGATGAACGCGCTGGAGCCGGCCTTCTGCGGGAAGAAGCCGGCGGCCGCACCGCGGACGGCCTTCGCCCCGGCCGCTTCCCGGAACGAGCCGGGTGACCAGGGCGACCGGGGTGACCAGGGGCTGCCGGTGGTGGAGGACACCCGGATCTGACCGTTCACCGCAGCGGCCCGGGGCCCCGCTACACGGGTCCCCGGCCGTGACGGCCGTCCGCGCTCAGGTCGGTGAGCGCCTCGGTGAGGATCTCCCGGGCCTCGTCGGCGCGGCCCTGCTCGATCAGCGCGGTGCCGAGCTCGGTCAGCGTCTTGGTCATGCTGTCCGGGCGCCCGATCGCCTCGTAGTGGACCAGCGCCTGCCGGTAGGCCTTCTCGGCGGCCGGCCAGCGCTTCAGCGCCGCCCGGTCCTGGCCGAGTTCGTGCGCCGTCATGGCCGCCATCAGGTGCATCAGCGGCGAGGACCAGCGCTCCACCAGCTCCAGGGCGCGCGCCAGGGCGCGGCGGCGGAGGTCCTGCGCCTCCTCGGCCCGGCCCAGGTGGCGCAGGCAGGTCGCGGCGCCGCGCAGGGTGACCAGCCGGCCGATCATCGCGGCCCGGTTGTCGACCTCGGCGAAGGCCTCCGCCGCCCGCTGGTAACTCTCGCTCGCCTCCCGGTAGCGCTGGAGGTGCCGCAGCCCGGAGCCGAGGTAGGTGAGCGCCCAGCCCTGCTGCTCGTGGTCACCCACGCTCCGGGCCAACTCCAGACCCTCGTTGGCGAGTTCGGTGCCGCGCTGGTAGCGGTGCAGACAGGTGACGTACGTCCAGGCCAGGTAGTTCACGTGCACCGCCTCGGCCTGCCGGTCGCCGCTCGCGCGGGCCGCGTCCACCGACAGCTGGAACACCTCGCCCCAGAGGTCCCAGCTCAGCAGGCGGTCGGAGAACCAGTGCATGGCCTCGGCGGTGTCGATCACCTCCCGGTGGCGGCCCTCCCGCTGCGCGCGGTACAGCGCGGCCAGCCACTCCGGGTGCTCCTCCTCCAGCCAGCGCGCCGCCTCGGTGAGCGGGACGGAGCCGCCCTCGGCGGGCGCGGCCCCGTCGGCCGCCGCGTGGTCCGGGTCGAACCGCAGGCCGTGGGCGGCCGCCTCGCGCAGCAGCCACCTCCCCGCCCGGGTACGGGCCTCGGCCACGGCCTCGGCCGTCTCGTCCGCGGCCAGGCGCTCACCCGCGTACAGCCGCACCAGGTCGTGCAGCCGGTACCGCTCCGGGGTCGCCGGCTGCACGAGGCCGGCGTCCACCAGTTGCTCCAGGACCAGTTCGGTGCGGGCGGCCGACAGCCCGGCGTAGCGGGCCAGGACGGCCGCGGTGAAGTCCGCCCCGGCCGTCAGCGCGCAGCGGCGCAGCACCAGCCGGGATTCGGCGGGCAGTCGGCGATAGGACAGTTCGAAGGCCGGGCGGACGGCCAGGTCCCCGGTCTCCAGCAGGTCCAGCCGGTTCTCCTCGACGGCGAGCTGACGCGCCAGCTGGGCCACCGGCTGCTGCGGGCGGGCGACCAGCCGCTGCCCGGCGATCCGCAGCGCGAGCGGCAGGTAGCCGCAGAGCCGGGCCAGCTCGGCGGCCGCGTCCGGGGCGGCCTCGACCCGTTCGGGCCCGGCGATCCGGGCCAGCAGCGCCGACGCCTCGGCCGGGGAGAGCGCGTCGAGCCGCAGCCGGTGCACCGCCTCCAGGCCGGGCAGGGCGTGACGGCTGGTCACGATGGTCACGGCCGGGCCGGAGCCGGGCAGCAGCGGGCGCACCTGACCCTCGTCGGCGGCGTTGTCCAGCACCAGGACCAGCCTGCGGTCGCGGACCAGGGCACGGAACAGGCCGGCCCGCTCCTCCGTCCCTGCGGGCACCGCGCCGTCCGCCACCCCGAGGGCGCGCAGCACCTGGCCGAGGGCCTCACGGGCGGGCAGCGGGGTGGCGGCCATGCCGCCGAGGTCGAGGGAGAGCTGGCCGTCCGGGAAGGCCGGGGCGAGCGCGTGAGCGGCGTGCAGGGCGAAGGCGGTCTTGCCCAGCCCCGGCTGACCACTGATCAGCACCACCCTCGGGTGGGCGGGGTGCTCGTCGGCGGTGAGGGCGGCGAGTTCGGCGAGGGCCTGCTCGCGGGCGGTGAAGTCGGCGAGGTCACGCGGGAGGGCGAGCGCGCCGGGGGTCGCGGGCTCCGCGGCGGCGTCCGGTACGGGCGCCGCCGGTTCCGGTACGGGCACCGTGGGGCCGACGCGCCGGGCGGCCTGCCCCTGCGGCGGCACCAGCCGCACGCCCCGGGGCCGACCGGACTGGGCTGCCCCCTCCAGTGCGGCGGTCTGCGCGCCGTCCAGGCCCAGGGCGGCGGCCAGCGCCCGGACGGTGCGCCGCTGCGGGCCACGGGTGCGTCCGCGCTCCATGTCGCCGAGGGCCCGCAGGCTGACGCCCGCGTGGGTGGCCAGGTCCTCCTGGGTCAGGCCCGCTGCCACCCGGTACCCGGCCAGCAGGTGGCCGAACTCCCCGGTTCCGCTCACCACCGTCATGTCCCCGCCCCGCCCCTTGGTTCCGTACGTCCGCAGTTCTGCCGGGCGCCGGGCCGGGCAGTTCCCCCTCAGGCAGAAGTATGCCCCGGCGGAAGTGGCGCGCGTACCAGCCCTCCGCCTGCGGGGATGCCGGGGACGCGGCGGCCGGGCGACTGGATCCGCGTGCCGGAACCGCCGATACTTCCGCCTATGCCGGCGGGGGGGGAGGCAGTTGTGCACCGGTCCGCAGTGCTCGCCGTCAGCGCTCCCCCGCCGCCAGCACCCGTTCCTGCCGTCGGGCCTCCGCCCCCTCGACGCTGCGGCCGAGCTCGTACAGGAGGTCGGCGAGCAGCCCGTGCGAGCGCGCCTCCACGGCGGGGTCGCCCACGGTGCGGCCGAGCGCGACCGCGAGCCGGGCCGAGGACAGCGCGGCGTCCCGGCGGCCGAGGGCGTGCAGGGCGCGGGCCCGGCTGTGGGTGGCGAGCACCGTCTCGACGCCGTCGGGGCGCGCGCCGGCCGGCAGGCCGCCCTCCGGATGGGCGGCGGCGATACGGGCGGGGTCGGTGCGAGCGGGGTCGGTGCGTGCGGTGGCCGCGCGGACCGCCTCGTCCGCGTGGGCGAGCGCCCGCTCCGGCGCACCGGCCAGGACCAGGGCCTCGGCGAGGTCGGTCAGGGCGCGCACCAGCAGGTGCCCGGTGCTCGGGGTCCGGGCGGCGGTCACCAGGTCGGTGAGCAGCGGCAGCGCCCGGTCGTACTGCCCGGCCCGCACCAGCGCGGCGGCCACCCGGCTGCGGCAGTGGTGGCGCAGCACCGCGTCCCCGGCCCGGTCGGCGGCCGCGACCGCCGTGACCAGGTGTTCCAGGGCGGTGCGGTGGGCCGCCCGGCGCACGTGCACCACGGCGAGGTCGGTGCCCAGCCGGGCGAGGGCCGCCTCGTCCCGGTCGGCGTGCGCGGCGCGCAGCCCGATCTCGGCGACGGTCCGCCAGTGCGCCTGGTCCCGGCCGCTGGGCTCGTCCGACCGCTCGTACAACAGGCTGACCCGGTGGGCGAGTTGCCAGGCCGCGCCGGTGCGCCCGTACTGCTCGGCGCAGAGCACCACGGCGCGCAGGGCGCTCTCCTCCCGGCGGAACCAGGCCGACGGGAGCCTTCCTCCGTCACCGCCCTCGCCGGCCCACGGGGCGGTGAGCTCCAGGTAGTGGGCGATCAGCCGGTCGAGGGCACCGAACCGCTCCTCGCAGTCCAGCGCGGCGGCCTGTCCGGCGGCGTAGCGTCGGACCAGTTCGGGCCGGGCGTAGCGGCCCGGGGTGGACTCCGCCAGCAGGTGGACGGCGTCGAGCGCGGTCAGCAGGGCGCGGGCGGCGGCGGGGCGCAGGTCGGCGAGCGCGGCGGCGGTGGCGGTGTCGATCTCCGCGCCCGGGTACAGCCCGAGCAGGGTGAACAGCCGGGCGGCGGCGGGCGGCAGGGACCGGTACGTGCGGTCCAGGGCCGCGCCGACGCCGATCGGGCCGCGCGCGGCACCGGCCCCGGCCAGGGCGGCGAGGCCGGTCTGCTCGTCGGCGAGTTCGGCGGCGAGGTCGCCCGGGGACCAGTCCGGGCGGGCTGCCAGCCTGGCGGCGGCCAGGCGCAGGGCGAGCGGCAGCCGGTCGCAGCGCTCGGCGAGGTCGGCGAGTTCGGCGGCCGTCCCCGGATCGGTGACCGGGCGGTCCGGGCCGAGCCCGCGGGCCAGCAGCGCCCGGGCCTCCTCGGCGCCGAGCGGGCCGAGCGGCAGCACCACGGCGTCCTCGTGGAGCAGCAGTTCGCGCAGCCGGTCGCGGCTGGTGATGACGGCCACCGGGCCGAGGACAGTGCTCATCGCCGCGGGCCGGTCGGGCAGCAGCGGGGCGAGCTGCCGGTACGAGGCGGCGTCGTCCAGCAGGATCAGGATCCGGCGGTCGGCGAGGAGTTCGCGGTAGCGGGCCGCACGCTCCTCCAGCCCGGCGGGGACGGCCTCCGGCGCGACGCCGAGGTCGGTGAGGAACCCGGCCAGGACGTCGGCGGGCCGGCGCGGGCCGTCCGGGTCGCAGCCGCGCAGGTCGGCGTGCAGGACGCCCTCGGGGAAGCGCTGCGCCGCCCAGTGCCGGACCAGGCCGGTCTTGCCCACGCCGGCCGGTCCGGTGACCAGGATCGGCCGGGCGGTCCGGGCGGCGACGGCCAATGCCTCGTGCAGCCGGGCGAGTTCGGCGGCGCGGCCGACGAAGCGGCGGTCCGGCGCGGCGTGGCGCGCCAACTGCTCACCCGCCTGCCGCAGTTCCGGCCCCGGCGGGCCGGACAGCCGGGCGACCGCCTGCTCGTACCGCTCCCGCGCCTCCAGGCCGCGCCCGGCCTGCTCCAGGCACTCGACCAGCCGGGCGGCCAGCGGCTGCCGGCCCGGGTGCGCGTCCGCCGCCTCGGTGAGCTCGGCCACCAGCTCGCCGCCGCGACCGGCCAGCACCAGCCCCTGCGCCAGCCGGTCCAGGGCGCGCAGCCGCCGGTCGGTCAGGCAGGGGACGGTGCGTTCGCGCAACAGGGCGGACCCGCAGTCGGCGAGCGCCGGCCCGCGCCACAGGTCGAGGGCCGCGCGCAGCAGCGGAACGGCCGGGTCGTCCGCCCCCACCCGGGCCGCCGCATCGGGCAGCAGGAGCCCCGCCCGGTCGCACAGCGCTGAGAAGCGCACCAGGTCCACCCGGTCCGCGTCGCCCTCCAGGACGTACCCGCCGCCACGGGTGCCGAGCAGCAGCCGGGGATCGTCCAACTGCTGCCGCAGCGCCGCGACATGGCCCTGCAGCGCCGCCCGGGCGGTGGGCGGCGCGGCGCCGTCCCAGACCAGCTCGATGAGCTCCTCGGCGCCCACCGGCTGGTTCAGCCGTGCCGCCAGCGCCCCCAGCAGCGCGCGCCGCTTGGGCGCCGAGGGCGTGGCCACCGTGCCGTCCTCCCGCCGGACCACCATCGGCCCGAGCAGCTCGATGTGCATGCTCCCCTTCCCTCTCGTCGTGGGACAGTACGCCGAACCGGGCCGGGCCGGTTCACTTCGCGGGCTCGCCCTCCGTACGGCCCGGGCCCTCCGCGCGGTCGGACCAGACCGGTGCGGCCCCGCGTTCCGGACCGGCGAGGACCAGCACGTCGAAGGGCGAGTACTCGCTGCCGCGGTCCCGGGCCGTGTAGCCGGCCAGCGACAGGATCGCGATCACCGCGGCGGCCATCGCCTCCTGCACCTCGCCGGACCGGCGGATCGCCGGGGTCACCCCGTGGTCGCGCTGCACGTCCGCCACCGCCCTGCCGCGCAGCCGGGGGCTCACGTGCCAGCTCACCACCACCTCCGGATCCTCGCCGAAGTGCTGGTTCCAGGCACTGACCCGGACCTCCGCACCGGCGGCCAGGCCCCGGTCCAGGCCCGGAGCCACCACGGGCAGCCCGGCGGCGGCGAGTTCGTCGCGGACCCGCTGGGCCAACCGCTCGAACCGGGCGTTCACGTGTCTCCCGAGAGTCTCGTCCATGCCCGCACGCTACCGGCCCGCCGCGACGCCCTGTTCCGCCCCCTCCCACCGCGGTGCCGGTCCTCGCCCGTGGGCTCCGGCCCGTGAGCGGTCCCGCCGAGCGCCCGCCCAGCTGCGGCGCCTCCACACAGGGATCGGCGACGGCGGCGAGGTGCCGGCGGCGGTGCGCGCCGGAAGAACCACCCGGCCGCCTGGACCGTCGGAATCAGCGGTCCTGGTTTCGGGAGGCAACCATCCTCCGCCCCCGGGGCCTCTGTACCCGTGGCGGCTCCGCCGGCTGCGAGCGTTGGAGTGCGGACCGGACACCCGCGCGCACTACACTGCTCGACCCCGGAGGCCGCCTCAGGGTCTCGGGTGCGGCGAGGTGGGGGTACTGGTGCGGATTCGGCTGCTCGGGCCGGTGGAGCTGGAGGTCGCGGCGGGCGGTCTCGCCACACTGGCGGGGTCGCAGCGGCGCGCGGTCCTGGCCCTGCCGGCACTGCGGCTGGGCCAGGTGGTCAGCATGGACCAGTTCTGCGAGCTGCTGTGGGGGCAGCGGCCGCCGGCCAGCGCCCGGGCGGCGGTGCAGGGGCATGTCGCGGCGCTGCGCAAGGTGCTCGCCGACAGCCCGTTCGAGCTGCACACCCGGGCCACCGGCTACCTGCTGAGCGGGCCGGCCGAGGAGGTGGACGCGCTGCGGTTCGCGGCCCTCGCCGAGCGGGCCGGGGAGCGCGCCGACCGCGGGGCCGCCGACGAGGCGATCGCGCTGCTGGAGGAGGCGCTCCAGCTGTGGCGCGGTGAGGCCCTGGCCGATCTGCCCGACACCCCCTTGCGCGCCGCCACCGCGGACCACCTGAAGCAGTCCTCCACCGCCGCGCTGCTCCGCTGGGCCGGGCTGCGGCTGCGCCAGGGCACGGGTGCGGCGGCGGTGGCGGTGCTGGAGCAGAGCGTCCGGCGGGACGGGCTGCGCGAGGAGCTGGTCGCGCTGCTGGTGCGCTGTCTCCACCAGGCCGGACGGCCCGCGGACGCGCTGAACGCCTACCACCGGGCCCGGTTGCGGCTGGACCGTGAGCTGGGCATCCGCCCCGGGCCGGCGCTGCGGGCCGCGTTCGCCGAGGTGCTGGCGGACGACCACCCGGAGGCACCCCCGGCCTCCCCCACCGCCGTCACCGCCGCCGCTCCCCCGACCGCCGGACCGAGCCATCGGGCCCCTCGACAGCTCCCCCGCCAGCGCGTGGAGCTGATCGGACGCACCACCGAGATCCAGTGGCTGGACCGCGCCTGCGCCCCCGATCGGGCCACCGACGGGCCCGCCCTCGTGGTCGGCCCGGCGGGGATCGGCAAGAGCACCCTGGTCACCGCCTGGGCCCACCGGGCCGCCGACCGCTTCCCGGACGGCCGGCTGTACGCGGACCTGCGCGGTCTCGACCCGGCCGGGCCGGCCGAGCCCGGGGCCGTCCTCGGCCGTTTCCTGCGCGCCCTGGGCGTCCCGGACGACGCCGTCCCCGCCGAACCGGCCGACCGCGCCGCGCTCTACCGGGATCACACCAGGTGCCGCCGCCTGCTGGTGGTCCTGGACGACGCCGCCGACGCCGACCAGCTCACCGACCTGCTGCCGGAGGGGCCGGGCTGCGCCGCCGTGATCACCGCGCGCGGCTCGCTGGAGAAGCTGGTCGCCACCGAGGACGCCGCCCTGCTGCGCCTGACCGCGCTGCCCGAGCACGACGCCCTGGGCCTGCTGGAGCACCTGCTGACGCCCGAACGCCTGCGCGCCGAGCCGGAGTCGGCCGCCGAACTCGTCCGGCTCTGCGAGCAGTCGCCGCTCGCCCTGCGGATCGCCGCCGCCCGGCTGACCGCCCACCCCAGCTGGACGGTCGCCGAACTGGTCGCCGAACTCGCGGACGAGCCGGCCAGGTTGGCCGCCCTGGAGCTCGACCCGCACACCGGACTGCGGCAGCAGCTCCGCCTGACCATACGTCAACTGGACGGGAAAGCAGCGGAACTGCTCGCCCTGCTCGCCCTCCACCCGGGCCACGAGCTGGACAGCCACGCCGCCGCCGCGCTGCTCGGCACCGACGCGGCGACCGCCCACCGGGCACTCGGCGAGCTGGCCTCCCACCACCTGCTCACCGGCGTCGCCCCCGGCCGCTACCACCGCTCCGACCTGGTCCGGCTGTTCAGCATCGACCTGCTCGCCGAGCAGCCCGCACCGTCCGGACAGCGCCGGGAGCGGGCCCTCCTGCGCCTGCTGGACCACTACCAGGCGGCCCTGGAGCACTGCGGCACCTACCTCGACCCCGGCCAGGAGGACGCCGGGGCGCCCGCCCAGCCGTCGCAGCCCCTGCCGCCCGTCGTGGACATCCGCACCGCCCTGGACTGGTTCCGCGCCGAGGAACCCGCGATCCGGGCGCTGATCGACGGGGCCGCCGTCACCCATCCGGACCGGGCCTGGCGGCTCGCCCTGACCACCGGCTCCCTCTACTACGGCGCCAGCCGCTTCACCGACTGGCTGGCCCGGGCCGACGTCGGCCTGGCGGCGGCCGAGCGCTGTGCCGACCCGGTCGCGGTGGCCTTCCTGCACAACTGCCGGGCGCAGGCGCTGGTCGCCCTGGAGCGCCGCCACGAATCGGCCGAGGCGGCGCGGAAGGGCGTGGCCGCCGCCGAGTCCGCCGAGGGGCCCGCCGCCGCCTCGGCACGGGTCCGCTCCCTGGCCACGCTGGGCCTGGTCACCGCGATGCTCGGGGACTCCGCCGAGGCGCGGCGGCTGGCGGCCCGGGCGGCCGCGCTGGCCGTCGAGTCCGGCAACCGCAAGCGGCTGGTCGACGCCCTGGTGCACCAGGGCTGGGTGAGCCTGGCGACCGGCGATCCGGCGGGTGCGCAGCGCCGGTCCCGGGAGGCCAGGGAACTGCTGCCGCCGCGCCCGGTCACCCAGGTGCACCTGTGGTCGCTGCTGACCGAGGCGCAGGCGCTGCCGCCGACCGTCCGGGACGACGCGGCGGACCTCGCCTGGCACCGGCTGCTGGCCGCCTGCGAGGAGGCGGGCCTGCTCTACCTGCACGCCGTCACCGAGCGGTCCTACGCGGCCCACCTGGTGGCCCGGGGCCGCGCCCCGGAGGTGCGGGCGCGGCTGGCCTCGGCGCTGGAGCGCTTCCGTCGGCACGACCGGCTGGCGGCCCACCGCAGCGAGTTCACCGCGGGCCTGGAGGCCTCGCTCAGCCTGCGCACCCTTGAGCCGGGACCCTAACCGGTGACCGGCGCGTACCCGTGCTCCGCCGCCAGGACCGGCCGCAGGGCCCGGACCGCGTAGAAGTTCCGGGACTTCACCGTCCCCGGCGGCACTCCCAACCGGGCCGAGGCCTCCACTACCGAGCGGTCCTTCAGGTGCAGCTCGACCAGTACCTCGCGGTGGTGCTTCTGCACCCGCCGCAGCGCCAGCGCGATGTCCCGGGCGACCACCACCTGCTCGTACGGGTCATCGGCGAGCGGGCGGTCCTCGACCGGCTCGCCGATCACCTCCTTGGCGCGGGCGGCGGCCATCCGGTAGTGGTCGATGGCGATCCGCCGGGCGACGGTGAACAGCCAGGGGCGGGCCTGCGCGGGGCCCGCGGCCAGGGCCTCAGGGTGCTGCCAGGCGCGCAGCAGGGTCTCCTGGAGGATGTCCTCGGCCTTGCCACGGTCCCCGCCGGTGGTGCGCATCAGGGCGCGCAGCAGGTAGCCGCCGTGCAGCCGGTGGATCTCGGCCAGGGTGTCGGGGTCGAGGGTCGGTCGGGCCGGGGCCGGCTCGGGTGTCGCCGCCGTGGCGGCCGGGGGGCCCGCGGGCGGCTGGGCGACGGGCGTGGACTGGGCGACGGACGGCTTCGACACGCGCTACCTCTCAGGTCGGGCAAGGGCACATGGCAGGGCTTCCGCCGTACATCCCCCGTGGCGGTCGGACAGCAGCCTGCCGGGCGCCGCCAAGGACCGGCCAACGATCCGCCAACGCCCCGGCCTGCGACACCGAGCCCGCCGCCGAGTGCCACCGCTCAGCCCTCGCCGGCCTCCCGAACCAACTCGCGCACCAGCTCCTGGACGCCGTCCTCGCCCCGGTGCTCGATCAGCACCGCGACCCACCCCGCCAGCCGTTCCCGCTCGGCCACCGTCCACCCCGGCGCGGACGGGTGCACCTCCACGACCAGCGACCGCGCCACGGCCAGCAGCCCGGGCGTCGGCTCCGGCCGCCGCTGCCGCTCCGGCAGCGCCCGCAGCGCCAGCCGCCGGGCGACGGCCGTCACCTCCGCCGCGGTGCCGGCCGGCACTTCCAGTGCGGGCAGCCCCGGCACCTCCGGCGTGCCCATCCGCACCAGGGCCGCGATGTACGCGCGCACCTCCGGGCCGTCCGCATCCATCCCCTGTTCCTTCCCCGTCCCGTTCCGCTCTACGTGGCTTCCGTCGACCGGGGTTCAGCCGCGCCCGGCGGCCGCCACCCGGGCAGTACGGGTACGGCCGGTAAGCCGCCGACCGCCACGACGGAGGCGACCGCTCCGTCCGCCGCCCGGCCGAGCCAGACCGCATTGTCCTCGTCCGCCGCGAAGGTCACGAGGTCGCCCCCGGCTCCGTCGCCACCTCGACCTCCCGGACCTCCGTCAGCGGATCGTCGGCGCCGGTCCCCACGCCTCCCCGGGCCCTCTCCGGAGACGAAGAGCGCGTCCGGCGGCCTCCGTTCGTCCTCGCCCGCCACCAACCGGGCATCCGCCGTGCACGTCACACGGGGAGCGCAGCCGGCCCCACCGAAGGCCGTCGGAAGGCCTTCCGACGGCCTTCCGACGGCCGGTCGGGGCAGCTGCCCCGACCGGCCGTCGGTACTCGGTGTTCGCTATTTCTTCGTCTGCGCCACCGGGGTCTGGTAGGGGTGGTGGTGGGTGCTGCCGACGTGCAGTTCCTCGTCGGGCTTGCCGGCGAGCCTGGGCAGCACGTGGGTGCCGAAGGGGTCGGTGACGGTCACGGCGTTGCCGTTGCGGCGCACGTCGTGCGGCGAGCCGATCGAGTAGGAGGCGAGGGCGATCCCGGTGCTCGGGGTCGCACCGGCGCTGGGCGCGGTGCCGAACAGGGCGCTGGCCACGGTGAGGCTTGTCGGCGTCGTGCCGAGGGTGGTGAACGCGGACTGCTCGCCGCCGTAGACGCTGCCGAAGGCGGCGCCGCCGGTCACGGTGGTGCCGGAGGGCACGGTGACCGGGACGGTGGTGCCGGCCGGGCCCTGGACGGTGACCACGCCGCCCTGGACGTAGCCGCTGACGCTGCCGGCGGTCAGGCTCTGCTGCCAGGCGGTCTGCTCCTGGAGGGTGGTGCCCGCGTCGGTGAGGGTCTGGTTGACCACCGGGGTGTCGGCGGTGTACCAACCGCGGTACGTGGAGAGGATGTTGGTCAGGGTCTGGAGGGCGAGCCGGTCGTCGGTCAGGTTCGACTGGTGCATGAAGAACGGGCGCGGGTCGTCGCTGAGCACGTACCCGAGGGTGATCTTCACCTGCATCGGCAGGACGTAGCTCGCCCAGCCGGTGGTGAGGTCGAGCGGCGAGATGCAGGTCGTGGTGGTCGGGTTGGCCTCGCAGTTGCCGCTTCCGCCGTTGGCCTTCGAGGTGTAGAGCCAGTTGTACTCGCTGACCTCGTCGGACTGGGTGGAGACGTTGTAGAAGACGTTGATCGGGTGGCGCGGCACGCCGAGCGCCGAGGCGATCTGCCGCTGGCCGGTCTCCCGGGAGGCGTCCACGCCGAGCCACTGGATGTTGTTCTGGCTGAGCGCGGCGAGGAAACCGGGGTTGTCAGCGGGTTGCTGCGGCAGCATCACGGTGCCGGAGTGCTCACCGGCGATCAGCTCGCCCGGGCGGAACGGCAGTCCGTTGGCCTGGCCGAACTGGATGTTCTGCTGGATCTGGCTGTTGACGGTGGCCTGGTCGACGTACTGGATGGCACCGGTGGAGTCGGTCTGGCACTTCCACGGGATCACGGTGAAGTTCTGCACGCAGCCCAGGA
This sequence comes from Kitasatospora sp. NPDC017646, assembly GCF_044329365.1. NCBI lineage: Bacteria > Bacillati > Actinomycetota > Actinomycetes > Kitasatosporales > Streptomycetaceae > Kitasatospora > Kitasatospora sp. NPDC017646. The sequence continues at coordinate 50,915 of NZ_JBIRJC010000018.1, read as the reverse complement.
ACGGGTGCTGGTAGGTGTGGTTGAGCCACATGAAGCTGTTCTTGTTCGCCAGCAGCGCGGTGGTCAGCGGGTCGGTGCCTCCGTTGGCCGCCGCGTAGTCCAGGCTGGGGCCGCCGTTGAACAGGAAGTCCAGGGTGTAGCCGTTCTGCTGCTCCCAGGCGACGGTGGCGCTGACGTCCGTGGGCGTCATCCGGATCGGCGTGGTCGCCGGGACGGTGCCGACGCAGTCGCCCTCGCCGGGGGTGCAGTTGCCGACCTGGCTCCACCGGGAGTTGGCGTTGAAGAGGTCGTCGATGTGGGCGGAGAAGTAGTTGCGCCAGTAGCCGAGGTGGACGCCCTTGGTCACCCAGTCCACGATGCCGTGCGCCAGCAGCCGGAACTGCTGCTGGTAGTAGTTGTAGGCGAAGGTCAGCACCAGCTGCTGGCGCCCGCCGGAGCTGTAGACCCCGGCGAGGGTGCCCTGGGTCTCGGTGCCGGGGATCGTCTCGGTCAGGAACGGCTCGAAGTGCGAGCCGGTGGCCGGGTTGTCGGGCAGCGGGGTCGGCAGGTAGCCGTACGAGCCGTTGCCGCCGGCGGTGCCCTCGAAGGTCACCGGCCCGTTCAGGTAGCGGAAGGCGTCCGCCCGGGCGGAGGCGGTGGCGGTGGCGGTGGTGGCGTCGAACGAACCGGACCAGCTCGGGGCGGACAGGCCGGTGTCGGCACCGGGCCAGACGTAGGCGTCCACCTGCCGGACCTGGTAGGTCTGCTCGTACCCGCTGAGCGCGCTCAGTTCGGCCGCGGAGAGCTGGGCCGGCGCGTCGTTGGGCAGCACGACGCCCTCGAAGTGCCCGTGCGGGGTGCCGTCCGCGAGGGTGTCGGCCAGGAAGGTGGCGGCGATCGTGGCACGGCTGGTACTGGTCAGGTCGATGACGGTGGTCGGAACGCCCTCGGCGGAGAGCTGCTGCCGGATGCCCTCGACCCACGGGTTCCCGTCGGTGACCACCAGGACGTTCAGGTCCACCCGTGAGCTCGTGGCCGAGGCCGGCACGACGGTGGCCAACCCGATCACCGCGGTGGCGACGGCCAGCGCGACGACGGGGAGGAAGCGGAAGGCTCTCACGCGAAAGCCCCCTGCGGTATTGCGGTGAGTCGACTCATGGGAGCCGATGATGCCCGGCCGGATCGGCCCGGCGCAGCAGCCTGGGAACAAGATTTGCCAAGGGGTGGGGAATTGCTGGCAGAAGCGGACCGGGAACCGGCCCGCACTCAATGTCCGCGACGTGAACGGAATTTGACGGAACCATGCGCACACCGCCACAACCAGTGGTGTTGCCCGTCCTGCCACCTCCGAGGCGGCCGCATCCCGCGGTTCTGGCGGGCGCCTGACAATTACCCTGGCGTGTACACCGAACCGGCTTTTCCGCGCCGCCGCCGGAATACCGGTCAGGTCAATTTCCGGGCTCCGCGCGAAGGCCCGCCCCGGCGCGTGGAAGCCGGTTTCGCCGCCGTGCCCGGCCCGATCGCCCCACGCGCCGGAGCGGGGCAATCGGGTAGCAACCTTGGCCCTTCACGCCGGGTCCGTCCCGTCACTCGCGTCGGCGCCGCTGAGTGGCACACGAACCAGGCGTGGACCAGGCTGAGGCGGAAGTCCGGTCGCCAGAGGGGTGCGGTGTCGATGTTCGATACGAGCTTTGCGTTCCCGCGTTCCCTGCTGAACCCGGTGGCGGGCGCTCGGGGGCGGGTCGCCGTCGTCGGCGCGGGGATCGCCGGCCTGGTCTGCGCGTACGAGCTCGAACGGCGCGGCTTCGACGTCGTGGTCTACGAGCGGTCGAACCGGCCCGGCGGACGGGTGCGGACCCACCGCTTCTGGGACGGCACCCACGTCGACCTCGGCGCGATGCGCATCCCCGGCAACCACCACTGCGTGCTGCACTACGTCTCCCGGTTCCGCCTGGAGACCCGCCCCTTCGTCAATGCCAACCCGCGCGCCTACTACCACCTGCGCGGCCGCCGGGTCCGCGTCCAGGACGTGGCCTCCCTCTACCCCGCGTACGCGCTGCGCCCGGACGAGCGCCAGGCCCCGACGCCGGTGCTGGACCGCCTGCTCGGCCCGGTGTGGCGCACGCTCACCGTCGAGCAGCAGGAGCACACGCTGGCCGGCCACTGGGACGACCCGGCGCTGGAGCAGGCGGCCTCGGTGTCCCTCTGGCAGTTCGTCCACGAGCACCTGTCGCAGGACGCCTGGGACCTCATCGGCCACGCCAGCGGGCTCGCCCACTACGAGCAGTCCTCCCTGCTGGAGGTCCTGGTCGACTACTTCGGCCTGTTCCACGAAGGGCAGGTCGAGCTGGTGGACGGGCTGGACGCGCTGATCCACGCCTTCGTCCGGGCCCTGCGCCCCGACACCCTCCGGCTCTCCAGCCGGATCGACGAACTGGCGCTCACCACGGACGGCGTCCGGATCCGCGGCAAGCGGCTCGGCGCCCCGCTGGAGGACCGCGCCGACTACGTGGTGTGCTGCGTCCCGGCGCCCGCATTCGACCAGATCACCGTCAGCCCGGGCCTGCCCCATGCCCAGCGGCACGCCGTGCGCGGCATCAGCTACGCCAGCAGCAGCAAGACCGTCCTCCACCTCACCCGCCGCCGCTGGGAGCTGGAGGACGGCATCCACGGCGGCGGGAGCTTCACCGACCTGCCGATCCAGCAGTGCTGGTACCCGTCGGACAACGCGATGCCGGTCACGGACGGGGTCAACGGCAGCGCCGACCACCGCTGGGCCGCCCGCGACCCGCTGCGCTCGGCCGAGCCGACCGCGCTGCTCGGCGCCTACCAGTGGGGCGCGAACGCCCGGCGCTTCGCCGCCCTGCCCCCGGCGGACCGCGACGCCCTGGTCCTGGACTGCCTGGAGCGGCTACACCCCGGCATCTCCGCCGACGTGGACGACATCCTGCACTGCGACTGGGACGTGCAGACCGGCATGGGCGGCGGTGCCTTCGCCCACCTGACACCCGGCGAGCACACCCGCTACCTGACGGTGCTCGGCTCGCCGCACCCGGCCGACGACCCGCGGATCTTCTTCGCCGGCGAGCACCTGTCCGGCGCCCACGCCTGGTGCCAGGGCGCCGCCCGGTCCGCCCTCGACGCGGTGGACGCCGTCCTCGACCGCGCCGGCCACCCCCGGATCGCCACGCGGGTGGGCACCGCGTGACCGACCGGGAGCCGACCCGGGACGACCTCCGCGCCCCGTTCCGGCCCGCCGGCAGCGAGCAGATCGGCATCGAGGTCGAGTGCGGCCTGCTCGACCCGGCCACCGGGCTGGCCGCCCGCTACTTCGGGGACCACGGCGTGCTGGCCGTCCTGGAGGCGGTGCTGGCCCGCTGGGGCGGTGAGCGCCAGGAGGACGCCGGACGGCTGACCGGCGTGCTGCGCCCGGACGGCAGCCAGATCACCCTGGAGCACGGCGGCCAGCTCGAATACTCCTCGGTGCCCGTCCCGAGCGTGGCCGAGGCGGTGGACGACATGCGGGCCGCGCTGGAGCAACTCGCCGACCTGGCAAGACGGTTGGGCCTGGCCCTGGTGCCCGGCGCCAACCTCCCGTTCGACCGGCTGGCGGACGTGCAGTGGGTGCCCATGACCAGGGGCGCCATCATGCGGGACTACTTCGCCCGGCTGGGCCCGGCGGGTGACCGGGCCCGGTACGTCATGGCGCTGTCGCTCTCCACCCAGGTCACCCTGGACTACCTCTCGCCCGAGGACTTCACCGAGAAGCTGCGGGCCCAGATGGCCGCCGCGCCGGTGGTCGCCGCCCTGCTCGTCAACTCACCGATCCAGCAGGGACGTCCGGAGGGCCTGCTGTCCCACCGCAGCTGGGCCTGGCTGCGGATGGACCCGCGCCGGTGCGGCGTGCTCGCGCCCGCGCTGCGCCCGGACGTCGGCGTGGACGACGTGATCGACTGGGCCCTCGGCCTCCCCCTGATCCACTACCGAACCCCGGACGGCCGCTACCACCCGGCGTCCGACCGCCCCTTCGCCGACCTCCTCCGGCACGGCTACGACGACGGGTCGCGCCCCACGGCCGCCCACTGGGCCTCCCACCTGAACCAGCTCTGGACCCACACCCGGGTCCGCAACACCCTGGAACTACGAGGCTCGGACGGACCGCCCTACCCGTTCATCGCCGCCGTCCCGGCCCTGTGGACCGGTCTCACCTACCACCGCGAATCCCGCGCCGCCGTCTGGGAACTGCTCGGCCACCACGCCCTCGCGCAGCACCGCGCCGCACTCACCGAGCTGCCCGTCCAGGGCCTCGCCACCCGGCTGGGCGGCGACCCCGTCCGTCCACTGGCCGCCGAACTCCTCCGCCTCGCCCGGGCCGGCCTGTGCGCCCGGGTCGCGGCCGGGCGCGAACCTCCGCACGTCCCCGGCTACCTGGACCCGCTGGACGAGATCGTCGCGACCGGCCGCACCTTCGCCGAGCAGTGCCTCGACCGCTGGCACGGCGAGTTCGGCCGCGACCCGGCCCGCTACGTCGCGGCCCACCGGGTCTGAGGCCCACCGGTCGTCAGGAGCCTGTCAGCAGCACGTCAGCAGCCCGTCAATCCGACGCCGGACGCGGGCGGAACGGTGCAATCTGGGGGACGTCCGCAGGCACTCCGGAGGTGAGCCGCATGTCCGTCGTCACCGCGTCCCGTTCCCTCGCCCCCGGTACCCGCCGCCGGGGCCACGGGCCGCGCGCCGCGTTCTCGCTGGTGCTGGACCGCCTCGCGGCCAGCCCGCTGGACAGCCCCGTCCTCCGGGCGATGGGAGCGCCGCGCTCGACCTCCCGCCCGGCCGGACCGCGGCCCGCCTGGTGGCTGGTGGTCGGACCGGACGCGCGGGAGCCGGGCTCGCGCCGAACCCGTTGACGCGGCGGCCGCGTTGGACCAGTGTCAGGTCAAGTCGTCGCAGCCGCACACGGGGTGGAGGAGCCGGGCCATGGACATCGCACGTCGTGACCTTCTCAGGTGGGGAGCCGTAACGGGCGGCGCGGCCGCCGTCGGGAGCCTGTTCGGACCGGCCGCCTCCACCGCCGCCCGGGCCACGGCCTCCTCCTCGGCCACCCCTGGCGGGCTGCCGACGGACAGCTGGATGAGCCGGCTGGACGGCGGCCTGTCGCTGCTCGACCTCACCGTCCCGGGCACCCACGACTCGTGCTGCCAGAACCCCTGGTACGGCACCGAGTGGTCGCACACCCAGAACTGGGGCGTTCCCCAGCAGTTACAGGAGGGCGTCCGCTTCCTCGACATCCGCTGCAACGGCCTGGAGGGTGCGCCCGACGAACTCGGGATCTACCACTCCGACGCCTATCAGCACATCCGCCTCCAGGACGTGCTCGACCAGTGCCGCTCCTTCCTCCAGGCCCACCCCGGCGAGACCGTCCTGATGCGGCTGCGCAACGAGCGCGCCGGCGGCCAGTCGCTCGACGACACCGAGTTCCTGCGCCGGGTCGACCACTACCTCGACGCGCTGGGCTACCGCGGCCTGTTCCACCTCCACGGGTGGCCGACCCTCGCCACCGCCCGCGGGAAGGTCGTCCTGATCGCCGACTTCGCGAGTCCGTGGGGCCTGATCGACTGGTCCAGCGGCGAGAACGGCTACTTCGACACCCAGGACCTCTGGCAGACCGGCGGCCTCGACCCCCTCGGGACCAAGGGCCGGCGCATCGTCGAGCAGTTCGACAAGGCCTCCGCCAACGCGTCCTACCCGAAGATGTTCGTCAACTTCTGCTCGTACGCGGGTGGCTACTGGCCCAGGACCAGCTCGCAGACCCTGATGGACCGGAGCGTCTACCCGTACCTCGCCGCGCGCACCGGGCAGCGCGCCCGGTTCGGCATCGTCCCGATGGACTTCCCGGACCTCCACGTCAACGTGCTGCAGATGCTCGTCGACAAGAACTTCGTCTGAGCCCGGTGGTCGGAGGGCGGCCCGGCCACCGAGCCGCCCTCACGAACTCGCGGCTCCCGGCACCGGGCTCGCGGCCGTCGGGGTCACGGGCACCGGGCTCGCGGCCGTCGGGGTCACGGGCACCGGGGTCTCCGGCACCGGACTCGCGGCCGTCGGGGTCTCCGGCACCGGGGTCACGGGCACCGAGGTCATGGGCGCCGGGGCGGGGGTCTGCATGGCGCCGGCCCGGGCCGCGGGGTCGGTGACCACCGGGATGCAGCCGTTTCCGCCCGGTTGGTGGCCGCAGACCTTCAGGGTGGTGTCGGCCGCGCCGGCGTCGACCATGACTGAGTAGTTGTCGTAGCCCCAGTGGATCAGGGCGGTCTCCTGCCAGCCGGTGTTGGTGGTGATGGTGACCGTGTCCCCGGGGGCGCCGTCGGTGATCCCCGCCCAGGCGGCGCGGCAGCGCGGGCTGTAGTGGAGGTAGAGGATCACCTGGCCGACGTTGCCGGTCAGCAGGGTGTGGTCGTCGGCCTCGCACCCCATGAGCTGGGGATCCTTGCCGGCACAGCCGATGCCCTGGCAGAGCGGGGCGGGCCCGGCCGCCGCACTCGCGGTCGGGAGCCCGGCCGCCGCGGCGCTGGTGTCACCGTTCAGGCCGTGCATGTACAGGCTCGCGACCACGACGAGCGCGAGGCCGACGGCGACCGCGAGCAGGGCCGACGGGCGGCGCCACCCGGCGGCGCGGGCGAGGACGGCGGGCAGGTCCGTCAACCGTTCGACCCGCGCCCCGCGTCGGCCGGAGGGCTGGACCGGCGCTTCGGTCGGCCACGCCGGAACGGCGACCGGCACGGGCGCGGGCACCGGTTCCGGCACCGGATCCGGCACCGGCCCCTCGGCCGCGTCGCGCGCCGCCTCGGCCTGCCGCAGCAGGGAGGTCAGCAGCTCCCCGTCGCAGTCCAGGGCGGCGATCATCCCGGCCAGCGCCTGAGGGGTGATCAGGCGTTTGCCGTTCAGCCAGCGTTCCCAGGAGGCCTTGCTGAGGTAGGTCCGCTTCCCGAGTTCGGCGAGCGAGATCCGGTGCGCGTCCTTGACCGCGCGCAGTTCCTCGGCCAGGCGCCGGGCCGGCTCCGAAAGGTCGTCAGGAAGCGGCTTCCAGGACTGACTCATCGTGTGGGTGCACCTCGGGCGGGTCGACGGCTGACATGGACTGGTCTTCGTTAGGATGATCAGCTTAATCGCGCTCCGCCCTCGCCTCCTGCGGAATCCGGCCCTCCGTCTCAACCGTCTCCACTCCGGCGTCCCAACCCCCAGCTCAGAGGCCATGGAACGGGTCCGCTCGTCTCAGAACATTCGGAGACGGTCGAAGATTCGCGCACGATCGCGCAGAGTTGGCTACGCCGGGTAGCCCCGAGGTCAACACCGGTCCTGGTTCGGGTAAAGACCTCCGCGAGTCAGAGCGGACGAGGGCGCCCGGTGCACCACCGAGTACTGCGCACCACAACGGTCATCTCAGAGGAAGTTCGGGGAAATACCTCATGGGCCGCCAGACGTCCGAGATCACAACACCGTCGCCCGCCGACCAGCTCACCAGCGAGCTGCAGTCGCTGAAGTCCGGGTCGGGGCTCACCTACGCCCGGCTCAGCGAACGCACCCACTACGCGAAGTCCTCGTGGGAGCGTTGGGTCAACGGGAAGCAGTTCCCCCCGCGTGACGCGGTGCAGAGCATCGCGTCCGTCTGCGGGGGCGACGCCGAGCGCCTGCTGGAGCTCTGGCGTCTCGCGGACAGCCGCCGGATCACGTTCGTCCCGCTGGGCGCCCGGGTGCCCGTCGCGACGGCGCCCGTGGCCGAGCCGGCCCACGGGAGCCCGGCCGGGGACGCGGACTCCGCGTGCCCGCACCGCCGGGAGGCCACCCTGCTGCGGCGGGTGGCCCTGGTCTCCCTGGCGCTCGGGGCGGGCGGGGTGCTGGCCGCCGCCGGCCGGCGTCCGTTCCGGCGCGAGGTCTGACCGGACCGGGCGCGAGAAGGGCACATACGCAACGCGGCACCGCGCCCCGTGGGGAGGGCGCGGTGCCGCGGCACGCGGACGGCGCTCGCCGTTACGCGACGCCGTCCTGCCACCACCAGAAGCCCGAGCCGTAGTTGGAGTGCTCGATCCGGCTGTCCACGTGCTGCCAGGAGACGGTGTAGGTCTCCAGGCCGGAGAAACCGCAGGTCTCGGCGATCCGGTAGACGGAGAGCGTCGACAGCCCCGAGACGGCGATGTCGGCGGCCACCCCGTAGGTGTGCATGGAGTTCCCCGCACCGCCCACCGAGGAGTTGTACGCGGTGCTGCGGAAGCCCGAGTTGATGGTGATCGCGCGGTCGCCCGCCTTCTTCCGCAGCGCCTCCAGCTTGTACATGGTGCGGCGGACGTTCTCCTGCACCTCGCCGGAGCCGACGTTGCCGCCGCCGAAGCCCGAGCCGTCGTGGCTGGTGAACTCCGACCAGTTGAAATGGGCGGTGGAACCGTCCGACTTCTCCAGCGAGTTGAGCACGCCGAAGGTCTGCGGGCCGGCGACGCCGTCCGCGCTCAGCCCGTACGCGGCCTGGAAGCGGCGCACCGCGGCGGCGGTGCCCGGCCCGAAGGAGCCGTCCACGGCCACGTAGGACTGCGAGGCGGAGTCCGCCGCCCAGCCCGCGACCCGGATCTGGAGCTCGGACACGGCCGAACCTGAGGACCCCTGGCTGAGGTTGCCCGACCAGCCGTACGCGGCCGCGGGACGGGCGAACCCGATGTCGGCGACCGCGGCGAGCCCGGCCGCGGCCACGGCGCCGGTGCCGTAGCGCAGGAGTGAGCGGCGGTCGAGGGAAGAGCTGTTCACTACGTGCTCCTTCGAGGAGTCGGCACGGGAAGACGTCGAGCGGGGACGATCAGGGGTGAACGAGCCGGGACCGGAGGGGCCTGTCAGTACCAGTTGTGGGCCTGCCAGAAGCTCCAGGCCGAGCACGGGTCGCCGTAGCGGCCCTTGATGTAGTCCAGGCCCCACTGGATCTGGGTGGCCGGGTTGGTCTGCCAGTCGGAACCGGCGGTGGCCATCTTGTCGCCGGGCAGCGACTGCGGGATGCCGTAGGCGCCGGAGGACGGGTTGGTGGCGTAGACCTTCCAGCCGCTCTCGTGGATGTAGATCTGGTCCAGGCAGCCGAACTGGCCGCTCACGCTCCAGCCGTGGCTGGGGAACTTCCACTGGGCGGTGATCTGCACGGTGCGGGCGATGCCCATGGCGTTCATGGTGGCCGGGCCGGCGATGCCGTCGGCGCCCAGGTTGTGCGCGCGCTGCCAGTCGGTGACGGAACCGGTCGTGCCGGAGCCGTAGGCGCCGTCCGCGCCCGCGCCGGCGGCGCGCTGGACCTCGGCGACCTTGTTGTGCAGGGCCAGCTCGGTGCGGGCGCCGTACACGCCGTCCTCGTCGAGGCCGTTGTCGTGCTGGAAGCTGCGGACGGCGGCAGTGGTCTGCGGGCCGTAGTCGCCGTCAACGCCGCTGCTCGCCAGGTAGCCGATGCCCACCAGGTTGCGCTGGACCCAGGTGGTGCTGTCCAGCGCCTGGGCCTGGGCCGGCAGCAGGGCCAGCGCGACGAAGGCGAGCACGGCCACGGCCAGCCCGCGCAGGGCCGAGGTTGTCTTCACGGTCATCCCATTCCTCCGGTGCCTGTCGGGTGATCAGGCGGTGCCGCCCACTCTCGGGGGCCACCCGACCGTCCCGCCACGGAACGGCGGCAGCGGGGACGTCCCGGTGCGGTCCGGGGACACCGTGGGACGGCCGTGGGACGGCGTCGGGACGCTGGCGACGGGGCCGGGGACGGCCGGTGGCCGGCCCGTTCACCACGGACGGGCCGGCCACCGGTGCACAGGGGTCAGGCGAGCAGCCGGCTCCAGGTCCGGGCGTCCACCACGCCGTCGGCCGGCAGCCCCGCCGAGGACTGGAAGGACGTCACCCCCGCCTGGGTGCCGGGTCCGAACGCGCCGTCCACGCTCACCTGGATGCCGTGGGCGACCAGCTGGCTCTGCACGCCCTGCACCGCGCTGCCCGAGGCGCCCCGCGCCAGCGGCGCCACGGCCTGCGACCAGGTCTGGTTGCCGGCCACGCCGTCGGCCGAGGCGTGGGTGGTGTTCTGGAAGGCCGTCACGGCGGCCTGGGTGGCGGGCCCGTACGCCCCGTCCACGGTCAGCGTCTGGCCGCGCTGCACCAGCAGGTACTGCAGGGTCTTCACGTTCTCGCCCGAGGCGCCGCCGCTGAGCACCGGCCAGACCGGGCCGGTCGGGTCCCCGCCGATCCGCGCCGCGACGTCGCGGCGGATCTGCGGGATCAGCGCGTAGAGGCGGTCGCCCGGGCACTCGGTGTTGTTGAAGTCCCGGTGGCCGTAGACCTGGTAGGCGCGCAGCCCGTACTGCTGGCAGATGTAGGTGATCAGGTCGATCAGCGCCGCGTACTGCTGGCTGCGCGGGTCGACGGTGGTGTACGTGCCCTCGTTCTCGATGCCGATCGCCACCGTGTTCTGCCCGGTGCAGTGGGCCGACTCGACGTGCTGGGTGCCATCGCGCAGGGTGGCCAGGCTGCTGTGCCGGCCCTCCATGACGTACGCGCCCCGGCTGACGGTGAAGTGCTGTCCGGTGTCGATCCAGCGCTCGGAGTCCATCTGGTAGGTCTGCATCGAGCGGGCCAGCGAGAACGCCGCAGCCTGCGAGTAGTCCGTCACGTTGGGCGTCGCGGTGTGGTGCACGATCACCTTGTCCGGCGCGCCCGCCAGGAAGGTGAGCGGACTGCTCGCCGGCCGGGCGCCCCAGGCGCCGGTGTCGGCGATCACCGGTCCGGTGGCGGCGCGGGCCGCCCCGGCGGTCAGGGCGGTGCCGAGCAGGGCACCGGTGCCGACGGCGAGGGCGCCGGCCAGGAAGGAGCGGCGGCCGGGGCCGACGGGGCCGGCGGGGTCAACGTGGTTCATACGGGACTACCTGGTCCTTCGCGGGTCAGGGGAGACGGAAAGGCCCCTGCCGCCGGGCCTGCTGACGGCGCGGGGGCAGGGGTGCAAGGGGGGTCGGACCGGACGACTGCCACGGTAGGAGCGCGGCGGTCCGGTCCACCACGCTTCGCCGTCCCTCCCCTGTCCCCCCGCCGTCCCGGGACGGCCCCTGGGCTTCGGCCGCGGGCCGTCAGGCCCGTCGCACCCGGACGCCGCACTCCGCGATCGCGTGCTCCTGGGCGTCCGGGAGTCCGGAGTCCGGAGTCCGTCACCAGGTCGTGGACGTCGGCGAGCGGACAGATGGTGGCGAAGGTGACCCGGCCGACCTTGGTCCGGTCGGCGAGCACCACCGTGTGTGCGCTGCTGCGCAGGAAGGCCCGGTCGGTCTGCGCCTCCATCTCGTCATGCGTGGTGCATTTCACCGCTGCGAGCCGTTCCGTCCCTTCCCTGCATCCAGCAGTGACTAAGCTCCCCTTACTGTGACCGAACGTCAGACGAACCGAACAGCCGATGAATCCGCCGACGTCGTCATCCTCGGCGCCGGACCGGCCGGACTCACCCTCGGCAACATCCTCCACGCCGCCGGGATCGACTGCGTCGTCCTCGAACGCGCCGACCGCGCCCACGTCCAGACCAGGGCCCGGGCCGGTTTCCTCGCCGCCAACACCGTTCGCGTGCTGGACCGCCACGGCCTGTCCGACGGCCTGCACCGGCGCGGCCACCCGCACGGCACCTGCGAGTTCCGCGCCGAGAACGGCAGCTTCCGACTCGACTACGGCGCCCTCGGCCGCCGCGAGCAGCACACCGTCTACCCCCAACAGGACCTGGTCACCGACCTGTTGACCCACTACCTCGACGCGGGCGGCCGGATCAGCTTCGGGACCGAGGCCCAGTCCGTGGGGGAGGCCGCCGGCTACCGCCCCGCCGTCGCCGTCCGCGAGGCCGACGGCCGCCCCCGCCGGTGGCGGGCCCGGTACGTGGCCGGCTGCGACGGCCGCCACGGCGCCGCCCGCCGCTCCCTGCCCGCCGGCACCCGCCGGTACCACCGCGACCACGGCGTCACCTGGCTCGGCCTGCTCGCCGAGGCGCCCCCGAGCCTGGACGCCGTCGGCTACGCGATGCACCCCGACGGCTTCGCCGGCCACATGGCCCGCACCGCCGACGTCACCCGCTACTACCTCCAGTACGAGCGCGGCACCCCCGGCGACGCCTGGTCCGAGGAGCGGATCTGGGCGGCGCTCGACCTGCGGATGTTCACCGCCGACCACGGACCGCTGCACCACGGCCGGATCCTCCAGCGCTCCGTCGTCAACCTGGAGTCCGACGTGATCGAACCGCTGCGGCACGGCGCGCTGCTGCTGGCCGGGGACGCCGCCAGCCTGCCCGCCCCCGCCGCCGCGAAGGGCGCCAACCTCGCCGTACTGGAGGCCGAACTGCTCGCCGAGGCCCTGATCGACGAGCTCACCCGCGGTGACTCCCGGGCGCTCGACCGGTACTCGCGGCGCTGCCTCGACCACATATGGCGGGCGCAGGAGTTCGCCCACTGGATGATCCAGCTCCTGCACGCCCCGGCCGGAGCGGGCGGGGAATCGTTCTTCCACGAGGGCATGCGGCGCTCCCGCGTCGAATCCCTGCGCACCTCGCGCACCCACCAGGACTGGTTCGCCGAGAACTACGTCGGCATCTGACCGTCCCGTCCACCGGACGAAGGACCCCTCGCCATGACCGCCGACTCGGCCCGCCTGCGCGCGACGGCCGACTTCGTCAGGGAGCACGACACCGCCACCCTGCTCCCGCTGTTCGCCGAGGCCGGGCTGCGCCTCCCGGACCCCACCCCGCTCCCCTTGAGCGCCGCCGTCCCGCACGCCCGCAAGGCCACCGTCCCGACCCCGGCCGGCCCGCCGCCCGCCCCGGTCCTCCCTCAGGACGGGCGCGACGGGTGCCGGCCCGGCCGCCCGGGCTCGACGTAGTCGACGGTCTGCATCATCCCGAGGTCCTCGTGCTGGAGCTGGTGGCAGTGGGCGACGGTGCTGCCGGTGAAGTCCTCGTACCGGACCAGGAAGGTGACGGTGTCCCCGGGCCTGCCGCCGGCCAGGTCGACGGTGTCCTGCCAGACCGGCGGGTCGAGCCGCTCGCCGTTGCGGTGGGTGACCATCACGTGGTTGGTGTGCAGGTGGAAGGGGTGGCTGGAGGCCTGGCGGGTCTCATCGGTGCGCACGGTCCACCGCTCGACGGTGTCCAGTTTCAGGGTGTGGTTGACGTAGCCGGGGTCGAACAGGCCGTAGGCCGGGTCCTGGGTGGAGTCGCCGTCGGGATCGGCCGCGGGGGTCGGATTGCTCCCCAGGACGCGGTAGGCGTTGGGGAAGGTCCCGCCGAAGACGCCGGAGTCGATGTGGAAGACCACCTCGCGGTCCGCGTCGGGGTTGACGATGTCGCCCTCGTCGAGGAACGGTTTGCCGGCCGGCAGGGTGGTCGGCAGCCCCATCGGCGGTTCGACGGCCGGTCCCGTCACGTCGACCGTCATCAGCGGCTCGGACACCCCGTCGGCCCGCAGTTGGTAACTGCCGGGGTCGCCGCCGCGGACCAGCACGTCGGCCCGGTTGCCCATGGCCAGGCGCAGGCTGTCGGTGGCGACCGTGGCCGGGAAGGTCACGCCGTCCTGGGCGATCTGGTGGAGGGTGAGGTTCTGCTGACCGTCGGTGAGCTGGAGCGACAGCGCGGTGAACGCCGTCGCGCAGACCAGCCGCCAGCGCTGCACCTCGCCCGGGCGCAGCGTGAGGGTGGGGTTGACCTCGCCGTTGACGGTCAGCGTCGCGGGGACGGCGGCCAGCGCGTTCCCGGAGGTGAACTCGGGGACCTTGCCGTCCTTGAGCCTGAGTTCGTTGACGCAGACGACGATGTCGGCCGCCGCCGCGATCTCCGGCACCTCGTCGACGTCGCCCTCGACGATGAGGACCCCGGCCATGCCCCCGGCGACCTGCACGGCCGTGGCCCCGTGCAGGTGGGGGTGGTACCAGTGGGTGCCGGCCGGGTGGTCGGCCGGGATCTCGACGGTCGTGACGTACGTCGGCTCCGGGTCTCCGGCGTCGACCTGCTCGGCGGTGCGCGGCGCGAACTCTCGGTGCACGTTGTCGGCGTCCCCGGACGGGGAGACGTGCAGGCCGTGGGTGTGCACGTTGAAGCTGTTGAGGTTGTGCGGCCGGTTGTGGCCGCCGCTGTGGGGCTCGTTCGGCGGCAGCCCGTTGACCTGGGTGAGCCGCAGGGTGTCCCCGCCGCGCAGCCGCAGGGTCGGCCCGGGGATCGTGCCGTTGTAGGTGCGGGTGGTTGCCGTCCCGTACCCCGGGACGACGGTGTCCGTGAACCGTACGTCGAGCGTCTGCTCCAGCACAGCCCCCGGCGTGCCGGGCACCGGCCGCCGGGTCCGGAGGGCCGGCTGCGGGAAGGGTACGGGCGCCGCGGCGGCGCGCCGCCGGGAGAGGATCCCGTCGGACGCCGCCACGAGGACGGCGGTGGGGATCGCCTTGAGCATCGACCGACGACTGATTCCGACATTTTCACTCATGGTCGGGCAATCTAGATCAACTCACCGATGTCGCCCGGAAAGCGCACCGCGCACCCGCCCCACATTGGGCCTTCCGTACCAGTCCTGACCCGACTCCACCCCTTCGCGGGCCTCGGCCGCCCTCCTCGGCGGGGTCAGGCCGACCAGACCGTGACCGTGGCTTCCAGCTGGTAGTCCGCCGGCGCGATGGAGTCGATCTTGATCAGCGCGGTACGGCCGCCCGGGCTCTTCAGGCAGACCATCGACCCGACGTTCACGTGCACCGAGTCACCCGAGTGGCTGGCGGCCCAGTCGGCGCAGGCGGCAGCGGAGGGCGGCGCCTGGCCCGTCCAGAGGCCGAAGCTGTCGTGGTCGCTCTGGATCTCCTCCCGCAGCACGGCCGTGGTCGCGGTGAACCCGGTCGCGTAGATGCCCTGCGGGAACCCGGGGTGACGCCCCGGCGGGGTCAGGTCGAAGTCGATGCCACCCTCCATCGAGATCCCGGCCTGGCCGCTCCAGGCCACGGCGAGCCCGGTCGGCGAGGGCGCGGGCGGAGCCGGCGCGGCGGTGCCGGTGGTGGCGGTGGCCGGTGCGGGCGCCGCCGTGCCCTGGGTCGCCACCGCGGTGCCCGCCGCCGGGGTCGGGTCCGCGGGTGTGCCGTCCTTCGGCCGGATCGCCGTCCCCAGGATGAGCGCCAGCACCCCGACCGCGATCACCCCGACCCGGGCTCCCCCGCTCTTCGGACCGGGCAGGCTGATCCCCGCCCCGCTCGCGGCCTCCTTCGCGAAGGCCACGACGAAGCAGAGCAGTCCGAACACCCACAACGTGATGGTTCCTGCCACGGCCCCGTCCCCCCATGCCCTGCCCGCGCCACTGTGATCGAACGCGCAGATGGTACCGGGAACCTGACGCGACGGCAGGGCAATTCACCGCCGACTCCGGCCACGGTCCACCCCGAGCGCCCGGGCACGGCCGTCAGCGCGCGCTCCTCGCGGCCGCGGCCGGCGACCGGGATCCGCGGTCAGCCGCCGGGGTGCGGGGGCCGGGTGTCGATCTCGGCCCAGACCGTCTTGCCCTCGGCGTGCGGCAGGGCTCCCCAGCGGGTCGCGGCCTTCTGGACGATGAAGAGCCCGTGGCCGCCCGGCAGGCCCGGGCGGTGGGGGTTGCGCGGCTCGGGCAGGACGGTCGAGCGGTCGCTGACCTCGATTCGTAGGCGTGCCTCGGAGGCGTCGAGGACCAGGTCGACGGGGCCCCCGGCGTGCAGCATGGCGTTGGCGACCAGTTCGGCGACCAGGAGCACGATGTCCTCCTCGGCGCCGGAGGCACTGGTCGGCCACGACCAGTCGGCGACCGCCTGCGCGGCGTAGGCGCGGGCGCGGGCGACCGGCTTCGGCAGCCCCGCCAGGTACAGGCGCCGGCGCTGGCCCCCGGGCGGCAGTGTGGGGCCGGTGCCCGGGCGGTCGCCGTCGAGGGTTGCCCGGCTGGTCGTCATGTGCGGGGTCCCCTTCGATTTCGGCGCTGTGTTCCGCTTCGTCTGCTCGGTTTCCCGGCCACTGCCGAAGTATGCGTGCCCTCGACCGGTCGCGGCGCTCACGGGTGCGCGGCGAGGGCGGCGTCCAGGGTCGGGTGGAGCGAGAACACGGTGTCGGCGCAGGTCAGTTCCAGCAGGCGCTGGACCGTGACGGAGGGCGCCGCGAGGCGGAAGGCCACCTCCGCCGCGACGGCCGCCATCCTGGTCTGGAGCAGAAGGTTCAGGCCGGAGGAGTCACAGAAGTCGACGCCCGCGAGGTCGACGACGAGCAGCGGCGGGTGCTGCCCCACCAGGTCGTCCAGGGCGCTGCGGGCGGGCTCCATGGTCTCGATGTCCAGGTCGCCCGCCAGCGTGCAGACGGCGGCCCGGGCGTGGGTGTGCCAGGTGCGCACGGCCAGGGCCGGCCCTGACGGGTCGGGCCCGGACGGGTCTGATCCGGGCGCCTCTGATCCGGACGGGTCTGAACCGGGTGCGTCCGATCCGGACGGAGCGCCCGTCCGGGCCGGTTCGGAGGGTGCGGTGGTCGGCGGCACGGTCACGGACTCGTTCTCTGCGGGCATCGTCTTCTCGGCTGGCATCGTCGTCGTGTTCCCTCCACGGGTGTGCCCCACGAGCCTACGCACGGCACCCGGCGCGGGGCCAGGCCGTGACCGGGCCGCGGGTGACGTGCGTGGCGTCGTGGCTGTTCCTGGGGGCCGTGGGGCCGACTCAGGTGGCGGTGAGGTCCGCGCGCAGGCTGGTCAGCGTGCGGTTGAGGAGACGGGAGACGTGCATCTGGGACAGCCCCAGGCGGGCCCCGATCTGGGACTGGGTGAGCTCCTCGCCGAAGCGCATGGACAGGATCAGCCGGTCTCGTTCCGGCAGGGCGGCGACGAGCGGCTTGAGGACGATCAGGTTCTCGATCGTGTCGAACCTCGTGTCCTCCTCGCCGAGGCGCTGGGCGAGCGGGCCGAGGTCGTCCTCGCCCTCGGTCGCGGGGGCGTCCAGGGAACCCGCGGTGTGCCCGTTGGCGGCGGCGAGACCCTGGATCACCTCCTCCTCCGACAGTTCGAGGTGTTCGGCGAGCTCGGCCACGGTGGGCGAGCGGCCGAACCGCTGGAACAGCACGTCGCGGGCCTTGGCCAGGGTGATGCGCAGTTCCTGCAAACGGCGTGGCACGTGCACGGCCCAGGTGGCGTCGCGGAAGTGGCGGCGGATCTCGCCGAGGATGGTCGGCAGGGCGAAGGTGACGAACTCCGCACCGTGGTCGGGGTCGAAACGGTCGATCGCCTTGATCAGGCCGAGCGAGCCGACCTGTAGCAGGTCCTCCTCGGGTTCCTGGCGGTTGCCGACCCGGCGGATCGCGTAGCGCACCAGGGACAGGTTGAGTTCGATGAGTGTGGCCCGCACGTACGAGTACTCGGCGGTGCCCTCCTCCAGGGTCGACAGCCGGGCCAGCAGCACCCTGGTCAGCTCACGGGCGTCGCCGGGCGCCACCTGGCGCGGGTCCTCGATGTCGGCGAGTTCCGGGATCTGCGGGTGTCCGGCGAGCCCCGGGGCGGCGGCGCGGTCGGCACCGGGCGCGTCGACCGTCGGGGCCTCGTCCGGGGCCGGGGCTGTCACGCGGTGGAGGAGTTCGTCACTGGTCGTGGCCATGTCGGTCCTTTCCCCTCGGCGTACGGTCCGTCCCCGGGTACCCGCCGAGGCCGGTTGCATGCCGGGCCGTTCTGTGAGGATTGCGTGAACGAACGGCCGGGTGCTGGAGCGGCGGGCGCGCTCCGTGCATCTCGGGTCGCGGCCCGTGCATGCCGGGCGGGGATCGGGGCACCCGGACACGGTGCAGGACCGAAGGTCGAGGAGGAGAGGGAGGAGAAGGGGACGATGGGACGGATCGAGGAATCGGTCGAGATCGCCGCACCGGTCGGCGAGGTCTACCGCCACTGGGTGCACTGCGAGAACTTCCCGCAGTTCATGCGCGGCGTGGTGAGCGTCGACGTGTCCGGCCGCGGCAGCAGCAGCTGGGTGGTCGAAACCGCGGGCGGGCGAAGGGAGTTCGAGGCCGTTGCCACCGAGGTGGTGGAGGGCGAGCGGGTCGCCTGGGACGGCGGGACCGGCCCGGTGCGGCACAACGGCGTGGTGACCTTCCACCACGTCGACGACCGTACCACCCGGGTGATGCTCCAGCTGGAGGTCGAGCCGCACGGGCTCTGGGCCCACCTCGCCGAGGCGCTCGGCTTCGTCGACCGCCGGGTCATCGACGACCTGAACGACTTCAAGCACCACGTGGAGCAGACCAGCGGGACGCCCGAAGGCTGAACTGCCGCCGACGGATCGCGAATCCGTGGGCATGGACCGCGGCATCGGGGGCAGCCGAGCCCGTACGCCCCACTCGGACGAACGGAGGCAGTCATGAACGAGCGCCACGACATCTGGGAGTTCCGCACCGCCGCCGGGCACACCGCCGGCACCGACCTCATCGGCTTCCACGTCGAAGCCAGCGACGGTCCGATCGGCAAGGTCGACAAGCTGTCGGAGGAGGTCGGCGAGCAGTACCTGGTCGTCGACACCGGACCGTGGATCTTCGGCCGACGGGTCCTGCTCCCGGCCGGCACCGTGACGCGCATCGAGATCGCCGAGCAGAAGGTCTACGTCGACCGGTCCAAGGAGGAGATCAAGCACAGCCCGGAGCTGGACGACGCCGGGCCCGAGCAGGAGAACGACACCCGAGAACGCTTCGGGCCCTACTACGACCGGCTCTACGGCGGCCGCATCCTCTGAGCGGGCAGCCGGAGGACCCGCCGGGAGAACCGGACAGCACCCGACCCGACAGACCGACAGGCACCACGGACGAGCGGGCGGGGACAGCCTCGGCCGTCCCCGCCCGACGAACCCGGGAAAGGGAACCCTTCCATGGAACGTCTCACCACCCGGATCACCATGCGACTGATGACCGGCGACGAACGCAGCCGGGATCTGGAGGTCGACTGGTCCTACCGGGCCGACGAACCCCACGCGGTGGAGCTGGACTTCACGTCCTACCAGGCCGAGGCGGTGTGGTCGCTCTCGCGCGACCTGCTGATGGCCGGCGTGCACGAGCCCTCCGGCGAGGGGGACGTCCACGTCACCCCGTTCGACGACACCCACCTGCTGATCGCGCTCTCCGGCCGGGAGGGCGTCGCCCTGCTGTCCGTCCTCGCCGCGGAGGTCGCGCAGTTCCTGGCCGCCACCGTCAGGCTCGTCCCGCCGGGGCAGGAACACGCCCGGATCGACTGGGACCGGGGCCTGGAGGACCTGCTGGCCGCCTGAACCCGCCGAGCCGCAGATCACTGCACCGCACCCCACAGAACCGCACAGCACCGCGCCGCACCGCACAGGACCGCACCGCACCGCACCGAGAGGACCCCCCGTCATGACGACCGCCCCCGCCCAGCCCGGTCTGCCGCCTCTCGCGCCGGAGCCCGAGGCGCCGCCGCGGCCGACGCCGTCGCCCGGCCCGCCGCTGGTGCCCGACCCCCCGCCCCCGCCCGGCTCGCCCGTCCCTCCGACGGAGCCGCGGCCCGCACCGGGCCCGGTGCCCGAACCGGTCACACCGCACCCTGGCCGTCCCCACCCGGTCGAACCGCCCGACTGAACCGCCCGACCGAACTGCCCCGCGCCGAACCGCCCGGCGCCGAACCGCCCGTCCAGGCGGTCCCCGAACCCGTGGCTGGACCGGCGCCGTACCGCCCCCGGTCCAGGTCGGCATCGGCCCGCCGCCGGAACCCGAAAGGAGCGCCGCACATGTGGTGGAGCCTGCTCCGCCTCGCCCTCGCCGGTGTCGCCACCGCCCTGTTCACCTACGGCCTGGACCGAGCCGTCCAGGTGCTGGCGCGGCGGCTGGCGGCCCCCTGGGGTGCCGGCGGCGTCCCGGAGGTGCTGCGCAGGTGCCGTCGCCCAGTCCTGGTACTGACCGGGTGCCTCCTGCTCTCCGCCGCGCAGCCGTGGATCAACGCCCCGTCCGAGGCCCGCGAGGGGCTGCGGCACCTGGCCGTGATCCTCGCCATCACCTCCGGCGGCTGGCTGTGCGCCCGCGTGGTGGCGGTCCTGGTGGACGGCGCCGCCCGGCTCGCCGTGTACCGCCGCGAGCCGGCCTGGGCGGGCCGCGCCCGGACCCAGGCCAGTCTGCTCGGCCGGATATGCCAGGCGGTCGTCGCGGTGGTCACCCTGGGGGCCGTCCTGATGACCTTCCCGACGGTGCGCGGGGTCGGTACGAGCCTGCTGGCCTCCGCCGGGCTGGTCGGCGTGGTGGCGGGGGTGGCGGCGCAGAGCACCCTCGCCAACGTCTTCGCCGGGGTGCAGATGGCCTTCGGCGACCTGGCCCGCATCGGCGACGTCGTGGTGGTGGCCGGCGAGTGGGGGACGGTGGAGGAGATCACCCTCACCGCCGTGGTGATCGAGACCTGGGACCAGCGGCGGCTGGTGATGCCGATGTCGTACTTCGTCGGCCGCCCGTTCGAGAACTGGTCCCGCCGCTCCAGCCGGATCACCGGCACCGCGCTGCTCCACCTCGACCACCACGCCCCGGTCGGGCTGCTGCGGGAGGAGTTCGAGGACTACCTCGCCAAGAGTGAACTGTGGGACGGCCAGGGCAGCGCCCTCCAGGTGGTCGACACCACCCCGACCACCATCGTGGTCCGGGTGCTGGCCACGGCGGCGAACGGTAGCGACGCCTTCGAGCTGCGCTGCCGGCTGCGCGAGCACCTCATCGGCTACCTGCGCGACCAGCACCCGTACGCCCTGCCGCGCATCCCGGTGGCGGAGGCCCCCGGGGCGCAGGCCCCGGTGGCGGAGGCCCCGGTGGCGGAGGCCCCGGTGCGCCGCCCGGACTGCGCCGAGGCCCCGCGCACCCCCCGCGGCCCCCGGTCGCCGGCCACGGGCCGACGGGGGCAGGACGCCAGGTAGGCTGGGCGGATCAGATGATCTTCAGGAGAACCATGCCCGCCGCAGCCCGGCCCCGCGTCCTGCTCGTCACCGACCTGGCCTACCAGGCCAGGGGCCGGCGGTACTGCGACGAGGACATCCGGCTCTCCGCCCGTCTGCGCGAGGACTTCGACGTCGCCCTGTGCCACCCGCTGGACGCCGCCGCGCTACTGGACTCCTTCGACGTGGTCCTCGTCCGCAACAGCGGCCCGGTGCTCAACTACCGCGCCGAGTACGAGGACTTCCGCAGCCAGGCGCTGGAACGCGGCGCCCGGGTGTACACCCAGCTGACCGGGCGCGCCGACATGGCCGGCAAGCAGTACCTGCTCGACCTCACGGCCGCCGGGTACCCCGTGATCCCCACCGTCGACCGGGCCGGGGACCTCGCCCGGCTGCCCGTCGTCCCCGAGTACGTCGTCAAGCCGAAGCTCGGCGCCGACTCGATCGGCCTGCGGATCGTCCCCCGCGAGCAGCTCGACACCGTCCCGTACGACGAGGACGTCCTGGTCCAGCCGCTGATCCGGTTCGCCTACGAGGTCTCGTTCTACTTCGTGGACGACGCCTTCCAGTACGCCCTGCACGCCCCCGACCCGGAGCGGCGCTGGCGCCTCGAACCGTACGAACCCACCGCCGCCGACCTGGAGTTCGCCCAGCGCTTCATCGCCTGGAACACCGTCGAGCACGGCATCCAGCGGGTGGACGCCTGCCGCACCCCCGAGGGCGGGCTGCTCCTCGTCGAGCTGGAGGACCTCAACCCCTACCTCTCCCTCGACCTGGTCGACGAGGCCACCCGGGACCGGTTCGTCGCCGCCCTCAAGGCGTCCCTGCGTACCCTCGCCACCCGGCCCTGACCCGCCGGGCCGCTTCGGTCAGCACCGCACCCAGCGGCAGCGCGACCCGGGCCGCGGCCAGCTCGTCCCCGCGGGTCGCGCCCTGGTTGACGATCACCACGGGCGTGCCCGCCCGGGCGGCGTGGCGCACGAAGCGCAGCCCCGACATGACCGTGAGCGATGAGCCGAGGACCACCAACGCCTGGGCGGCGTCCACGAGTTCGTAGCAGCGCTGGACCCTCGGCCGGGGCACGCTCTCGCCGAAGAAGACCACGTCCGGCTTGAGCACTCCCCCGCACGCCGCACAGGGGGCGACCCGGAACCCGTCCACCAGCTCCTGCGACAGTTCGGCGTCACCGTCCGGATTGACCCGCGCCGGGCCGTCCCGGAAGCCGCCGTTTAGCTCCTCCAGCCGCCGGTCCAGCTCCTCGCGCGACCCGGTCCGCCGGCACGCCAGGCAGACCACCCGGTGCAGCGCACCGTGCAGCTCCACCGCCCCGCGCGTCCCGGCCGCCCGGTGCAGGCCGTCCACGTTCTGGGTGATCACCGCCGACACGTGCCCCGACCGCCGCAGCTGCTCCACCGCCCGGTGCCCGGCGTTCGGCTCGGCCCCCGCGATCGTCCGCCACCCCACATGGCTGCGCGCCCAGTACCGCCGCCGGGCCGCCTCGCTCCCGGTGAACTCCTGGTACGTCATCGGCACCCCGCGCCGCCGGCTGCCCGTCTCCCCCCGATAGTCCGGGATCCCCGACTCCGTCGACAGCCCCGCCCCGCTGAGCACCACCACCCCCCGCCCGGCCAACAGGCGCACCAGCACCTCCAGCCCGACCGCATCGGCCGCCGTACCACCAGGACTCGCCACCGGCACACCCATGCCGTCCAGCCTATGACCCGTCCGCGCCGTTGCGTGCGGTCGGCATGAGGCGCAGGGCGTCGACGGCGAGGCGGGCGGCGGTGCCGATGGCGGCGTCGGCGGTGGGGAGGGTGATGCTGGTGGCGGCGGCGCGGGTGAAGACGGCCAGGGCGTAGCGGCCGCCGTCGGGGTACTCGACGACGCCGACCTCGTGGCGCAGCGTGGGCAGGGTGCCGGTTTTGCCGTGGACGCGGACGTCGTCGAACGGGAAGCCGGACGCCAGCCGGTGCGGCCAGACCTGGAGGCCGAGCAGGCGGCGCAGCGCGGCGCCGGGTTCGCCGGGGCAGGCCTCGCCGTGCCAGAGGGCGGCGAGCAGGGCGGTCATCTCGCGGGCGGTGCTGCGGTTGGTGAAGGCCGGGTCGAGGACCCTGAGCCGGGCGACGACGGCGGGGTCGAGCGGGGAGTCCTGACCGGTGTCCTCGGCGAGGGCGCCGATCAGCTCCCGGACGGTGTGGACGGCGACGGTACGGGTCAGGCCCAGCTCGGTCATGGTGCGGTTGACGGTGTCCAGGCCGATCACGTCCCAGAGCACGTCCGCGGCGGCGTTGTCGCTGACCGCGACGGTCAGGTAGGCGAGGTCGCGCAGGGAGAGCCGGGCGGCGTCGAGCATGGCCGACAGGCCCGTACGACCCGGGGTGCGGCCGGGGGCGGGGAGGTCCACCGGCCGGGTCAGGTCGATCCGCCCGGCGGCGGCCTCGCGGTGCAGGGTGACCAGGAGGCAGAGCTTGTGGACGCTGGCGGTGCTGACCGGGGTGTCGGCACCGAGGGCGAGTTCGGCGCCGGTGTCGAGGTCGCGGGCGTGCAGCAGGCCGGTGACGCCGGCTTCGGCGAAGGCGGCGGCGATGCGGGCGCGCGCGGCCCGGGTGCCGGCGGGGTCGCGGTGGACGGGGGCGGCGTCTCCCTGACGGTCTCTGCGGGCTCGGTCACCCCTCGTACGGTCGCTGGTCACAGCGGGAACTCCATTGCGGGCCGGGGGAAGAGCGGGCGGTGGGGCGGCTGGGGCAGCAGGCCGCCGGGTTCGGTGAGCGCCCGGTGGGCGGCTTCGGCGAACAGGCGGACGGCGGGCCCCTCGCGCCCGGCCGGCCAGGCGGTGGAGGTGCGCCAGGTCAGCGGGGTGCCGGTGAGCGGACGCCAGACTGTACCCGGCGGCGCCGCCGTGCGCGGCACCAGGGCGACGGCGCTGCCGGTGAGTACGAGCGCGCCCGCGACGTCCGGGCCGGGCGGGTCGACGACCGCCTCCGGGGTGCAGCCGTGCCGGGCCAGGGTGGTGAGCATCTCGTCGTACAGCGCCGGGGCCGTGGCGCGGGGGAAGAGCACCAGGCGCCGCCCGGTCAGCTCCGCCACCGCCAGGTCCGGACAGTCGGCGAGCGGGCCGTCGGCGGCGAGCAGCACGCCCAGCGGCTGGTGCAGCACCGGCCCGAAGGCCAGGCCGGCGGCCGGGCAGGGGTGGCGGACGACGGCGACGTCCACCGTCTGCTGGGCGAGTTCGCGCACCGCGGCCGCGACCGGCAGTTCCCGCAGGTCGAGCCGGGTGCCCGGGGAGGCGCTCTCGAAGCCGGTGAGCAGCGCGGCCAGGGCCGCCGGTCCGAGGTCGGGCGGTACGGCCGCGCGCAGGGTTCCCGCCCGGCCGGTGCGCAGGTCGGCCGCGACGGCCAGCAGGCGGGCGGAGCTCTCCAGCACCTCCTCCGCCTCGTCGAGCAGCAGCCGGCCCGCCGGGGTGAGCGCGACCCCGCGCGGACCGCGGTCGAACAGGGTGACGCCGAGTTCGCGTTCCAGCCGCTGGATCCGCTGTGAGAGCGAGGGCTGGGCGATCCGCAGCCGCTCGGCGGCGCGCCCGAAGTGCCGTTCCTCGGCGACGACGCGGAAGTGGCGGAGGTGCCCCAACAGGTCCATGAACAGCGATCATAGGCAATTCGGTATCGGTCCCTTCATCATCATGGTCTTGGACCGGGCAGCTGACGGCCTGTTTAGCTGAGGCCACGGCCCGGCCACGAGGGCCTTCCCGTACCCCCTGATCTGGAGATCACCGATGACGTCCGCGTTCCGGCGCCCCCGTACCGCGCTGCCCGCCGTCGCCCTGCTCGCGGCGGCCCTGACGGTCGGCTGCGGCCACGGCACCTCCGGCGGCACCAGCACTCCGGCGGCGGCCGCGACCACCGCCGCCACGGCCTCCACCGTCGCGACCGACGGCGCCTTCGAAGGACTCGAGCAGCGGTTCGGCGCCCGCCTCGGCGTGGTCGCGGTGGACACCGGCAGCGGCCGGGAGGTCGCCTACCGCTCCGACGAGCGCTTCGCCTTCGCCTCCACGATCAAGTCGCTCCTGGCCGGGGCCCTGCTGCGCGGGGCGACCGACGAGGAGCTGGACAAGGTGGTCACCTACCGTCAGGAGGACGTGCTGACGTGGGCGCCGATCACCTCCCAGCACGTGGCCACCGGCATGAAGGTGCGCGACCTGGCCGCCGCCGCCATCGAGTACAGCGACAACACGGCCGCCAACCTCCTCATGGCCGAACTCGGCGGCCCGGAGGCCGTCCAGCGGACCCTGCGCGAGCTCGGCGACCCGACCACCAACGTCAACCGCACCGAACCCACCCTGAACGAGGCGACCCCGGGCGACCCGCGCGACACCAGCACGCCCCGCGCCTTCGCCGCCGACCTGCGCCGCTACGTCCTCGGCGACGTGCTGGCGGAGGACCGGCGCCGATTGCTCACGGACTGGCTGGTCGGCAACACCACCGGCGCCCCGTTCATCCGCGCGGGCGTGCCCGCCGACTGGAGGATCGGCGACAAGACCGGCAACGGGGGCTACGGCACCCGCAACGACGTCGCCGTCGCCTGGCCCCCCGGCGGACGCAGCCCGATCGTCCTGGTCGTGCTGTCCGACCGCGGCAAGCCCGACGCCACCTCCGACGACGCGCTGATCGCCGAGGCGACCAAGGCCGTCGTGACCGCCCTCGGCTGACCCTCGAACCCGATCGCCCAGGCCCGAGGAGTCCCGCCTGCCATGATCCAGCCGCCTCGGCGGACCGCCACCGCCGCCGACTTCTCCCGGTTCCGCCTCGCCCAGCTCGCCGCCCTGCACACCGACCCCACGCGAGAAAATTGTTGACGATGACCCTGTTCGAGATGCCGGGTCGGCGGGCCACCACCGCCGACCGTCTGTCCCGCCGCCGTCTGCTCACCGCCTCCGCGACCGGCGCCGCGGCCCTCTCCGGCACCGCGGCCCTGACCGGGGCGGCCGGGTACGAGGCCGCCCCGGCGGCCGGACCGTCGGACCGCCGACGACACCGGCCCGGCCCGCCCGGCTCGGCCGGGGTACGGCTGCGCTGGCTGGGCAACAACGGCTGGGAGATCACCTTCGGCGACCCCGACCGGCCCACCACGATCCTGATCGACCCCTGGATCACCCGGTTCCCCACCGGGACGTACACGCCGAAGGGCGCCGACCCCGCCACCCCGCTCAGCGTCGACACCGCGCTCATCGACGGCCTCCGGCTGCGCGCCGACCAGATCCTGGTGACCCACGGCCACTACGACCACCTGCCCGACATCCCGCACCTCGCCGCCCGGACCGGCGCGACCGTCCTCGGCACCGAGACCCACGCCAACCTGCTGACCGCGCTCGGCGCGCCCGGTGACCAGCTGTCGGTGGTGCACGGCGGCGAGTACCTGCAGTTCGACGGCTACACCATCCAGGTGATCAACTCGCTGCACTCGATGACCGGCCCCCGTTCCAGGGTGCCCTTCCCCGGCACGCGCCCCGGCTCACCGCCGCCCCGCCCGCGCGTCATCTCCGACCTCGTCGAGGGCGGTACCCTCGCCTACCTGATCACCGTCGGCGACAAGCTGAGCATCCTCGACAGCGGCGGCGCCAACTACGACGCCCGCCACCTCACCGGCCTCACCCCCGACGTCCTCCTGATCCAGCCCGGCGGAGCCTCCGTCCCCGACTACGTCCCGCGCCTCCTCGACGTCCTCGACCACCCCCCGTACGTCGTCCCCACCCACTGGGACGACTTCGACCACCCCCTCAGCGAACCCGCCCGCGACTGGGGCGGCCTCCCCGCCCTCGAAGCCGCCGTCCACCGGGCCAGCCCCGAGGCCCGCTTCCTGCGGCTCGACCATCTGGAGGCCTTCACCTTCTGACGCGGGGTGTGGTTCCGAACGTCCGAAAACCGGCCCTTGTCACGGCGATCGGCCGCTGGAAGCATCGCTCCGTCCGGCCGTACCCCGGCGGAGCCGTCCGTCGACGCGTGTGCCGGGTACCGATTGCCGGGGGAACCACACCATGCCGTCCCGCCGTACTCCGCTGCGGACCGCCCTCGCCGTCCTCGGCGCGGGCACCCTGCTCGTCCTGACCACGTCCACGCCGGCCTTCGCCGTCGAAGGCGACTTTCCGATGACCTCCACCCCGAACTGCGACGCCATCCAGAAGATCGAACCACGCCTTTACACCGATGGCCTGTACCACGACTTCCAGGCCATCGACCCGACCCGGACCAACGGCCACTGCCAGTTCCTGGTCTGGGACAACGGCCAGATTCGGTACGACTCCTACAGCGGCGCCCAGTCCCCTTGGATCTACGACGGTCCGGGCCACTCCGTCCGGACCCAGATCATCGACAACCTCGGCCTCGCGCTCTCCTGGGGCATGTACAACTGATCCCGCTCCCCTGCTCGTTCAGCGGTCGGAGCCTTCGCCGGATCCGTGGGCGATCCGGGCTTCTCGTGTCGGAAGAAGTTGACATGTCGGGAGTCTCCGACGCATGGTGGGGGCATGGCGGACGTCGATGTCTTCAGCGCGCTGGCCAACCCCGTGCGGCGGAAACTGTTGGAGAGCCTCCAGGCCGGGCCGCGGGCGGCCGGGGAACTGGCCGGGGAGTTCGAGCTCAGCCGGCCGGCCGTGTCCGAGCACCTGGCGGTGCTCCGCAACGCCCGGCTGGTGCGGGAGGAGCCGCGCGGGCGGCATCGGTACTACCACCTGGAGCCCGGGCCCCTGGCCGAGGTCGAGGAGTGGCTCCATCCGTTCGAGCGGTACTGGCGAACGCGGATGCGTTCGCTGCGCGAACTCCTGGACGAGGAGGGTTCATGACCGAGAAGGCAGCGATCCACTGCGACGAGTTCCTGCCGTACCCGCCGGCGCGGGTGTGGGAGGCGTTGACCGATCCGGAGCTGCACGCGCGGTGGTGGGCCGCCGGGGACGTGAAGGCGGTGGTGGGGCACCGGTTCACCTTGGACATGGGGCCGTGGGGGCAGCAGCCGTGCGAGGTGGTCGAGGTGGAGGTGGAGCGGTTGCTGCGGTACAGCTTCGCCGCCGGATCGCTGGACACCACCGTCACCTGGCGGCTGGTGCCCGAGGGCCACGGAACCCGGCTGCTGCTGGAGCACGCGGGGTTCGACCTGGACACCCCGATGGGTCGGCAGGCCCACCACGGGATGGGGCAGGGCTGGCCGTCGGTGCTGCGCAGGATCGCCCCGGCGCTCGCGGAGTGAGCGCCGTGAGGAGTCCGGTGGCGGTCAGGCGCGGCCGAGGACGCGCCGGACGGTGATCTCGATGACCACCCGGTCCGGGTTCTCCCGCGGCGTGCGGTAGCGCTCGGCGTAGCCGCGCTCCGCGTCGGCGACCTGCTCGGGCTCGTCACGCAGGACGGCCACGCCCTCCAGGGTGGACCAGCGGGCCCGGTCGACCTGGCAGACCGCGACCGGCAGACCCTCGGGCCCGGCGGCCGCGACGTTGCGGGCCTTGCGGCTGGTGCGGCTGGTGATCACCCGGGCCGTGCCGGTCGCCGGGTCGAAGGTGACGCCCACCGGCACCACGTGCGGGGTCCCGTCCGGGCGGGTGGTGGTCAGGGTGGAGATGTGCCGCTCGCGCCAGAAGGCGAGGAAGGCGTCGTCGAGGTCGCGCGGGTCGTGGGCCATGATCGCGATGGTACGGCCCCCGGGGAGTGATCAAGTCCGGGGGGCCGTACCGGTGCGGCCGTCAGTGGCCGCGGGCGATCCACTCCGGCAGGGCCGGGGCCTCGGCGCCGATCGTGGTCGGGTCGCCGTGGCCGGTGCGCACCACCGTGTCGGCCGGGAGGGACAGCAGCCGTTCGCGGATCGAGTCGATGATGGTCGGGAAGTGTGAGAACGAGCGGCCGGTCGCACCCGGGCCGCCCTGGAACAGGGTGTCGCCGGTGAACACGGTGCCCAGTTCGGGCGCGTACAGGCAGACCGCGCCCGGCGCGTGGCCGGGGGTGTGCAGCACGGTCAGCACGGTGCCGGCCACCTCGATCCGCTGGCCGTCGGCGAGGGCGCCGTCAGGGAGCCGCTCGGGATGGGTGAGCTTCCACAGCGGGAGGTCGTCCGGGTGCAGCAGGATCGGCGCGCCGGTGCGCTCGGCCAGGGCCGGGGCGGCGTCGACGTGGTCGTTGTGGGCGTGGGTGGAGACGATCGCCAGCAGCCGGCGCCCGCCGAGCGCGGCCTCGATGGCGTCGGCGTCGTGCGCGGCGTCGATCACCACCGCCTCCTGGTCGTCACCGACGATCCAGACGTTGTTCTCCACCTCCCAGCTGCCGCCGTCGAGTTCGAAGGTCCCGGCGGTGACCAGGCGGTCGATGCGGGCGCCGGTCACAGGACCACCACCGAGCGGAGGACGTCGCCGTGGTGCATGCGCTCGAAGGCCTGCTCCACCGCGTCGAGTTCGATGGTCTCGGTGACGAAGGCGCCGAGGTCCAGGCGGCCCTGGAGGTACAGGTCGATCAGCATCGGGAAGTCCCGGGAGGGCAGGCAGTCGCCGTACCAGGAGGACTTGAGCGCGCCGCCGCGGCCGAAGACGTCCAGCAGCGGCAGTTCGAGGGTCATCTCGGGGGTCGGCACGCCGACCAGGACGACGGTGCCGGCGAGGTCGCGGGCGTAGAAGGCCTGCTTGTACGTCTCGGGGCGGCCGACGGCCTCCACCACGACGTCCGCGCCGTTGCCGCCGGTCAGCTCGCGGATCGCCTCGACCGGGTCGGTGGTACGGGAGTTGACGGTGTGGGTGGCACCGAGCTTGCGGGCCGTCTCCAGCTTGCGGTCGTCGATGTCCACCGCGATGATCTTCGAGGCGCCGGCCAGCCGGGAGCCCATCACGGCCGCCCCGCCGACGCCGCCGCAACCGATCACCGCGACGGTGTCGCCGCGGCCCACGTTGCCGGTGTTGATCGCGGCGCCCAGGCCCGCCATCACGCCGCAGCCCAGCAGGCCCGCGACGGCCGGCTCGGCGGCCGGGTCGACCTTGGTGCACTGGCCGGCCGCGACCAGGGTCTTCTCGGCGAAGGCGCCGATGCCCAGCGCCGGGGACAGCTCGGTGCCGTCCAGCAGGGTCATCTTCTGCTTCGCGTTGTGGGTGTTGAAACAGTACTGCGGGCGACCGCGCTTGCAGGCCCGGCACTGGCCGCACACCGCGCGCCAGTTGAGGACGACGAAGTCGCCGGGCTCGACCTCGGTCACGCCCTCGCCGACCGACTCCACGATGCCCGCGGCCTCGTGGCCGAGCAGGAACGGGAACTCGTCGTTGATGCCGCCCTCGCGGTAGTGGAGGTCCGTGTGGCAGACGCCGCACGCCTGGATCCGGACCACCGCCTCGCCCCGCCCCGGGTCCGGTACCACGATCGTGGTCACCTCCACGGGCGCGCCCTTGGCGCGCGCGACGACTGCCTTGACCTGCTGGGCCATCCGATTCCACCTCCGTCGGCCGATGCGCCTCTGCACCGGCGTGACCTGCGACAAACGACTGCAGAGGGACTGCAGGAGAACTGTAGGAGCACTGCTGAAAGACTGCCTACGAAGGGTAGCGTCCACCCACTCGGCCGCCGACGCGGCGCCCGCCCCCGCGCGGCCCGGCGCCGAGGGGCGCGCGGGTGGCGCTGAGCGCCCGTCAGCGTGCCACGAACTGCCCGGAAAGCGCCGCCGTTGGCTGGAAGTGCCGCAGACGGGCGCCCCGCCGTCCACGTACGGTCGTAGCTGAGACGGTCCACGCGACCACGCTCAGCACATCCGTCCCACCTGACGGCACGCCACCGCGCGCCGCGCGTGCCGGGGGCGCACCGACCTTACGCTCCCGCACGTTTCGCGCCATCCCGCGCACGGCCCGCGCCCCCGCGCGGGCAGCCGTCCCCGGTACCACCGCTCCCCCCGGAGCCACCGGAACCACCAGAACCACCGCACCGCTGAACCACCGCACCACCTGAACCACCGCACCGCCTGAACCACCGCACCGCCTGAACCACCGCGAGAACCGACACCACCCGCACCGCCGGCCCTGAGTCGAGCCGCCCCGGCCGAACCACCCGTCCCCGCACCAAAACCCCGGATCCACCCCCCGTCGGACCGCCCCGAGCGGTCCCTGCCCTGGAGTCTGGAGTACGGATGTCCACCGAGAACAGTGCGACCGGTGCCGGCACCGGCACCGCCCCGCTCCCCCCGATGCACTGCCTGCGCCACCTGGAGCCCGGCCCGCCCCGACTCGCGGCGCTGCCCACCGGCACCCCGGTCTGGCTGGTCAGTCGGCACGCCGACGTCCGCCAGGTGCTGACCGACCCGCGCCTGGGCCGCGCCCCGCTCTACGCGCCGGACGCCCCGCCGCTCATGGTCACGCCGAACATCCTGGACGACCCGCAGAGCATGCTGAACATCGACGGCACCGAACACCAGCGGCTGCGCCGCACGGTGCAGCGGGCGTTCACCCCGCGCGCGATCGCCCGCTGGAAGCCCTGGGTGGCCTCGGTGGTCGAGTCGCTGATCGACGAGCTGATCGACCGGGGCTCCCCCGCCGACATCGTCGGCGCCTACACCCGGCCGCTGCCCGTCGCGGTGATCAGCCGCCTGATGGGCCTGGACAACCTCGACAGCAAGCGCCTCGCGCACTGGAGCGACCACGCGCTCTCCACCACCGCCCACAGCGCCGAGGCGATCGCCACCGCGATGACCGAGTTCGCCGCCTTCGGCGCCGAGGTGATCGCCGAGCGCCGCGCCGACCCGGGCGAGGACCTGGTCAGCAGCCTGCTCGCGGCCGCCGCCGAGGACGGCTCGATCACCGAGGGCCAGCTGATCGCGCTGGTCATCGGCCTGGTCGTGGCCGGGCACGAGACCACCATGACCAGCCTCGGCAACGCCCTGGTCTACCTGCTCCAGGACGGCCACGAGGCCTGGCAGCGGCTCGCCTCCGACGAGACCAGCGCCGCCGCCGCGACGGAGCAGATCCTGCGGGCCGTCCCGCTCGGCGACGCCGCGGAGCACATGCCCGGGCTGCTGCGCCGCACGGTGGAGGACGTCGAGATCGGCGGGGTGGTCATCCCGGCCGGCAGCGTCGTCGCCGCCGACACCGGCGCCGCCAACCAGGACCCGGAGGTCTTCACCGGGGACCTGCGCACCGAGCTGTTCTCCCCGCTGGCCGCGCCGATGCTCACCTTCGGCGCCGGACCGCACCACTGCCTCGGCGCCTGGCTGGCCCGGATGGAGCTGGAACTCGCCCTGCACCGGCTCGCCCGACGGCTGCCCGCGCTGCGGATGGCCGACCCGGTCGAGGACATCGACTGGCGGCGCGGGCTGCTCACCCGCAGTCCCAACGCACTTCGGGTCACCTGGTGACGGGCCCCGCCGGGACGGAGCCGGTGGTGGTCCGGGTCGACCGGGAGCGCTGCATCGGTTCCGGGATGTGCGCCCTGAGCGCTCCCGACTCACTGGTCCTGGACGCCGACGGACGGGCCCGGCCGGTGGCCGAGTACGCCGACGGGGGCGCGGAGCTGACGGACGGGCTGGCCGAGGCGGTGGAGTTCTGCCCGGTCGAGGCGCTGGCCCTCCACTCGGCGAGCGGCGGGTACCGGATCGCTCCGGCGGAGTGACGGCCGGCCGGTGTCGCCCGTCGCGCCCGCGCCGGGCGACACCGGCCCGACCGTTCCGGACGATGAGCCCGGCTCGTGGGTCGATGGGGTATTCGATCTTGTTCGGCCCTCCCGCCCGCGAATGAGCTGGTCGCATGACACCTGCGGAAACCCTCGCGCCCCCGCCGGGCAGCTCATGCCGCGGGCGGGCCCTGTTCGCTCAGCTCTGCAACAGGCGGTTGAAGAACGTGCGGTACTGCTGGAGGGCGACCCGCAGTTCCTCGGTCTCGACCGCGTCGCCGCGGTTCCACTGGCCTTCGAGACTGCTGCGGCGGTCGGCGAAGGACGCGGTCAGCCGCTGCATGAGGTCGGCGACGAGGGTGTCCGCCGTGTGGACGGCCTGACGGGGATCGTCGACGAAGTCCGTCTGCACCTGCTGCCAGCGCTCGCGCAGTTCCTGGGCCTCCGCCGCCGGGAGCAGCGGTTCGCGGTCGCCGCTGTGGCCGTCGCCCGACCGGTCCCGGACCTCGCCCTCCTCGGCCCGGCCCGTGTGGGCACCCGCCTCGTCGGGGCCGCTGCCCGCCTCGGGCGTCCCGGCGTCGGTCGTGCCCGTCATACCGCTCGTGCCCGTCGTGCCACCCGTGTCCGTCGTGCCACCCGTGTCCGCCGCGTCCGTCGTGCCCGTGGCACCGGTCGCATCGGTGGGGCCGGTGGCCTCGCCCGGGAAGACGGCACGCTGCGCCCCTTCCTGCCGCTCCTCGGGTTCCTCCCGTTCCTCGGAGCCGAACACCGCGGCGGCGTCCTCCACGGGCGCGGTCCGCTGTTCCTCCTCGGCGGTGTTCCCGGTGGTCATCCGTCCCTTGTCGTCGAAGTGCATGTGTGGCATGTCGGTCAGCTCCTTTCGGCTCCGCGGGCCCGGCCCGGCGGCTCGTCACCGTCCAGGAGCTCCGCGAAGAGCGCGCGGTAGTGCACCATCGCGCCCCGGAGTTCCTCGGTGGTGGCGTCCTTCCGTCCGGCCGAGGCGTTGACCGCGTGGGCCGTGCGGTAGTGCTCCAGCGTCCGCCCGTGGTCGACGGACAGGTCCCGGAGCTGCTGTTCGTAGTCCTCGGTGGGATAGCCGCGGTCGTGCATCAGCAGCGTGACCAGCCGGTCGGCGTGCTGGACGGCTTCGCCCGGCCGGTCGACGAACTCCTGCTGGACCCGCCGCCAGTCCTCGGCGTACTGCCGTCTCGCGTCCGGCGCCAGCGGCGTGATCCGCAGCTGGTCGTGGCGCTGCTCCCGCTCCCGCAGGTCCCGCTCGGCCGACCGGTGGCTGCCGGTACGGCGGACGGCACGCTCGTACTCCGGGCCGAACCGCTGTTGCAGCCGGCGGCGGCGGTTCACGTACCACAGCGCCACTGCGGCCAGGATCAGCACGACCACCACGGGGACGATGATCGCGATGAGGGTCCCGGTTGACATCAGGTCCTCCCTCGTCCTTCGGTGCCCAGCCGCTGCCCAGAATCAGCGGGTCGAAACGTCCGGGCCCCCGCCGGGCGGCCGCCGGGCCAGGACCGCTCGCAGTTCGGCGGCCGGGTCGCCCTCGTGGTACGGGCGCTCGCTGGGCTCGATGTGGTCCAGGAACTCCTGGTACCGCAGCGCGTAGGACAGGTGGTGGAGCGGCTCGGCGAGTTCGAGGGCGCGGCGCGGGTCCGAGCCGGGGGCGTGCTCGCGCCAGGCCGCCGTCCAGACCTCGGCGGCGTGCCGCCAGGCCTCCGGGGTGAGGTAGGCGCGGGGGCGCAGACCGTCCAGGGCGGGGTGGCCGAGGCAGGCGTCGGCGTAGTCGACGACGACCGGGCTGCCGTCGTTGGTGCGCCAGTTGCCGGGGTGGAAGTCGCCGTGCAGCAGCGTCTCCGGGAGCCCGCAGGCTGCCAGCTCGGCCAGCAGCGCGGGCAGGTCGGCGGCGAGATCCCTCAGCCGCTCCTGCTCTCCGGCCGTCAGGTCGGTCTCGGCGGGGAGCCGGTCCAGCAGCGCCACGAACTGGGCGTGCAGTGCGGCGGGCGTACGGTCGCGCAGGCCGGCGAGCGCGGTCGGGCGGGCGGCCAGGACCGCCTGGGCGGCGACGAAACGCGGCAGGACGTCGGCGACGGTCCGGGTGGACGGGCTCCAGCAGTCCGCGCCGGGGACGTGGTCGAGCAGCAGCCGGCCGTGGACCGGGTCGGCGGCGAGGACGGTCGGGACCAGCGAGGGGTCGACGCCGCCGAGCAGCGCGATGACCTCCCCCTCCAGGGCGTTGAACCGCGGGCTGGTGGTCTTCAGCCAGGCGTCGGTGCCGGTGGCGGTGGGGAGGCGGAAGAGGGCGGACAGGTTCCAGGTCCTGATCTGCCGTGCGGCGGCGGCCGGGCGTCCCGCCTCGGCGAGCCGGCTCTGCGCCCAGGCCAGCGCCGCGCCCAGGCCCTCGGGCGTCGCCCAGGCGGCGCGCCGGGCGGCGGGCGCCAGCAGGGCGGCCGTCTCGCCGTCCAGGGGGCGGGGTTCGAGGGCGGTCGGCCGCTCGAGCGCCTCGGCGTGGTAGCGCACCCGGCCGCCGTGGCCGGGGTCGTCGCTGTGTCCGTCGACCAGCCTGGTCACCAGCACCGGCGCTCCGGCCAGTTCCGCCGCCCGCGCGACGACGCCGTCCACCGAGGACCACCATCCGAGGTCCGCCTCGAACGGGCCCACCTGCCCGAAGTACTCGTCCCGGTGGGTGAGGTCGACCGTCACGGTCCGGCTGCTCGCTCGCTGCATCCGGGCAGCTTCGCCGACCGTCCCCCGGGAACGCGAACGCTTTTCCACCGGACGTGCGATCCGTGGGAGCATCCTGTGGTGCGCGGACTGACAGTCCTGGGAACGTGCGGGGCCTGGCCGGAGGCCGGGCGGGCCGCGAGCGGATTCCTGCTGGAGTACGACGGGTTCCGACTGGTGCTGGACCTCGGCTACGGGACGCTCCCCCGGCTTCTGGAGCACTGCGGCGCCGGGGAGCTGGACGCCGTGGTGATCACCCACGAGCACCCCGACCACTGCGCCGACCTGAGCGCGCTGTGCCGCGCCCGCTACTTCGCCGAGCCGCGGGGCGCCCGGCTGCCGCTGTACTGCACCCCCGGGGTGGTCGACCGGGTCCAGGCGATGGAGCCGTCCGAGGAGCTGGGCGAGGTCTTCGAGGTGCACCGGCTCCCCTCGGACGGCTGCCAGGTCGGGCCGCTGCGACTGGAGTCCGCGCTGCTGCCGCACCATGTCCCGCACGCGGGCGTCCGGTTGACCGCCCCGGGACTGGCCGTCGCCTACAGCGGCGACGCGGGGCCGGGCGAGCCGCTGGCCGAACTCGCGGCGGACTGCGACCTGTTCATCGCCGGGGTCACCCTGCGCGGCACCGACCGCGACCCGCTTCTGCTGAGCGCCTTCGAGGCCGGGGCCTGGGCCGCCCGCGCCCGGGCCCGCCGTCTGCTGCTCACCCACTTCTGGCCCGGCGCCGACCGCAGCGGGTCGGTCTCCGAGGCCGGGAGCGGGTTCGCGGGCGAGGTCGTCGCGGCCGAGGAGGGGATGGTGCTCCCCTGCTGAGGCTTGGCTGCCCGGGTCCTTCCCGACGGTCCCTCCTGGCGCGGCGTCAGAGTTCGTCGAGCGGGTCGTCCAGCACGCCCTGGCGCGCGATGATGTAGCCGAGGTGGCCGCGGCTGCGGCTGCCGAGGAGTTCGCTGGCCTTCTGGATGTGGCTGGAGACGGTGCGGGTGCTCATGCCGAGGCGGGAGGCGATGGCCTCGTCGGTGAAGCCGTTGACCATCAGCCGCAGCACGTTGCGGCGGGTGCGGTCGGTGAGCAGCTGGGGGCGGTGGTGGCCCTCCAGGTAGGTGACGGGCTCGGCGCGCTCCCACATCAGCTCGTAGATCTTGAGCAGGTACTCGACCAGCGGCGGGAACTGGATGAGCACCGCGGCGGCCTCGCGCTTGGCGCCGGCCGGGATGAAGGCGGTGGAGCGGTCGCAGATGATGACCCGGTCGAAGACCTCGTTGAGCGTCCGCACCTGGGCGCCGCGGGCGGTGACCTGCTCGATGTAGGCGAGCGTCGGTCCGTGCGAGCGCACCGTGTGCTGGTAGAGGGTGCGTTGGCGCACTCCGCGTTCGGCGAGGGCGAGGTCGCGCGGGAGGGCGTCGGCGAGCTGGTCGGCGCCGCGGCCGCCGCCGGGCTGGGCGGTGCGCAGTTCCTCGGTGCAGGCGGCGACGGCCTTCTCCAGCGCGGGATTGATCTCCTCGCCGGCCAGCAGGCGGATCGGGAGCTGGGCCTGTCTCATCACGTCCCGGTAGGCCTGCTCCGCGGCGGTGAAGGCGGTGCGCAGTTCGGCGAGCTGCTCCTGGTGGGCCAGGACGGCGAGTTCGAGCGGCCGGGTGAGTCCGGTGGCCGCGAGGTCGGGCGGGACGGGGGCGAGCCGCTGCCCGGCGCCGGGCAGGGTCCGCAACAGGCCCATGCTCAGAAGGCATTCGGGGGCCTGCCCGGCGGCGCCGCCCTCGGCGAGGGCGGTCCGGTAGTACTCGATGCCCCGGTCACAGAGTTGGGGCGTCCCCTTTTCCGTGCAGGTGTCCTGGAATACGCACATCTGGGCATCCTTCCGGCTTCGGCATTGCGCTTTCACGAATGCCCGCACCGGCAACAGCCAGGCACCCGAAGGGGCAGGATGGTGCTTGCCTGCCGTTCGGACGCATCCCCCCCGGGCCACGACAGCCGCGAGTGTACGCCCTGAAGGAGCGGAAATCAGCGGGTCACGGCGAAACCGGGCATGCCCGGCAACGGCGTCCGACGGTGGTGACGGCGAGGACGACCGTACCCGGTACTGGTGACGGGCGGATGGCCGCCGCATTGCACGTGTCGGCCCGTCAGGGGCGGCCGGAGCGAACGGCCGGTGGACTGGCCGGCCGACGGACGGAGGGCGATCCCTTGTTGCGAGCTGATCCCGACCCGCGGCCCGCACCCGTGGACCCGGCCGAACTGGTGGACCAGCGGCTGGTGCGGCAGCTCGCGGAGGCCGCCGCGGCGCAGGTCGGCTCCGGTGCGGTGCAGTTGTTGGGCGACGGCGGGCTGTTGCAGTCGCTCGCCAAGCAGTTGATCGAACGAGCCCTGGAGCTCGAACTCCAGGAGCACCTGCGCGGCGCCGGCGGCAACGGCTCCACCGGTGCCAACGGCCGTACGGGCACCGGCCGTCCCGGCGGGCCCAACGGCCCCAACGGTGCCAGGGCCAGACGACTGCTCACCGAGATCGGTCCGGTGGAGGTGCGGGTGCCGCGCGACCGGGACGGCAGCTTCGCCCCCCGTACGGTGCGGTCCCGAGCCCGCCGGCTGCCCGGCCTCGACCGGCTGGTGGTCTCGCTCACCGCGCGCGGGCTCAGCTCGGGCGAGCTGGTGGCGCACCTGGCCGAGGTGTACGGCGTGGAGCTCAGCCGGGAGACCGTCTCGGTGATCACCGACCAGGTGCTCGACGAGCTCGCCGACCGGCGCGGGCGCCCGCTGGACCCGGTCTACCCGGTGGTCTTCCTCGACTCGGTGCGCAGCGGCCGATCGGGCGGACCGCTGGTGCACCTGGCGCTCGGGATCTCCGCCGACGGTGTGCGCGAGGTGCTGGGCCTGTGGCCCGCCGCGGACGGTGAGCACTGGCCGGAGGTGCTGGCCGGGCTGGCCGAGCGCGGGGTGCGCGAGGTCTGGGTGCTGGTCGGTGACGCCGGCGCGGGGCTGGCCGAGGCGGCGGCCGCGCGGTGGCCGCGCACGGTGGTGCACACCTCGGTGCCCCACCTGCTGCACGCCGCGCTGCGGCACGCGCCGGGCGAGGACTGGAGCGGGCTGGCCCGGACGCTGCGCGAGATCTGTACGGCGCCCACCGAGGCCGCGGCACTGGAGCGGCTGGGCCGGGCCGAGCGGGAGTGGGGGCCGGGTCACCGGGAGGTGTTCCGGGTGTGGCGGGCGGCCTGGCCGCTGCTGGTGCCCGGCTTCGGGTTCGGTCCCGAGGCGCGGCGGCTGCTCGCGGGCGGGGGCGCGCTGGAGCGGCTGCACGCCCGGTTGCGCAGGATCGAGCAGGCCGCCGGGCGGGTGCGGGACGAGCGGGCGGCGCTCAAGCGGGTCTACCTGGCGACGCTGGCCCTGGAGTCGCCGGCCGGGGCCGCCCGGCCGGGGGCCGGGGACTGGCCGGCCGTCCGTGAGGAGCTGCGGCGGGGGTCCCGGCACTGACCGGGAGGTCCCGGCACTGACCGGGGGTTTCCCTCACTGACCGGGGGTTCCCGGCGCTGAGCCGGGCCTCCGCGTGCCTCGTCTCCCACCACTGATCTGACAGAGCCAGGTGCTCTTTGCATCAGATCTGCCCGATTTTGACACAGTCTGTTCACGCTTCCGGTTCCCGCATTGCGTGATCCCGATAACGGCCAGAGCTTCCACGCCAGTTTGGGCCTCGGCAGGATTCATTCACAGCGACGAGCGCACACACCGCCCGCCTCAGGAAGAGGAATTCGCCATGACGAATCTTGCCGCTCGCATTCACAAGATGCTCGGGATTCTCGCCGTACTGCTGGTCGCCGTCCTCGGCTTCCAGAGCCACACCGGACCGTACCAGTCCGCTGTTGCCGCCGGGCCCTCGGTCATGCACGGGGACGACTCCGGCTGGGGCCCGTGAAAGCACTCGGCACGAAACCGGTGAACCGGAAGTCGACGTAGTCCGTTCACCT
Organism: Kitasatospora sp. NPDC017646; assembly: GCF_044329365.1. Classification (NCBI taxonomy): domain Bacteria; kingdom Bacillati; phylum Actinomycetota; class Actinomycetes; order Kitasatosporales; family Streptomycetaceae; genus Kitasatospora; species Kitasatospora sp. NPDC017646. Next base: position 11,707 of record NZ_JBIRJC010000018.1, on the reverse strand, counting down.
CGCTCCGGCGCAATTCCCCCCTCCTCGTAATTCTCCGAACAGAGAGGAAACCGACGATGGCGAACCCGTTCGAGGACCCCGAGGCCGAGTACCTCGTCCTGGTCAACGACGAGGGCCAGCACTCGCTGTGGCCGGTCTTCAGCCCGGTGCCCGACGGCTGGCAGCGAGTCTTCGGCGCCACCGGGCGCCAGGAGTGCGTCGACTACGTCGAGCAGCACTGGCAGGACCTGCGCCCGAAGAGTTTGGTCGCCCACCTGTCCGCCGACTGACCGCGGGGCCGCCCCGGCGCCGCCGCGGCGCCGGCCCGTCCGCACCGAACCATCCCACCGCACGCTCCGCCGGCCGCCCGGACACCCCGGGCCGACCGGGCCGACCGCCCCGCGGGTCAAGCCGCGACGAGGGAGAGACGCACATGTCCGGGGACCAGCAGACGCACAGAGCCGATCCGCGGCCCACATCGGCCGAGGTGCTGTGTCGACTGTTCGCGGAGGTGCTCGGGCGGGAGTCGGTCGACCCCGCGGCGGGCTTCTTCGAGCTGGGCGGAGACCGGCCCGCCGCCGTGCGGCTGCTGGCCCGGGTACGCGCCGAGTTCGGCTTCCGCGTGCCGCTGCCGCTCCTGCTGGACGCCTCCACCCCCTCCGCGCTGGCCACCCGGCTGGCCGACCGGGCCCCGGCCCGCCCCGACCCGCGCCCCACCCTCAGCGCGCTGGTCGACGCCCAGGTGGCCCGCACCCCGCGGGCCCCCGCGCTGTACACGGACGACGCCACCCTCACGTACGCCGAGCTGGACGCCCGCGCCAACCGGCTGGCCCGGGTGCTCGCCGACCGCGGCCTGGGCACCGAGGACGTCGTGGCGCTCGCCCTGCCGAAGTCCCCCGAGGCGGTCGCGGCGATCCTCGCCGTGGCCAAGACCGGCGCCGCCTGGCTGCCCGCCGACCCGGCCTACCCCGCCGAGCGGCTGCGCCACGTGCTCACCGACTCCCGCGCCGCCCTGGTGCTCACCACCGCCGCGACCGCCGAGCGGCTGCCCGACACCGGCGCGCCCCGGCTGCTGCTCGACTCCCCCGAGCACCTCGCCGCGCTCGCCGACCGGCCCGGCACCCCGTTCACCGCCGCCGAGCGGGTCCGGCCGCTGAGCGCCGGGAACACCGCGTACGTCATCTACACCTCCGGCTCCACCGGCGTGCCCAAGGGCGTGGCCGTCACCCACACCGGGCTGCCCAGCATGATCGGCACCCAGGTCGCCGCCACCGGGGTCGGCCCCGGCAGCCGGGTGCTCCAGGCCGCCTCGCTCAGCTTCGACGTCTCCGTCTCCGACCTGGCGGTGGCACTGACCACCGGCGCCGCGCTCGTCCTCCCCCGCGAGCAGAGCGAGCTGGTCGGCGACGCGCTGGCCGCCCTGATCGACCGCCACGGCGTCACCCACGCCGACGTCGCCACCGCGATGGCCGCCACCCTGCCGGACGCCCCGCTGCCCACGCTGCGCACGCTGATCGGCGGCGGCGAGGCCATCCCGCGCGAGCTGGCCGCCCGGCTCGGCCGCGACCGGCTGATGCTCAACAGCTACGGGCCCACCGAGACCACCGTCATCGTCACCATGAGCGAGCCGCTCACCGGCGCCGAGCAGCCCCCCATCGGCCGCCCCTGCCAGGACGTACGGATCCACGTGCTGGACGAGCGGCTGCGCCCGGTCGAGCCCGGCACCGTCGGCGAACTGTACGTCTCCGGCCCGCACCTGGCCCGCGGCTACCTGGGCCGCCCCGCATTGACCGCCGACCGCTTCGTGGCCTGTCCGTTCGGCGGGCCCGGCGAGCGGATGTACCGCACCGGCGACCTCGGCAGCTACCGGCCGGACGGCCAGCTGGACTTCCTCGGCCGGGCCGACGACCAGGTGAAGATCCGCGGCTTCCGGGTGGAGCTCGGCGAGATCGAGCAGACCCTGTCCGCCCACCCCCGGGTGCGCCAGGCCGTGGTACTGGTGCGCGAGGACCGCCCGGGCGAGCGCCGGCTGGTCGGCTACACCGTCGGCGCCGCCGACCCGGCCGAGCTGCGCGCCCACTGCGCCGAGCGGCTGCCCGACCACATGGTGCCCACCGTCGTGGTGCTCGACCGGCTGCCGCTGACGCCCAACGGCAAGGTGGACAGGCGCGCCCTGCCGGCGCCGGTGTTCGGCGCGGGCGAGGAGGGCGGCCGGGCGCCCGCCGGGGAGCTGGAGCACACCCTCGCCCGGCTCTTCGCCGAGGTGCTGGGGATCCCCCGGGTCGGTGCCACCGAGTCCTTCTTCGAGCTCGGCGGCGACTCCATCGTGGCCATCCAGTTGGTCTCCCGGGCCCGGCACGCCGGGCTGCGGCTCACCCCCCGCTCGGTCTTCGACGCCCCCAGCGTCGAGGCGCTGGCCCGGATCGCCCGCCCGCTGGAGGGGCCGGTCGCTGTCGAGCCCGCCGGGGCCGGCCTCGGCGAGGTGCCCCCGACGCCCATCGTGCACTGGCTGTCCGAGCAGCGCGGCGCCGTGGAGAGCTTCCACCAGTCCACCGTGCTCACCCTCCCCACCGGAACGGCGCACGCCGAGCTGGTCACCGCCCTCCAGACGCTGCTCGACCACCACGACGCCTTCCGGGCCCGCACCTCCCCGCTCGCCGAGCGCCCCTGGGCGCTGCACGTCCCCGCCCCCGGCGCCGTCCCCGCCGAGTCCGTGCTGCGCACCGCCGCCGGCCCGGCCACCGGGGAGGCGCTGCGCGCCGCGACCGAGGCCGCCCGCGACCGCCTCTCCCCCGAGGACGGCCGGATGCTCCAGGCCGTCCGCTTCGACGCCGGCCCGGAACTGCCCTCCCGGCTGCTGCTGGTGATCCACCACCTGGTGGTGGACGGCGTCACCTGGCGCATCGTCGAGGAGGACCTGCTCGCCGCGCTCGCCGCCGTCCGCGAGGGCCGCGAACCGGCGCTGCCGCCGGTGCCCACCTCCTTGCGCCGCTGGGCCCAGCGACTCACCGCCGAGGCCCGCACCGACCGCCGCGCCGCCGAACTCCCGCTCTGGCAGGCCGCCATGTCCACGCCGGACCCGCTGCTCGGCGCGCGGCCCCTCGACCCCGCCCAGGACACCTACGCCACCGAGGGCACCCTGCGCCTCGTCCTGCCCGCCGGGACCACCCGGGCACTGCTCACCCGCGTCACCGCCGCCTACCACGCCCAGGTCAACGACGTCCTGCTCACCGCGCTGGCGCTCGCCCTCGGCCACTGGCGCGGCGACGCCCCGGCCGTGCCGGACGGCGCGGTGCTGCTCGGCCTGGAGGGCCACGGCCGCGAGGAGATCGTCGACGGCGTCGACCTGCACCGCACCGCCGGCTGGTTCACCTCCCTCTACCCCGTGCGACTCGCCCCGGGGGAGCTGTCCTGGTCCGACGTCACCGCCGCCGGGCCCGAACTCGGGCGCGCCCTCGGCCGGGTGAAGGAGCAGCTGCGCGCCGTCCCGGACAACGGCATCGGCTACGGGCTGCTGCGCCACCTCAACCCGGCCACCGCCGAGCTGCTCGCCGGGTACGCCGAACCGCAGGTCGAGTTCAACTACCTGGGCCGCTTCCAGCCCGGGGGCGTCACCGCCGAGGACGTCCTCGCCGGGACCGAGGCGATGTCCGAGGGCGCCGCCCCGGGCCTGGCGCTCGGCCGGGTCCTGGGCCTGGACGCCACCACCGTCGACACCCCGCAGGGCCCGCTGCTGGTCGCCCAGTGGTCCTGGGCCGGGGAACTGCTCGACGAGGAGCGGGTCCGCGCACTCGCCGAGGCCTGGTTCACGGCGCTGGGCGCCCTCGCGAAGCACGCCGAACGGCCGGACGCCGGCGGGCACACCCCCTCCGACTTCCCGCTGGTCGCCCTCGGCCAGGAGGAGCTGGACCGGCTCGCCGAACACCACGCTCCCGCCGCCCTGGTGGACGTCTGGCCCACCTCCCCGCTCCAGCAGGGCATGGCCTTCCACGCCGCGTACGACAGCGACGGCGCCGACGTCTACACCTCCGTCTGCACCTTCGACCTGACCGGGCCCGTCGACGCCGACCGGCTGCGCGCCGCCGCCGAGGCACTGCTGCTGCGCCAGCCCAACCTCAGGGCCGGCTTCCACCAGCGCCCCGACGGCCCACCCGTCCAGGTCGTGCCGGACCGCGTCGAACTGCCCTTCACCGTCCTCGACCTGACCTCCCACCCCGACCCGGCGGCCGAGGCCGACCGGATCGCCGCCGCCGAGTACGGCCGCCGCTTCGACCTCTCCCGGCCCCCGCTGCTGCGCTACACCCTGCTCACCCTGGCCCCAGGCCGGCACCGGCTGATCGCCGCCGCCCACCACATCCTGCTGGACGGCTGGTCCACCCCGCTGTTCGCCGAGGAACTGTGGGCCCTGTACTTCCGGCAGCCGCTGCCTCCGGCCGCTCCCTACCGCGAGTACCTGCGCTGGATCACCCGGCGCGACGGCGCCGCCGCCCGCACCGCCTGGGCCGGGGCCCTCGCCGGAGTAAACGAGCCCACCCTGCTCGTACCGGGCCGCACCACCGCCGCCCCGCAGCTGCCGCTGCGCCTGCACACCGGCCTCACCCCCGAGGCCACCGAGGCCCTGGGCCGCACCGCGCGCCGCTACGGCGTCACCCTCAACACCCTCGTCCAGGCCGCCTGGGGCGTCCTGCTGGCCCGGCTCACCGGGCGGGAGGACGTGCTCTTCGGCACCACCGTCTCCGGCCGGCCGCACGACCTGCCGGGCGTGGAGCGGATGATGGGCCTGCTGATCAACACCGTGCCGGTGCGGGTCACCCTCGACCCGGCCGAGAGCTGGGGCCAGCTGCTTCTGCGCCTGCAGCACGAACAGTCCGCGCTGCTGGACCACCAGCACCTGAGCCTCACCGAGATCCAGCAACTCGCCGGGCTGGGGAGCCTGTTCGACACCGTCACGGTCTACGGCAACTACCCGGACCCGTCCGCCCTGGACGACGCCGACCCGAGCGGCGCCACCCGCGTCACCCTGGTCGAGGACATCGACAGCGCCCACTACCCGTTGCTGCTCGCCCTCACCCCCGGCGACGGCCTCCAGCTGCGCCTGGACCACCAGCCGGACGCCTTCACGCCTGCCGAGGCGCGCGCGCTGCTGGACCGCTTCCTCGCCCTGCTCGACCGGATCGTCGCCGACCCGAGCGAACTCGTCGCCACGGTCGACGTGTTGACCGGCGCCGAGCGGGAGCGGCTGCTGTCGGGCTGGCACGGTCCCGTCACCGAGCTGCCGCCGGGGGCGGTGAGCGAGCTGTTCGAGGCCCAGGCCGCGGCGACGCCCGAGGCGGTCGCGCTGGTCCGCGGCGGCGAGGAGCTGACCTACCGCGAACTCAACGCCCGCGCCAACGGCCTGGCGCGGCGGCTGGTCGAGACAGGCGTCACCACCGAGACGCCGGTGGCGGTGCTGCTGGAGCGCTCGCCCGCCCTGGTGATCACCCTGCTGGCCGTCCTCAAGGCCGGCGGCAGCTACGTCCCGCTGGACGACGCCCAGCCGGAGGAGCGCCTGCGGGCCGTCCTCGCCGACGCGGGCGCCACCATCGCCGTCACCGACCGCGACCACCCCGCCCTCGCCGGGCTGACCACCCTCGCGGTCGGCGACGAGACCGCCGCCGACAATCTCGAACTGCCGCTGGATTCAGCACAGTTGGCGTACGTGATGCACACCTCGGGCTCGACCGGCAGGCCCAAGGGCATCGGCGTCACCCATCGCTCCGTCGTCGACCTCGCCCTGGGAGGCACGTTCGCGGGCGGCGGCCACGCCGTCGTCCCGGTCCACGCACCCACCGCCTTCGACGCCTCCACCTACGAGCTCTGGGCGCCGCTGCTCTCCGGCGGCCGGCTCGTCATCGCCCCCGCCGGACGCCTCGGCGTCGCCGAACTCGCCACCACCATCAGCCGGGGCGGGGTGACCGCCGCCTGGATGACGGTCGGCCTCTTCAACGTCCTGGCCGCCGAGGCCCCGCAGACCTTCGCCGGACTGCGCGAGGTGTGGACGGGCGGGGACATCGCCTCGCCCGCCGCCATGCGCCGGGTGCTGGAGAGCTGCCCCGGCCTGAAGCTGGTGAACGTCTACGGGCCGACGGAGACCACCACCTTCGCCACCCACCACTCCATGGCCGACCCGGCCGAGGTGCCGGGTGTCGTCCCGATCGGCCGCCCGCTGGCCAACACCCGGGCCTACGTGCTGGACGCCGGGCTGCGCCCGGTGCCGGTGGGCGTTCCCGGTGAGCTGTACCTCGCCGGGAACGGCCTCGCCCGGGGCTACGTCGGCCGGCCGTCCCTGACCGCCGAGCGCTTCGTCGCCTGCCCCTACGGCGAGCCCGGCGCCCGGATGTACCGCACCGGCGACCTCGTCCGCTGGACCACCACGGGCGAACTGGAGTTCCTCGGCCGAACGGACGACCAGGTCAAGATCCGCGGCTTCCGCATCGAACTCGCCGAGGTGGAGTCCGCCTTCGCCGCCCACCCGGCCGTCCGCCAGGTCTTCGCGACGGTCCGGCAGGACCAGCCGGGCGACAAACGCCTCGTCGTCTACGCCACCGGCGACGCCGCCCCCGAGGAACTTCGCGCCTTCGCCACCGACCGCCTGCCCGGCTACATGCTGCCAGCCGCCGTCGTCGTCCTCGACACCCTGCCCGTCACCCCCAACGGCAAGGTCGACCGCCGCGCCCTCCCCGCCCCCGAGTACACCGGCGCGTCGGAAGGCCGCGCCGCGCGCACCGGTACCGAGCGGGAGCTGTGCCGACTCTTCGGCGACGTCCTCGGGCTGGCAGCGGTGAGCATCGACGACAACTTCTTCGACCTCGGCGGGCACTCGCTCCTCGCCACCAAGCTGGTCAGCCGCATCCGTACCGCCCTCGGCGCGGAGCTGCCGATCCGCACCCTCTTCGACCACCCCACCGTGGCCGCCCTGGCCGCCGCCCTGCCCGGCTCCGGACCGGCCCGCCCGGCCCTGCGGCCCGCCGACCGACCCGCCCTCGTCCCGCTCTCGCCCGCCCAGCAACGACTCTGGTTCATCGAGCAGTTCGAGGGGCCGAGCGCGCTCTACAACACGCCCGTCGCGGTCCGGCTGACCGGCGTGGTCGACACCGCAGCCCTGGCCGAGGCCCTCAGGGACGTGGTGACCCGGCACGAGGTGCTGCGCACCCTCGTCCGGACCACCGACGGTCAGCCGCACCAGCTGGTCACCGAGGCGCCCCGACGCGCCCTGCGGGCCGTGCCGGTGGCCACCGAGGACGAGCTGCGCACCGCGCTGGCCGCGGCCGGCGGTCGGGTCTTCGACCTCGCGACCGAACTGCCCGTCCGCTGCACGCTGTTCTCGCTCCCGCACGACGAGCACGTGCTGCTGGTGCTGATGCACCACATCGCCAGCGACGGCTGGTCCGTCGCCCCGCTCTTCCGCGACCTCGCCGCCGCGTACCGGGCCCGCAGCACCGGCACCACCCCGTCCTGGCGGCCGCTGCCGGTGCAGTACGCCGACTACGCCCTCTGGCAGCGCGAACTGCTCGGCACCCAGGAACAGCCCACCGCGCTGCTGACCGAGCAACTCGCTTACTGGCAGCAGGCCCTGGCCGACGCCCCGGAGGAGCTGGCGCTGCCCTACGACCGCCCGCGCCCCGCGAAGCCGAGTCACCGCGGCGGGCTGTCGGAGGCCGTCATCGACGCCGAACTCCATTCGCTGCTGAGCGAGTTGGCGACCGCACAGAACGCCAGCCTGTTCATGGTCCTCCAGGCCGCCGTCGCCACCCTCTACACCCGCCTCGGCGCCGGCACCGACCTGCCGCTCGGCACCCCCGTCGCCGGACGCACCGACGAAGCCCTGGACGACCTGGTCGGCTTCTTCGTCAACACCCTGCTGCTGCGCACCGACACCTCCGGCAACCCCGGCTTCCGCGAGTTGCTGGACCGCGTCCGCCGCACCGACCTGGATGCCTTCGACCACCAGGACATCCCCTTCGAGCGCCTCGTCGAGCAGCTCAACCCGACCCGCACCCCGGCCCGCCACCCGCTGTTCCAGACCCTGGTGGCCCTGGAGAGCCGCGTCGAGGTGCCCGCCGCCTTCGGCGAACTGACCTGTGCGGAGCACCCCTTCGAACTGGACGTGGCCAAGTTCGACCTGTCCTTCCGCTTCACCGAGCAGGGCCCCCAGGCGGGCCTGACGGTGGCGATCGAGTACGCGGCCGACCTGTTCGACGCCGCCACCGCCACCGCCCTCGCCGAGCGGCTGCTGCGGGTGCTGCGCGCCGTCGCGACCGACCCCGACGCGCCGATCGGCGGCATCGACGTCCTCGCCCCGGCCGAGCGCGAGCAGCTGCTCACCGGCTGGAACGACACCGCCGTGCCCGTCCCGGACGCCACCCTGCCGGAGCTGTTCGAGGCCCGGGCCGCCGCCGCCCCCGACGCCGTTGCCGTGGTCTCCGGCGCCGCGCACCTGAGCTACGCCGAACTGGACTCCCGGGCCGAGCACCTGGCGGCCCACCTGGCCGGGGCCGGGGTCGGCGCCGACACCCCGGTGGTCCTGCTGATGGACCGCTCCGCCGAGCTGGTGACGGCGGTCCTCGCGATCACCAAGGCCGGTGGCACCTACGTCCCGCTGGACGACCGGCACCCGGCCGAGCGGCTGCGGCAGATCACCGCCGAGACCGGGGCGGCGCTCGTCCTGGTCGACCCCGCGCACCAGGACCATCCGCTGGCCGCCGACGCCCCCTGCCCCGTCCTGCCACTCGCCGAAGGCTGGTTCGACGGCCCACGCCGGCGGCGCGCCCACCGCGCCGTGCCCCACCCCGAACAGCTCGCCTACGTGATGTTCACCTCCGGCTCCACCGGCAAGCCCAAGGGCATCGCCATCACCCACCGGGACGTCGTGCAGCTCGCCACCGACCCCTGCTGGCGGCACCCCGACGGGCTGCGGGTCCTCTTCCACGCCCCGCACGCCTTCGACGCCTCGACGTACGAGCTGTGGGCGCCGCTGCTCTCCGGCGGCCAGGTGGTCGTCGCGCCGCGGGGCGACCTGGACGCCACCGCCATCCGCGGGCTGGTCCGGGCCCACCGGCTCACCCACGTGCACGTCACCGCAGGGTTGTTCCGCGTGATCGCGGAGGAGGAGCCGGGCGTCTTCGACGGCGTGCGCGAGGTGCTGACGGGCGGGGACGTGGTCTCCGCGGCCGCCGTGCGCCGGGTGCTGGCCGCCGTCCCGGGGATCGGGGTGCGGGTGCTCTACGGCCCGACCGAGATCACTCTCTGCGCGACCCAACTGCCTCTCTCCTCGGCCGAGTCGGTGCCGGACGTGGTGCCGATCGGCCGGCCCATGGCCAACACCCGGACGTACGTCCTCGACGACACCCTCCAGCCCGTCCCCGTGGGCGTCCCCGGCGAGCTGTACATCGCCGGCGCCGGTCTCGCCCGGGGCTACGTCGGCCGCCCGGACCTCACCGCCGAGCGCTTCGTCGCCTGCCCCTACGGCGAGCCCGGCGCCCGGATGTACCGCACCGGCGACACCGTCCGCTGGAACGCCGACGGCATCCTGGAGTTCCTCGGCCGCGCCGACGACCAGGTCAAGATCCGCGGCTTCCGCATCGAACTCGCCGAGGTCGAGGCCGCGTTCACCGCCCACCCCGGTGTCCGCCAGGCCCTCGCCCTGGTCCGCGAGGACCAGCCCGGCGACAAGCGCCTCGTCGCCTACGTCACCGGCGACGCCACGCCCGGCGAACTGCGCACCTTCGTCACCGACCGCCTGCCCGCCTACATGCTCCCCGGCGCCGTCGTCACCCTCGACACCCTGCCGGTGACCGGGAACGGCAAGGTCGACCGCCGCGCCCTCCCCGCCCCCGACCACACCGGCACCCCGGAAGGCCGGGCACCCAGGACGCCCCGGGAACGGAGCCTGTGCGACTTGTTCGCCCAGGTGCTCGGACTGGCCTCGGTCAGCATCGACGACGGCTTCTTCGACCTCGGCGGGCACTCCCTGCTCGCCACCAAGCTGGTCAGCCGCATCCGCTCGACCCTCGGCGTCGAGATGTCGATCCGCACCCTCTTCGACCACCCCACGGTCGGCGAGCTCTCCACCGCGCTGCCCGCGGCCCGCAAGGCCCGGCCCGCCCTCAGGCCGATGCGCCGGCCCGGCAGCCCGTCGTAGGTCACGCGCGCCACCGGCCGTCCCCGGTGGCCCGACCGCCACGTCCCCACTCAGCACGTCACCCGCCGGAGGCAGACCTTGATCCCGTTGTCGTTCGCGCAGCAGCGGCTGTGGTTCATCGAACAGCTCGAAGGCCCGAGCGCGCTCTACAACACGCCGTTCGCCGTCCGGCTGACCGGCGAGATCGACGCCGCCGTCCTCTCCCTCGCACTGCGGGACGTGCTCGCCCGGCACGAGGTGCTGCGCACCACCTTCCCGGCCACCGACGGCCGGCCACAGCAGTCGATCGCCGAGCCGGACGGCCCCGCCGTCGCGTCCGCCGAGGTGGCCGCGGTGGCGGTGGCCGACGAGGCCGAGCTGACCGCGGAGGTGGACCGGGCGGTGCGGCACGTCTTCGACCTGGCGTCCGAACTGCCCATCCGCTGCGCGTTGTTCTCCCTGTCGGCCGACGAGCACGTGCTGCTGGTGCTGATGCACCACATCGCCAGCGACGGCTGGTCCGTCCCGCCGCTCTTCCGCGACCTGGACGCCGCCTACCGGGCCCGCCGCGCCGGCGCCGAGCCGCTGTGGGAGCCGCTGCCCGTCCAGTACGCCGACTACACCCTCTGGCAGCACGAGATGCTCGGCACCGAGGACGATCCGGAGAGCGTGCTCGCCACCCAACTCGCCCACTGGAAGGGCGCGCTGGCCGACGCACCCGAGGAGCTGGACCTCCCCTACGACCGGCCGCGCCCGAGCATGCCCAGCCACCGCGGCGGTGCCGCCGACCTCGCGCTGGACGCCGAACTGTACGCGTCCCTGGCCGAGTTGGCGGCCGAGGAGCGGGCCAGTCTGTTCATGGTGCTGCAGGCCGCCGTCGCCGCGCTGTACACCCGGCTCGGGGCGGGCACCGACCTCCCGCTGGGCACCGCCGTGGCCGGACGCACCGACGAGGCCCTCGACGACCTCGTCGGCTTCTTCGTCAACACCCTCGTCCTGCGCACCGACACCTCCGGCGATCCGAGCTTCCGCCGGCTGCTGGAGCGCGTCCGACGGCTCGACCTGGACGCCTTCGACCACCAGGACGTCCCCTTCGAGCGCCTGGTCGAACAGCTCAACCCGGCCCGCACCCCGGCCCGGCACCCGCTGTTCCAGACCATGGTGACGCTGGACAGCGACGAGGACCTCCCTTCGGACTTCGCCGGGCTCACCTGCCGGGAGCACGTCCTCGACCAGCGCCTGGCCAAGTTCGACCTGTCCTTCGCCTTCGTCGAGCAGCACGACGCCGACGGCGTCGCCAACGGCCTGAGCGGAGCCGTGGAGTACGCGGCCGACCTGTTCGACCACGCCACCGCCGCCACCCTGGGCGAGCGCCTGGTCCGGGTGCTCCGGGCGGCCGCCGCCGAACCCGACGCGCCGCTCAGCACGATCGGGATCCTCGGCCCGGCGGAGCGGGAGCAGTTGCTGTCGGGCTGGATCGGTCCCGTCACCGAGCTGCCGCCGGGGACGGTGCCCGAGCTGTTCGAGGCCCAGGCCGCGGCGACGCCCGAGGCGGTCGCGCTGGTCCGC
>NZ_JBIRJC010000017.1:128811-171344 GCF_044329365.1 Kitasatospora sp. NPDC017646 | reverse complement strand
GCACAGGCAACGGCCCCGGCCCGCGCCGCCGGCGGGGTGACGGCCCCGCCGGCGGGCGGCCCCGCCGCGGCCAACCCACCCCTCCACGCCCCGCCACCACGAACGGCGCCCCTCACTCCGGCAGGTCACCGTCGCCGCCCAACCTCGAACCCATCAACTCCATCACCCTCGACCACCCCTAACCACCCCGACCAACAACCCACCCAAAGCAGGCGCCCCACCCAACACCCAAGCAGCAGCAGGGAAACACCGAACGGCCCAAACCCCCCGAACCCCGCCCCCGTCAGCTCACCCCGGGCCCGAACCGGCGCTTGTACGCCGACGGAGTGATGCCCGTATCACGACGCATGAGCAACCGCAGATTGGTAGCCGTTCCCAGCCCACTTCGCCGAGCCACGATCTCCAAACGCGACTCGCCCCGCTCGATCAATCGGCATGCCAACGCGAGCCGCTCTCCCGTGAGCCACGTCAACGGGGTCGTTCCCAGTTGCGCCCGGAAGCGACGGTGCAGCGTCGCCGGACTGACCGCCGCCCGCGTCGCGAGGTCCGAGACCGTGAGCGGTGAGTCGAGCCGTTCCTGTGCCCAGGCCAGGACGGGAGCCAGGGACTCGTCGGGAATGTCGGGCACGGGACGCTCCACGAACTGCCTCTGCCCACCGTCGCGGTGCGCCGCGAAGACCAGTCGCCGGCTTACAGAGTTGGCGACCTCGGCGCCGTGGTCTCGGCGGACCACGTGCAGACCGAGGTCGAGTGCGGCCGCGCTTCCAGCGGCGGTGAGGATGTCACCGTCGTCCACGAACAGCACGTCCGATTCGAGGTGGACAGCGGGGAAGCGGGCCCTGAAGGCATCCGCCCACTGCCAGTGGGCGGCGGCCCGGCGCCCGTCGAGGACTCCGGCCTCGGCCAGGGTGAAGGCGCCGCTGCAGAAGCCCATCAGGCGTGCCCCGCGCGCATGCGCCCGCCGGACGGCGTCGAGCACGGCGGGTCGGCGGGGCACTTCGACGTCGGGGCGGTTGGGGACGATCAACGTGTCCGCGGTATCGGCCACCTCCAAGCCGGCGACTCCCGTGAGCGTGAAGAATCCGTCCCGCATCGCCGTGCGGGGCTCGGGAGAGCAGAGCCTGAAGTGGTAGAGGTCGCGGCCGATCTCCGGCCTACGGAGGCCGAATACCTCGGTCGCGCAGCCGAGCTCGAAAGGGTTTGAGTTCTCGTCCACGATCACGACCACCCGGTGAACGCCCACCGCATGAGCCTCGTGCGAGGATTCTTTCGCCATGTGCAATTCCTAGCACTCACGCCGACCTGGCAGAACGGCTCAGGATGAGCCCATGAGCAACCAACCGATCCCCCTGGGCGAGGCTCTGGCCTCCTTCGATGCGCTGTGGAGCCCCCGCATCGTCACGCGTGTCAACGACTACGACGTCCGGATCGCCAAGGTCCAGGGTGAACACCTCTGGCACACCCACGACGACACCGACGAGTTCTTCCTGGTACTCGACGGGGAACTGCACATCTCCTTGCGCGAGCCCGAGGGCGAGCGGACGGTCCTGCTGCCCCGGGGGGCGGTCTTCACCGTCCTTGCGGGTACGGAGCACAAGCCGTCCGCGCCGTCCGGCGCCGCGATCCTCTTGTTCGAGCCGACCGGGACGCCGACCGTGGGCGACCGCCACGACGAGATCCCCGACCACGTGGACGCGACCACCGGGCACATCCTCAACGCATGAGCGGACTCGCGAAACGCTCCCTGGGCTCCACCCCGGTTCCTCGCTCTCCCTCGAACCGGGCGGGCCCCTCCGTCCCGGGCGGTTTCCAGGGGCCGACGTCCGGACGCCCCCGAGACCGACGCCCTGCCGATGGAGGCGAACATCCGCAACCGCCCGCTCCGGGGCGATGCCCGTCGTGCGCTGGGGTCTGTCCTCGCCAACGGCCCGACCGGAGCCAGAACTGACGTGCGAAGAGCAGCCGGTGTCCGGTAGCGTGCGCGAAGGAGTGCCGGGAAGCCTGGTCGGCGTGCAAGGGACAGCTGTGTCCGCGAGCCGGTCCGGGGGGGTGCGCGTGGCGCTCGGCACGAGGTCCGTCGGCATGCCGTCGGCCCGGCCGCGGCTGTGGACCCGCCGCTTTCCGCGCCGGCCCCGAGCCCGGCCCCCTCTTGAGAGGGCTTCAGCGAATTTCGACACCGTCCGGCGCCGCGGCCGCCCGGTGCCGTCGCACCCCGGCAGGGGGCGGGGCGGCACGCCCCGCGACGGCGACCGGACCCTCCGGCCCACGCACCGGACCCGGGGGGAGAACCGTCATGACCAACCGTCCTTCACCGTCACCCTGGACCCGCACCGGCGGCGCGCTGCTCGCCGCCGCGGCACTGGTCCCGGCGGCGACCGCCTGGTACCTGCTCGCCGTCATGCTTCCCGACGACACCGAGCGGTACCACTCGTACACGACCGCCGCGCCCTGCCCGGCGGGGAGCCCGGGCGCGGCGGTGGAGGAGTGCGTGCGCACCGTGCCGTTCACCGTCAGCGGCACGGTCGTCCACAGCGCGGGCAAGAGCTCCAGGTTCCGGGCGACGCTGGACGGCGCGCCGATCTGGAGCGGTGAGGTGGGGTTCGGTGACGCCGGTCCGCTGCTGGATGCCCTGAAGCCCGGCGACCGGGTGGACGGCACGGTGTGGCGCGGCCGGGTGATGCGTCTGGAGCGGGCCGGCATCGCACAGTCCTCCTACGACGCGCCCCGCAACGAGGCGCAGTTCACTGCCGGAGTGGGCACCTTCACCGCGCTGCTGGCGGTGTTCGCCGCCGCCCTCGGGGTATTGCTGTGCACCGGCCGCACCGCCTCCGTGGCCCTCACCCGGTCGCTGTTCCTGTGGACACTGCTCGCCTGCGGCGCGCCCGCGGTGCTCGCGTTCTGGGCCGGCCTGCCGTGGTGGACGGTGCCGGCCGTGGCCGTCCCGGCGGCGCTGGCCGCGGCGGAGGGAGTGCGGCGCCATTACACGAGGACGGCTCCGCGCGGGTCCCAGGAGTTGGTGGACGGCCGGCTGGCCGCCTGACGTCCCACCTCGTTCCTCCCGACCGGGGTCTGCCGCCCTGTCGTCGACGGGGCGGCAGAACCCGGCCGTTGGTGGGGCCCAGGCGGGGTGCAGGCCCGGGTTGCCGGCCTCGGTGACGAAGGAGGCGGCGGTGGCGACGGTGCCGCCGGGGCGGGTGATGCGGGAGAGGACGCGGTGGCCGGCGCGCACGCGCCGGCGGTCCATGGTGACGTCCAGGGCGTAGGCCACGTGGACATCCACGGTCGGCAGCACCAGGTTCTCAGCGGCCCGGTCGACGGCGGACAGGAGGGTTCGCGGGCGGCCGGGTAACCGTCCCGGGCGTCCATGGAAAGCTTGGAGCGCGCGGCGGTGGTGTTCCGGCGGCGGGAGAGGACGACCCGCTGGGTGCGGCGGTGAACGCCCGGGCCGTAGTGGGCCCGGGCGCGTATGGGTCGGATCAAGCGGTCCCGGGCCTAGATCTTGCCGGAGAACGTGTCGCACTGGGTCAGGTCGCCGCTGCGGTAGCCGGTGGTGAACCAGGCCTTGCGCTGGTCGGAGGAGCCGTGCGTCCAGGCCTCCGGATTGATCCTGCCCGTGGCCTGCTTCTGGATCCGGTCGTCGCCGACGGCCGCGGCCGCGTCCAGGCCCTGGGCGATGTCCTGGTCGGTCAGGGCGGCGATCAGCGGACGGCCGGTGGAGGCCTGCGGGGTCGTGGTGGCGTGGTGGGCCCACACTCCGGCGTAGCAGTCCGCCTGCAGTTCCAGGCGCACCGAGGCGCTGGTGGCGCCCTGGCGGTCGTTGCCGACCTTCTGCATCGTGCCCAGCAGGGTCTGCAGGTGGTGACCGTACTCGTGGGCGACGACGTAGGACTCGGCGAACGGACCGCCCTTGGCGCCGAAGCGGGTGGACAGCTCGTCGAAGAAGCCGAGGTCGAAGTAGGCCTTCTGGTCGCCGGGGCAGTAGAACGGGCCCACCGCGGAGGTCGCCGGGCCGCAGGCGGTGGAGACCCGGTCGGTGAACAGCACCGTCTGGGCGGGCTTGTAGGCCGTCTTGGTGCGGCGCGGCAGCTCGGTGCTCCAGAACTCCTGGAGGCTGTTGGTGACGGCCGTGATCCGGCAGTCCTGGCGCTTGTTGGCGTCCGCGCCCTTCTTGCAGGACTGCTGCACCTCGCCGTCGGTCCGCACCCCGGAGGAGGAGGTGCCGCCGCCGGAGGACAGGCCCAGCAGCTGGGGGTCCACCCCGAGGACGACCGCGATCAGCACCGCGATCAGGCCCACCGCCCCTCCCCCGATGGCGACCTTCCCACCCGGGATGCCGCGCCGGTCGTCCACCTGCGAGGTGTCCAGGTCCCCCTGGTCGTCGAACTGCATGCCCCTGCCTGCCCACTTCTTGTCGATCCGCCGGTGTGTCGATGTGCCGCTTCGCCGCTTCGTCGCTTTGGTGGCGGTCTGCGCCTCTCGCGGCCCGCCCAGCCTACGGGCAGCGGGCCCTGACGCGCCGCAGCCGTCGCGTCACACCGCGGAGTCCTGGGCGCCGACTCCGACCACCCGCAGCAGCTCCAGGCGGGAGGCGGTCTCGCTGCCCGCGGCGGCGGTGTGCACCAGCAGCAGCTGGTCCTGCCCGCCGGCGGCCAGCACCTCGCACTCCAGCTCCAGCTCCCCCACCACCGGGTGCAGCACCCGCTTGCGGCCGCTGCGCCGCAGCGTCACCTCGTGGCGCTCCCAGCAGGAGGTGAACTCATCACCCGTGGCGCGGAGTTCGGCGAGCAGCTCGGCGACTCGCCGGTCGCCGGGGCGGGCCGCCTGGGCGGCGCGCAGGCCCGCCACGTGGGCGCGGGCCAGCGCCTCGTGGTCCTGCGGCGGGAACAGCGCACGGCTCGCCGGCTCGGTGAACCAGCGCAGCAGCAGGTTGCGCCGCCCGGGCGCCAGTGCGGCGATGTCCCCGAACACGGCGGCGGCCATCGCGTTCTGCGCCAGCACGTCCCCCAGGTCGGAGACCACCTGCGCGGGCGTGTCGTGCAGGCGGTCCAGGATCAGCAGCAGCCCGGGGCGCACATGGGTGAGCGGGCCGTGCCGGCGCGGCGGCTCGTGCCCGGCCAGGTGGAACAGGTGGTCCCGCTCGTCCTCGCTCAGCCGCAGCGCCCGGGCCAGCGCCGCCAGCAGCTGCGGTGAGGGCTGCGGGCCGCGCCGCTGCTCCAGCCGCGCGTAGTAGTCCACCGACAGTCCGGCCAGCTGCGCCACCTCCTCCCGGCGCAGCCCGGGGGTGCGGCGCCTGGCCCCCGGGGCCAGGCCCACGTCGGCGGGCGTCAGACGGGCGCGGGAGCGGCTGAGGAAGTCGGCGAGGGCCTCACGGTCGATCATGTCGCCCAGCATGGCGCGGACCGGGGTGCAGTAGCCAGGGACCGCCGCTCCCCGGTCGGCGGTCGAGGACTAGGGTCGTCCCCGTGTCCGATTTCTCGTCACCCCCGTCGCTCCCGTCCCACCTGACCGCCACCGCCGACGCCTACGACGCCGTGGCCGTGCGCTACGCCGACCTCGTCAAGGACGGGCTGGCCCACCTGCCGCTGGACCGCTCCTTCGTCACCGCCTTCGCCGACCTCGTGCGCGCCGCCGGACCCGCCCCGGTGGCCGACCTGGGCTGCGGCCCCGGCTACCTGACCGCGGCCCTGCGGGACGCGGGCCTGGACGCCTTCGGCATCGACCTGTCGCCCGCCCTCGTCGCCATCGCCCGCCGGACCTACCCGGGCCTGCGCTTCGAGGTCGGCACGATGGACGCCCTGGAGACGGCCGACGGGTCGCTGGGCGGCGTGGTGTCCTGGTACTCGCTCATCCACGCCCAGCCCGAGCAACTGCCCTCCTACCTAGCCGAGTTCCGCCGCGTCCTGGCCCCCGGCGGGTACGCCCTGCTGGGCTTCTTCGAGTCCGAGGGCGCCCCGGTGACCCCCTTCGACCACAAGGTCACCACCGCCTACCGCTGGCCGGTGGAGGCCCTCGCTGCCCTGGCCACCGATACCGGCTTCACCGAGACCGCGCGCATGCTGCGCCAGCCCGGTGAAGGCGAGCGCTTCCGCCGCGGCCACCTCCTCCTGCGCGCCGCCTAGGCTCCGGCTCCGTCCCCGCCAGGCCGGTCCGCCGGGGGCCGACCGGCGGGGCGGGCGGGCCCGCGGCTTCTCCCACGGGTGGTCGGAACCCTGACCGGCAGGTGCGCGTGGCTCGTCGGTGGCGTGCCGTAGGGTCCGCCCGTGATCGGGGACTGCGACGGGGAGGAGCTACGGCCACGGTGTCGTCTTCATCAGCCCCGATCACCGCGACGGCCGCTTCTTCTGGGATCGCCCATAAGGAGCGTGCCCGCGTCGGCGTGCGCGCAGGGCGGCCGGCCATCGCCTGCGGTGGCCCGGGCCTGACATCGCGTCACCGTGGACCGGACGTTGCTCGACGGCCGCCTGGCCCGCTTCGACGAATCGCAGGAGGAGGGGTCAGCAGGTTCGTGCAGTCCTCGACGTGGGACCCCAGCCAGGGATCGGGAGTCCCTGGATCGGCGGGTCTCTGCCGCTGTCACTGCGTGGCGGGCAGGGTGGTGGGCGTCGGAGAGAGAGCGATCCCGGGGAAGGGGACGGACGCATGCGGCGGATTCTGGTGACGGGGGCGACCGGTTCGGTGGGGCGGCGGCTGGTGCCGCGGATGGCACGGTGGGCCGGGGCTCAGGGTGGTTCGGTGCGGGTGCTGGTGCGGGATGCGGCCAAGGCCAAGGCGCAGGGGCTGGACGGGGTGGAGGTGATGGTCGGCGACCTGCGCGAACCGGCTGACCGCGCAGCGGCGTTGGAGGGCGCGGAGGTGGTGCTGAACGTGGCGGCGGCGCTGCGCGGGGTGCCGGACGAGCAGGCGTGGGCGGTCAACCGGGACGCGGCCGTGGCGCTGGCGCACGAGGCGGCGGAGGCCGGGGTGGCCAGGTTCGTCCACACCAGCACCAACCTGGTGTACGGGCGGGGGCTGGGCCGCCCGGCCGTGGAGCAGGACGAGCCGGCGCCGCACCCGGCGTGGGGTGTGTACGCGCAGTCCAAGGCGCAGGCCGAGGCGGGGCTGCGCGAGCTGGGGGACGAACTGCCGCTGGTGGTGGCCCGGTTGGCGTTCGTGTACGGGGAGGGGGACCCGCACCTGGCGCAGTCGCTGCACTGGGCGGCGTCCTGGCCCGCCCACCAGCGCCTGGCGGTGGTGCACCACGCGGACGTGGCCCAGGCGCTGTGGCGGGCGGTGGTGACCCCGGGCATCGAGGGCCGCACCTACAACGTGTCGGACGACGCCCCGCTGACCGCGTGGGACCTGCACACCCTCAACGGCCTTACCCACCCGGGTGGTGGGGAGCAGGAGGAGTTCGACCCGTGGGAGGGGCAGGTGTCCACCGCGGCCGCCCGCCGGGATCTGGGCTGGCGCCCGCTGTACCCCTCGGCGTGGGCGGCGGCGGAGGCCGGTGCGCTCTGAGCCCCTCGGACGCCGGGATCCAGGCGATGAGCCGCTCGTGGTGGTCGACGGCCGCGCTCGCGTGCGGCCAGGGGCCGACGGCGGCGGCGATGGCGGCCCAGAAGCGGTCTCCTGTGCCCAGGTGCTGCGCCAGGTCGGACAGCGTCCACTCCAGGCAGGTCGCCACCTTGGCGTCGAGGCTCGGCGCGGCGGCGATCGCGGCGCGGAAGGCGATCGCGGCGCGGAAGGCGATCGGGCGTTCGTCGATCAGCCGCAGCAGGTCGGGGAAGTCCGGGTTCTCTCGCACCGCCGGGTGCCTGTCACCGTCACGCGGGGCGGAGCCAGTGAAGGTGTCGAGCAGGGGCCCGGCCCGCCCCCGGTGGCGGGGAGGGCCGGGCCCGGGTGTCAGCCTGCCGGGGTGGGGGCCGGGGCGTAGCCGGCGGGGCGGGTGGTGAATGCGCCGCGGCCCTGGGTGCGGCTGCGCAGGCGGCCCGCGTAGCCGAACAGTTCGGCCAGCGGCACCAGCGCGCTCACCCGGGCGGTACCGTCGTGGCCGCCATGTCCCCCGTGGCCGCCGTGGCCGCCCCGCCCGGTCGCGGTGGTGCCCTGGACGGTGGCGCGGCGGGCGGCCAGGTCCCCCAGTACGCCGCCCAGGGCGTCCTCGGGCACGGTGACGGTCACCTCCGCGAGCGGTTCCAGCAGGTGCAGCCGGGCCGCGCGCAGCGCTTCGCGCAGGCCCAGGCGGGCGGCGGTGCGGAAGGCGAGTTCGGAGGAGTCCTTGGGGTGGGTGGCCCCATCGGTGAGGGTGACGGCGATCCCGGTGACGGGGTGGCCGCCGAGCGGGCCCTCGGTGAGGGCGTCGCGGCAGCCGGCCTCGACGGCCTGCACGTATTCGCGCGGCACCCGTCCGCCGGTGACGGTGGAGGCGAAGGTGAAGCCGTCGGCGGCGGGCGCCACGTCGAGGACGAGGTGGGCGAACTGGCCTGCGCCGCCGTCCTGTTTGGCGTGCCGGTAGACGAAGCCGCTGACGCCTTCGACGAGGGCTTCGCGCAGGGCGACCTGGGGCCGTCCGACCACGGCCTCGACGCCGGTGTCTCGGCGTACCTTCTCCACGGCGACCTCCAGGTGCAGTTCCCCCAGTCCGGACAGGGTGCGCTGGCCGGTCTCGGGGTCGGTGGCCAGGCGCAGCGAGGGGTCCTCCTCCGCGAGGCGGGCGAGGGCGGCGGCGAGCTTGTCGGTGTCGGCGGCGCGGCGGGCCTCGACCGCGACGGTGACGACGGGTTCGGCGCTCACGGGGGCCTCCAGGAGGATGGGGTGGTCGGGGTCGCACAGGGTGGCGCCGACGCGGGCGGTCTTGGGGCCGATGACGGCGACGATGTCGCCGGCCAGGGCGTGGTCGGTCTCGGTGTGGCGGTCGGCCATCACGCGCAGGATGCGGGCGATGCGTTCGGTACGGCCGGTGGCGGCGTCCAGGACGGTGTCGCCCTTGCGCAGGGTGCCGGCGTACAGGCGCAGGTAGGTGAGGCGGCCGGTGGGGGCGGCGGTCACCTTGAACGCCAGTGCGGTCAGGGGCTGTTCGGGGTCGGCGCCACGCTGTCCGTCCTGGTCGGCGGCCCGTACGGGCGGGGTGTCCAGCGGTGAGGGCAGGTAGGCGACGGCGGCGTCCAGCAGTGGCTCGACACCGCGGTTGCGGTAGGCGGAGCCGCCCAGGACGACCACGGCCTCGCCGGTGCGGGTGAGTCGGCGCAGGGCGGCGGTGAGGGTGGCGGGGCTGAGGGCGCCGTGGGTGCAGTACTCCTCCAGGGCTTGGGGGTCGAGTTCGGCCACCGCTTCGTCCAGGGCGTGGCGACGGGCGGCGGCCTGGTCGGAGAGGTGGGCGGGGACGGGGCCTTCGGCGAGGGTGCCGTCGTCGTCCCAGGTGAGGGCGCGGTGGTGGATGAGGTCGACGACGCCGGAGAAGGCGTCCTCGGCGCCGATGGGCAGGTGGACGGCGAGCGGGTGGGGGTGCAGGCGTTCGCGGATGGAGGCGACGGCGGCGTCCAGGTCGGCTCCGGCACGGTCGAGTTTGTTGACGAAGGCGATGCGGGGCACGCCGTGGCGTTCGGCCTGGCGCCACACCGATTCGCTCTGCGGCTCCACACCGGCGACCGCGTCGAACACGGCCACGGCGCCGTCCAGGACGCGCAGGCAGCGTTCGACCTCGTCGGCGAAGTCGACGTGGCCGGGGGTGTCGATCAGGTTGATGCGGTGTCCGGCCCAGGCGCAGCTGACGGCGGCGGCGAAGATGGTGATGCCGCGGTCGCGTTCCTGGGGGTCGAAGTCGGTGACGGTGGTGCCGGTGTGGACTTCGCCGCGCTTGTGGGTGGTGCCGGTGAGGTAGAGGATCCGTTCGGTGACGGTGGTCTTGCCGGCATCGACGTGGGCGAGGATGCCGAGGTTGCGGACGGCGGCGATGCCCGCGGTGGCCGTGGTGGCGACGGTGGTGGTGGCGACGGTGGTGCTGGTGGTGTCGGTGCGCATGGCCCGGTTGCCTTTCGAGGGGCGGTACTGGCGGGGTGGGCGCGCGATTGACACAGTGCCGCTTGGGGAATTCTGACTGTCCGTCAGCTCCAGGCCCGGAAGAGTTCGTGCCGCGTGGAGAGGCGGACGGTTCAGGCGATGGCGGCGCTGCTCCGGTGCCGGCCGCGCAGCGGGCACCGGAAGGGCGGAGACACCAGGATCACCTCGTACCGCGACGCGGGAGAGGGGGCGGCGGCGCTGTGCTTCGGCATGGCCGCTGCGCCCCCTCTCTGCTGTCTCGCGCGTCGGTACGGTCGGGCGTCCGCACCTCCGGGGTGCGGCCGCGTGGCGAGTGTAGGGAAGCCGTGGCCGGCGGGGCCAAGGATTTTACGGCGACGGCTTCTGGGGCGCACGGAAGCGCAGCACCGGCTGCGTCCAGCCGCCCCCGGCGTGCACTGCGGCATCCAGGGCGGCGCCGATGGCGCGTTCCTCGTAGCCGAAGTGGGATTCCATGATGGCGGCCAGTCCGTCGAGTTCGCGTGCGATCGCCTCCAGGTCGGCCCCGTCCTTTCCGGCGGCCTGTTCGGCGAGTTCGCGGACCCGGGCCAGGAGGGTGGCGATGAGGCCGTGGTCCTCGACGAGTTTGGCGACGGTGGGCGCGAGGTCGGGGCGTTCGCGCACCAGGGCGGCGAACAGGCCTTCGTCTTCGCCCTGGTGATGGTTCGTCAGAGCCGAACAGTACGCCAGGCAGTGGGCGAGCAGGGAGTCGTCGGCTCGCTGGTGTCGTCGTCCCAGAGCGGAACGGACACCTGTCAGGCGGCGGCGCAGTTCGTTGTGCGCCTGGGAGAGTTGGAGGCTGGGGGCGGCCGTACGGCCGGTGATCGGGGAGGCCACGAGCGGGCGGTCCCTTCGGTCGCGCACCTCCATGCCTGGCGCGGTCCGCCACCGGCACGCGATGCTGCGCCCATCCGATCACGGCACGCGCGGACCGGGCAAGTCCGCGCTCACCGCCGCGGCCGCTGCGCCGGCGCGGGCGCGGGCGCGGGCGCGGGGCCGTCCGAGCAGGATCCCTGCGACCACCAACACCAACCCCAGCCCCTGGCGCAGCCCCAGTTCGTCGCCGTCCAGTGCCGTGCCGAGCAGCACCCCGGTCAGCGGGTTGAGCAGGCCGAGCAGGCCGACGGTGCCGGCCGCCAGGTGTCGCAGGCCGGCGAACCAGCAGGCGAAAGCGAGGGCGGTGGCGGCCAGGGTGACGTAGCCGAAGGCGAGCAGGGTGGAGCCCCGGAGCGGCGGCGGGGCGCCCTCGGCGCCGGCGGCCAGTGGCAGCAGCATCAGGCCGCCGGCGGTCAGCTGCCAGGCGGTGGCGGCCAACGGGTCGGCGCCCTCGCGCCAGCGGGCGGCGAGTACGTAGCCGACGGAGGAGACCAGCATGGCGCCCACCGAGGCCGCCAGCCCGGCCCGGTCGGGCGCGCCGGCCGCCCCGAGGACGGTGAGCGCCACCCCGGCCAGGCCCACCACCGCCCCGGCCAGATGGGCGCGGTGCGGGTGCTGCCCGGCCAGCGCCCAGGCGGTGAGCAGCATGGCCAGCGGGGAGGCGGCCATGACCGTGGCGGCGGTGCTGGTGGGCAGCAGCTGGGAGGCGAGGTACAGCAGGACGAAGAACACCGCAGTGTTGAGCAGGCCGAGCAGGGCACTGCGCCACCACCAGGGGCCGCGCGGGCGGCGACGCGCGAGGGCGAGCAGCAGCAGTCCGGCGGGCAGGGCGCGCAGGGCGGCGCCCCACAGCGGGCGGTCGGCGGGCAGGTAGGCGTGGGTGACCCAGTAGTTGGCGCCCCAGGCGATCGGGGCGAGGGCGGTCAGCAGCACCCACCGTGCATTGGCTTCCATGGAAGACAATATAGCTTCCCTGGAAGCTAGCTGGAGGTAGGATGCGCCCATGGACCACCGGCACCACCCGCACGAGCACCAGCACGAGCAGCACCCGGACGGCGCCGACCGGGTCGCGCTGATCCAGGCCGCGTGGCACCGCGAGCGGCCCGACCTCGACGTCTCCCCCCTGGGCGTGATCGGGCGCCTGCACCGCCTCGCCGCCCGCCTGACCGCCGAACTCACCCTCGTCTACCAGCGCTACGGCCTGAGCGAGGGCGAGTTCGACGTGCTCGCCACCCTGCGCCGCGCCGGCGCCCCGTACGAGCGGGCCCCCGGCGAGCTGGCGGCGCACACCATGGTCACCACCGGCGCGATGACCAAGCGGATCGACCGCCTGGAGCGCGGCGGCCTGGTCACCCGCCGCCCCGCCGAGAACGACCGGCGCGGGCGCGTGGTCGCCCTCACCGAGGCGGGGCTGCGCCTCATCGACGAGGCGTTCACCGCCCACGTGCGCAACGAGCACCGTCTGCTGTCCCACCTGGGCCCCGACGAGGCCGTCGCCCTGGAGACGCTGCTCATCGCCTGGCAGCAGCGCCTGGAGGGCGCCGGGCCGACGGGCGGTACCGGCTGACGGGGCCGACGGGACGGTACGGGCTGACGGGGCCGACGGCTGACGGGCGATATGAGCAGCACGGGCGACATGGGCCGGCCCCGCGGCGAGCAGAATGTGACGCATGACCACCCCTCCCCTGCCCGGCCGCGGCGACGACGACGACGACCCCGACCGCCCCCACGCTCCCGACCATCCCGACGAGCCCGTTCCCCCGGGATGGGAGAACCCGGCGGTGCGTGCCGACCGGCGCCTGGTGGAACTGTTGCAGGAGCTGCGGGTGCTGCAGACCGGCGTGCAGATCGTCTTCGCGTTCCTGCTCGGCGTCGCCTTCACCCCGCGCTTCTCCCAACTGTCCGACGCCCAGCAGGACATCTACGTCGCCACCCTGTTGCTGACCGTCGTCGCCGCCGCCGTCCTGGCCACCCCCGTCGCCCTGCACCGCGGCCTGTTCCGCCACCCCGCCAAGGCCCGCATCGTCGACGTCTCCGCCCGCATCGCCCAGCTCGGCCTGCTGCTGCTCGCCACCGCCCTCACCGGTGCCGTCCTGCTGGTCCTGGACGTCATCCTCGGCACGCCGGCGGCCGTCGCGGTCAGCGCCGCCATCGCCCTGATCTTCGCCGCGTTGTGGTTCGTCCTGCCCTGGGCGGTGCGCCGCGCCACCCGCGAGAGGCCCTGAGCGCCCGGCCGGGGTTCGCCGCCGGCCCCTTCACCGCCGCCCGCCCGTACCGGCCGGGGCGAGTACGGCGGCGGCGGTGCCGGGGACCAGACCTTGGGCCGGCTGCCGGGCGCCGGGGGCCGGGCCGGGAGGCGCCGCAGTCCGGACGCCTCCCCCACCCCTACGACCCCGCCGGCCCTCCGAACGGATGACAACCTCCCATTAGTGTGACCGTATGCACACCGACCACCGCCCCTGGGACGTCCTGCTGATCGGCGGCGCCTCCGGCATCGGCAAGAGCCGCGCCGCCGCCCACCTCGCCGCCGCGAGCGGCGCGTTCACCGTGGAGTTCGACGACGTCGTCGCCGCCCTGCAGGCCGCCACCACTCCGGCCACCCACCCCGGCCTGCACCACTTCACCGCCGCCCCGGCCCAGGACCTGAGCACCGAGCGGGTGCTGGACCTGCAGATCGCCACCGCCCACGCCCTGGACGAGGCTCTGCTCGGCGTGGTGCACAACCGCCTGAGCGTCGACGTCCCCGCCATCGTCGAGGGCGACTACCTCAGCCCCCGGGCCGCCGCCCGCGCCGCCGCCGAGGCCACCGCACAGGGCCGGCACCTTGCCGCGGTGTTCCTCCACGAGGGCGACGCGGCCCGCATCAGCACCAACTACGCCCAGCGCGAGCCGGATCGCGGCCCGCAGAACGAGCGTGCCGCCGTCAGCGCCCGATACTCCGACTGGCTCGCCGCCCAGGCCCGCGCCCACCGCCTGCCCGTGGTCGACTGCCTCCCGTACGACACCCTGCCGCAGCGGCTGGCCGCCGCCTGGGCCTGAATCGGCCTGGGCGGCGGCGCCCTCCGGCCGCGGCACGGGGCCGTTACCCGGCGGGAGCGTCCTCGATGTCCGAGATCAGCTTGGTGCTCAGGTCGCTCTGCTTAGCCAGCCGGGTGTGCCCGGCGTCCGGCCCGCTGCCCCAGGTCAGGGGGACCGTGCTGAACGGTGCCCGGCGCCCGAGTCGTGGTGGCCCACCTCCCACGCGGTGGGCATGTCCTGGACGCGCAGCACGCCGTCGGCGTCCACCGCGGAGTCCGGGCTGCCACCGCGCACCGGGTTTCCGGGCTGGGTCATGACGGTCCCCTCCGCCCCGGGCCCGGTGCGGCGCCTCGCCACTCGCCTGGCCGATTCGGCCGTCCGCGGGGCACAACGGTCCCGGGCCCGGGCAGGTTTCGGGTACAAAGTCACAACAGGCGGTGCGCGTGGACGGGTTGGACGGGAGACGAGCGGTGCTGATCGTGGTGAGCGGCGGGCCGGGCAGCGGGAAGACGACACTGGCGCACGCGCTCGCCCGGGCTCTCGGCTGCCCCGCGGTGTGCCGCGACGAGGTCAAGGAGGGCCTGCTTCACGCCGGCGCCCCCTCCCCCGCGCCCTCCCCCGACGAGGTGGTGCGCGACGCCTTCTTCGACGTGCTGGGCGTGTTGGTGCGTGCCGGGGTCAGCGTGGTCGCGGAGGCCGCCTACCAGGACCGGGTGTGGCGCCCCCGCTTGGAACCGCTGGCCGCCCGCACCGAACTGCGGGTGGTGCACTGCCGGGTGGATCCGGCCCTCGCCCGCCGCCGGATCGCCGAGCGCCTCGCCACCGGTCGCCACCGCGCCGCCCACGCCGACCGCGACCTGCTCGCCGCCCCGCCCCGCGCCGGCAACCTGCTGGACGACTTCACCCCGCTGTCCATGCCGGGCGTGCCCCGCCTGTGCGTGGACACCACCGACGGTTACGATCCCCCGCTGGCGGACATCGCCGCCTTCACCCGCCCCTGAACGGTCGCGAACCCGGTCGCGGTGTCCGCCGCCGGCGTGGAACGATCACAGCACACTGCTGGTCACCGTTCGAGTTCGCCGTCCAGGCCTTCGCCACAGTCGAAGACCGCGACCGGCCACCGGCCACCGGTCCGGGTCCGGGTCCGCCGGGCTCAGGCGAAGGCGGACCAGGCCTGGTCGGTCAGGCGCGCGGCCTGGTCGACGTGGTGCTGCAGCTGTTCGGAGCCGGTGAAGCGCAGCCGGACCGTCAGGTGGGCCGATGTGCGCTCGCACAGCTGGACGTTGGTCTTGTCCGGGGTGACGTCCTGGCCGGTCGGAATGGGCTGGTAGAAGACCAGGCAGGAGACCTGGCCGATGGTGACGACCTCCGAGTTGGGTTTGGCCTGGCCGAGCTGGGCCGCGTCGACGTAGGGCGTGTAGGGCTTGGGACTGACGGCGCGTACGGCTTCCAGGACGAGGAAGTCGCGCATGCCGTCGTCGGTGTACTGGCGCACCGTGGCGGCGGCGCCGCCGTAGGCCTGGGAGAGGGCGCGGGTGCCGCCGGCCTCGTCGGCGGCGGCGTTCCTGGCGAGCGGGGCGTTCGTCGCGGCGGTGAGCGGGGTGAAGCCGCCGGGCAGGCTGTCGGGCGCGTGCAGGTCTTCGCCCAGGCCGCCGAACGCGGCGGCGGTGGCGGGGCCGCCGCCGTCGCCGCCGCTGCCGGTGAGCAGTAGGGGGACGCCGGCGATGAGGAGTCCGGCGACCAGGCCGGCGGCTGCGGCGACGGTCCTGCTGCGTGGCGCGGTGGTGCTCCGGTCGGTCACAGTGCTTCCTTTCTCTCTGAGTTGACTACCGGTCAGTTGCTCCGGGTGGCGGTGTGCCGGTGGTCGTAGTCGGCACGGGCGGCGAGGACGTGGGGCATGTGGATTTCCGCCCAGGCCTTGATCGAGCGCACCAGCGGCAGCAGGTCGCGTCCGAGCGGGGTGAGGGCGTAGTCGACGCGGGCGGGGACGGTGGGGGTGACGGTGCGGTGCACCAGGCCGTCGCGTTCCAGGGTGCGCAGGGTCTGGGTGAGCATCTTCTCGCTGACCCCGGCCAGGCGCCGGCGCAGGTCGCTGTAGCGCTGGGGTCCGTCGGCGAGGGCGTTGACGAGGAGGCTGACCCACTTGTCGCCGATGCGGTCGAGGAGTTGGCGGGCCGGGCACTGGGCCAGGTAGGCGTCGTATCCGGCCCGCTCGGCGGCGCGGCGCTGGGCGGCGGTCATGGTGGGCATCGGCCTGTCCCTCTCCTCTGGGTGGGTTGCGCACCTTGAGGTGCGTCCTTCCCGGTGGGGAGTAACTCTCCCTACGTTGGGCGGTGTTGGCAAGCGTTGCCGATGGTTGCTGGTTCTCGGAGGAGTGGGGTGCGATGCGCGCGGTGGTGGTACGGGACTTCGGCGGTCCCGAAGCGCTGGAACTGGTTGAGGTGGAACGGCCGGTGGCGGGCGCCGGGCAGGTGCGGGTGCGGGTCGAGGCGGCCGGAGTGAACCCGGTGGACGCCCTGACCCGCTCGGGTGCACCGGCCGGGGCGGCGCGGCGCAGGCGCTGGACCTGCTGAGGCTGCCCGCCGGTGCCACCCTGCTGGTGACGGGCGCGGCGGGGGCGTGCTGGCGCCCTGACCGGCGCCGGCACCGGGCCGCCCACCCGCTTCCCTGGTCCGGACGGCTCAGGGCGCCGAGGCCGCCGCCCGCAGGCGCTTCTTGTCCGGCTTGCCGACGGACGTCAGGGGGATCGCGTCGACCAGGTGCAGGGCCTCGGGGGCGTAGATCCGGCCCTTGCGGGCGGTGACGAAGGCACGGACCTCCTCCAGCCGCGGCTGCTGCCCCGGCGCGGGGACGACGGCGACGTGGACGTGCTCGGACTCCTGGGTGTCGCGCACGCCGAACACGGCGCACTGGGCGATCGCCGGGTGGGTGAGCAGCAGGTCCTCGACCTCGGACGGGTAGACGTGGCCGCCGACGACGATGATCAGGTCCTTGAGGCGGTCGGCGAGGTAGAGGTAGCCGTCCGCGTCGAAGTAGCCGATGTCGCCGGTGTCCAGCCACCCGTCCCGCAGGACCCGGGCGGTGAGCTCGGGCTGCTTCCAGTACCCGGCCATCAGGGTGTCCGAGCGGACGTGCACCTCCCCCTGCTCGCCGGTCGGCAGCACGGTGCCGTCGGCGCCGTGGATCTCCACCTCGACGCCCGGCAGCGGGCGGCCCACCGAGAGCTGGCCGCCGTGGCCGATGCGGTCGTGCTCGGTGGGGCCGAGCATCGCGATGTTCTGCGCCTCCGACATGCCGTAGCCGCTCACCAGCACGGGGCCGAACACCTTGAGGGCCTCGCGGATCCGGGTCGGGGAGGCGGCGCAGCCGCCGTAGGAGACGCGCCGCAGGCTGGACAGGTCTGTGCGGGCGAGGTCGGGATGGTCGAGGAGCTGGTAGAGCAGCGGGGGCAGCACCCACAGATCGGTGATGCGTTCGCGTTCGACGGCGGCGAGGACCTGGGCGGGGTCGAAGGTGCGGTGGAGGACCACGGATCCTCCGTGGTGGAGGGTCAGGTCCGACAGGACGCCGGCGAGGTGGGCCAGGGAGGTGGCGGCGAGGAGGCGGGGCGGTTCGTCCCCGGGGCGGGGGTCGCCGTAGGGGAAGTCGAAGGCGCTGCGGTAGGGGCCGTGCAGGCTCAGGATGCCCTTGGGGATCCCGGTGGTGCCGCCGGTGTGGCGGATGCCGAGGTCGTCGTCGGGGCCGATGCGGACGGCGGGCTCCTCGGCGGGACGGCCGGCGGAGGCGGCGATCACGTCCTCGCCGATGGCGACACCGGCGCCGTCGGAGCCGGGGCCGTCGGGGCCGGGGCCCAGGGTCAGGACGGCGGGCACGTCGATCAACGACAGCAACTCGGCGGCGCCCGCGTAGCGTTCGGCGTCGACGAGCAGGACGGTGGTGTCCACGCTGGCCGTGATCTCGGCCAGGACCGGGGCACTCATCCCGTCGTACAGGTTGACCACCCGCGCGCCCGCCAGACCCGAGGCGTAGCGGGCGCTGAGCGCCTCGGCGGTGTTGCCGGTGAGCAGGGTGACCGTCGCGCCGCGGCCCACGCCGCGGGCGATGAGCTCGTGGGCGAGGCGGTAGGTGGCGGCGGCGAAGTCGCCGCCGGTGATCTCGACGCCGTCGGCGGTGGTGACGGCCCGCCGGTGCGGGTCGGAGACCAGGGACCGGAGGATCAAGGCGGGTGCGCTGACGAACTCCCGCGCGGGCATGGCCACTTCTTCTTCTGCGGAGGGGGCAACCATGTCCCCACCCTAGCCCCGGCCCCGTACGGCCCACCGGAAAACCGCGGACACCCGCCCGCCGAAACCGCTGATGCCGCCCACGCTGGCGGCCAGCACACAACAGGAGTCGAACCGGCCGAAATCCTGCCCGCGCCGGGGGCCGACGTCGTGGGGCGGGCGGGGGTCAGGCGGCCAGGGTGGGAGCGAGGGTGGCGAGGGTGTGCAGGACGTGGATGCCGGGGCCGACGGGGGTGTCGGTGGCGGCGCGGTCGAGCCAGAAGGCGTGGAGCCCGGCGTCCCGGGCACCTTCGGCGTCGAGGGTGTACTTGTCGCCGACGTAGGCGACCTCGTGCGGGGGCAGGCCCAGGGCGGCGCAGCCGGCGTGGAAGATGCCGGGAGCGGGTTTGGCTTCGCCGTGCTGGTCCGAGCAGACGAGGACGTCGCCGAGGTGGTCGAGCAGGCCGATGGCGCGCAGTTTGCGGCGCTGGTGGTCGGCGTCGGAGTTGGAGACGATGCCGAGCCGGTAGTGCGGGGCGAGTTGCAGGAGGGCGGGCTCGGCGTCGGGGAAGGCGCTCCAGGCGGCGTCGCGGTGGGCGGCGTAGCCGGCGAACCAGGCGGCGGCCTGTTCGTCGCTCAGGTGCTCGGCGCCGTCCTGGCCGAGTTGGGCGAGGAACTGGCGGGTGCGTTCGTACTGCTGGCCGCGCAGGGTGAGTTCCCGGGCGAGGTAGCGGGCGTACTGGTACTCCATGATGCTGCGCCACAGGGCGACGGCCGCCTGCGGGGTGGGGAAGCGGTCCAGCAGCCCGACGTCGCGCAGGTGGGCGAGGATGCCCGCCTCCTCCGAGCCGGAGTAGTCGAACAAGGTGTCGTCGACGTCGAAGAGTACGCCCCTGATCGGCATGAACCGTCCTTTCCGTTGTCACCGCGAGCTGCGGTGCGCTAGGGACCCTACGCGCCGCTTGTCCGTGCGCCGGAGGCGAGGCGGTCGGCGAGTGCGGTGACCAGGTCGCGCAGTTCGTCGGGGCGCTCGATGACGAACGGCCGGTCGAGTGCGGCGAGCACCGGGGGCAGCCAGTCGAGCCGTTGCGCCCGCAGCTCGACCCGCAGCCAGCGCTGCTGCTCGGGTGCCCCGTCGTCCGGGACCGTACCGGGTTCGTGCTCCTCCAACCGGGCGACGGAGGCGGGCAGGTGGGTGCGGACGTGTTCGGGCGTCGCGTTGATGCGCAGGGTCACCCGGTGGCGGTAGTCCGCGGTGGCGAAGCCGGTGAGCACGCGCCGGGCGAGGTCGTGGTCCGGGTCGGAGCCGGTCGGTTCCGGGAAGGAGCCGGGCAGGGTCCTGGCGTCGGTGACGCGGTCCAGCCGGAAGGTCCGTTCCTCGTCGATCCCGGTGTCCTCGCCGGTGACGTACCAGCGGCCGGCGTGGGCGACGATCCCGCGGGCGTGCAGGGTGCGCTCGCTGCGCCGGCCGTCGCGGCCGGTGTAGCGGATGGCGAGGGGCCGGCGGTGGCGCACCGCGTCGGCGACCGTGAGCAGGACGTCGGCGTCGGGGGTGTCGGCGGTCTCGGGCGGCCCGGGGCGGTCGGTGAAGGCGAGGGCGTCCTGGAGGGCGTCGAGGCGGCGGGCGGTGTGCCGCGGCAGTACCCGGCGGATCTTCGCCGTGGCCGTCTCGTTGGCGGTGCGCTGGGTGGTGGTCAGCGCGGTGCGGCGTCCGGCGAGCAGGCCGAGGAGCACGGCCAGTGCCTCGTCGTCGCTGAGCATGAGCGGGGGCAGGCGGTAGCCGGGGGCGAGGCGGTAGCCGCCGTAGCGGCCGCGTACCGATTCCACGGGCACGTCCAGCTCGATCAGCCGGTCCACGTAGCGGCGCACGGTGCGTCCTTGGACACCGAGGCGGTCGGCGAGTTCGGCCACGGTGCGGGTGCCGCCCGACTGGAGGAGTTCCAGGAGGGTCAGCACGCGGGCGGTGGGTCGGGGCATCTGGGCAACCTACCGCGGATAGGGGACCGGTTCTGTCCGGTATTGCTCCTAGCCTACGGAACGCAAGGTTTCAGCACGCACGGCCAGGGAGATTCCATGGACTTCGTCTCGATCCGCATCATCACCGGCGACGTCGCCCGCCTCGTCGGGTTCTACGAGCGGGCCACCGGGGGGCGGGCGGTGTGGGCCACCGAGGACTTCGCCGAGCTCAGGACGGCCCGCGCGACCCTCGCGATCGCCTCCACCCGTACCGTCCCGCTGTTCGCCCCGCGCTGCGCCGGCCCGGCGGACAACCGCAGCGTGATCACCGAGTTCCTGGTCGACGACGTGGACCGGGTGCACGAGGACCTGGCCGGTGTCGTCGCCGACGTCGTCGCCGGGCCCGCCACGATGCCCTGGGGCAACCGGTCGCTGCTGGTTCGCGACCCGGACGGCAACCTCGTCAACTTCTTCGCGCCCGTCACCCCGGAGGCCGTGGCGAGGCTGGCACGCTGACGCCGCCGCGCGGCACCCTCAGTCGGACCCGGACCCGGACCCGGACCCGGCCCCGGGCGCGGGTGCGGGTGCGGGTGCGGGTGCGGGTGCCGACGCGAGGAGGGCGTCCAGCAGGCCGGGGAAGCGGGCGTCCAGGTCGGTGCGGCGCAGGCTGACGAAGCGGTTGCGGCCGGCGACCCGGGTGGTGGTGACGCCGGCCTCGCGCAGGACACGCATGTGGTGGGAGACGGTCGACTTGTGCAGGTGGTCCAGGCCCAGGTCGCGGGGTGCGCAGGAGTGTTCGGCGCCGTCGGCGTAGCTGAGCAGCAGACGCATGCGCACGGGGTCGCCGAGGGCGTGCAGGACGGTGACGAGGTCGATGTCGGCGGTCGCGGGCTGGGGAAGCCGCTCCTCCTCGCCCAGCCGCGCGGCGCTCACGTGCGCGGGGATCGTCGGCGCGGCGGTCATCGGAGCAGGGGTCGTCGGCGCGGGGGTCATGGTCTGGCTCCGATCCTCGGGGGTGCGGCGGCGGTGGATGGTTTGACAATCATCCACCAATCCCTGATTGTTTGGCGAGCATCAAACCGTTGCATGTACGTCCAACAATCGCCTCGGGGGGCTTTCCCGTGCCCGTACGCCTGCTCCTCCTCGCCCTCGGGACCTTCGCCATGGGCACCGACTCGATGGTCGTGGCCGGCATCCTCGGCCCGATCTCCGCCGACCTCGGCGTGTCGGTGGGTGCCGCCGGCCAGCTGGTCACCGTCTTCGCACTCGGCTATGCCCTGCTGGCCCCGCCGCTGGCCGCCGCCACCGCCCGCTGGCCGCGCCGGCGCCTGCTGCTGACCGCGCTCGCCGTCTTCAGCGCCGCCAACGCGCTCAGCGCCCTGGCCCCCAGCTACGCACTGCTGCTGGCCACCCGGGTGCTGGCCGCCGCCGGCGCCGCCCTCTACACCCCCACGGCCAACGCGGTCGCCACCGCCCTGGTCGCCCCCGAACGACGCGGCCGGGCGATCGCCACCGTGCTCGGCGGCATGACCGTCGCCACCGCGCTCGGCGTGCCGCTGGGTACCTGGGTCGGGCGCGCCGACTGGCGGCTGACGATGTGGCTGGTCACCGCCCTGGGCCTGGCAGCGTTCGCCGGACTCGCCGCCCTGCTGCGGGACCTGCCCGCCCCCGCCGCCGCCCTGCCCCTCGGCGCCCGCCTCGCCCCGCTGGGCCGGCGCCGGGTGCTCGGCGCGGGCGCCACCACCCTCGCCTTCTTCCTCGCCTTCCAGAGCGTCTACATCTACCTCGCCACCGCCGTCCACGGCGCCACCGGCGGCGACGCCGACCGGCTGAGCCTCATCCTGCTCACCGTCGGCGTGATGTCGGTGGCCGGCAGCTGGCTGGGCGGACGCCTGGTCGACCGCGCCGGAGTGCGCAGGGTGCTGCTGGCCGGCTCCGCCGTCGCCGCCTGCGCCTTCGCCGCGCTGCCGTGGCTGGGGCGCAGCATGCCGGGGGCACTGGCGTACTCGGTTGTGGTTCCGCTGGCGGGCTGGGCGGTGTCGGTGGCGCTGCCGCACCGGCTGGCCTCGATCGACCCGGCGAACGCGCCCCTGCTGATCTCCCTGAACAGCAGCGCCCTGTACCTGGGCACGGCGGCCGGCGGGGTGGCGGGCTCGGCGGCGATCGCGGTGCTGGGCGAGCGGTGGTTCCCGCTGGCGGCGGCGGTACTGGCACTGGCGGCGTGCGCGATCGCGGCGACCACCACCCGCGACCAGCGCCCGGCCCTACGGACGGCGGCAGTACCGGCCGCGACGCCGACGAGCAACTGACAGACCGTACGGGGGCGGGCCCGACGCACGCACCGGCTCCGGCCCAAGCGGCCCCGCCGGGCGCACCGGCTGGGGACGGGAGCGGGCCGGCGCCCCGGCCTCCGTTGCCCCCACGGGGGGCGGCGGCCGGGGCGCCGACGGCGTGCGTCAGGCTCCCAGGACCTCGCCGACCAGGGCGCGGGCCTCCTGCTGCACCCGCGCCAGGTGCTCCTCGCCCAGGAACGACTCGGCGTAGATCTTGTACACGTCCTCGGTGCCCGAGGGCCGGGCGGCGAACCAGGCGTTGTCGGTGCACACCTTCAGGCCACCGATGGCCGCCCCGTTGCCGGGGGCGTGGGAGAGCACCGCGGTGATCTTCTCCCCCGCCAGTTCGCCGGCCGTGACCTGCTCGGGCGACAGCCGGGCCAGGCGGCCCTTCTGCTCGCGGTCGGCGGGGGCGTCCACCCGGGCGTAGGCGGGGGCGCCGTGGCGATCGGTCAGGTCACGGTAGTAGGCGCTGGGGGTGGTGCCGGTGACGGCGGTGATCTCGGAGGCGAGCAGGGCCAGCAGGATGCCGTCCTTGTCGGTGCTCCACACCCCTCCGTCACGGCGCAGGAAGGAGGCACCGGCGCTCTCCTCGCCGCCGAACGCGATCGAGCCCTCCAGCAGGCCCTCGACGAACCACTTGAAGCCGACCGGGACCTCCACCAGCGCGCGGCGCAGGTCGACGGCGACGCGGTCCAGCATCGAGGAGGAGACCAGTGTCTTGCCCACCGCCGCATCGCCCGGCCAGTCGGCGCGGTGGCGGTAGAGGTAGTCGACGGCCACCGCCAGGTAGTGGTTGGGATTCATCAGGCCGCCGTCGGGCGTGACGATGCCGTGCCGGTCGGCGTCCGCGTCGTTGCCCGTGGCAATGGCGTACTCGTCCTTGCGGCCGATGAGGGAGGCCATCGCGGCCGGGGAGGAGCAGTCCATGCGGATCTTGCCGTCCCAGTCCAGCGTCATGAACCGCCAGGTCGGGTCGGTGACCGGGTTGACCACCGTCAGGTCCAGGCGGTGGGTCTCCGCGATGCGCCCCCAGTAGGCCACCGACGCCCCGCCCAGCGGGTCCGCGCCGATGCGCAGCCCCGCCGCGCGCACCGCGTCCAGGTCCAGCACCGAGGGGAGGTCCTTCACGTAGGCGCCCAGGAAGTCGTGGCGCCCGGTGGTGGCCGCGGCCAGCGCCCGCGCGTACGGGACCCTCTTGACCCCGCGCAGGCCCTCGCGGATCAGCTCGTTGGCGCGGTCCTGGATCCAGCCGGTGGCCTCGGAGCCGGCCGGGCCGCCGCTGGGCGGGTTGTACTTGAAGCCGCCGTCGCGCGGCGGGTTGTGCGACGGCGTCACGACGATGCCGTCGGCCAGCGCCCGGGGGCTGCGCCGGTTGTGGGCCAGGATCGCGTGCGAGACCGCCGGGGTGGGGGTGTAGCCGTCGGCGGCGTCGATCAGCACCTGCACGCCGTTGGCGGCCAGCACCTCCAGCGCGGTCGCCTTGGCCGGCTCGGACAGCGCGTGGGTGTCCGCCCCCAGGAACAGCGGGCCCGCCACCCCCTGCTCGGCCCGGTACTCGCAGATCGCCTGCGTGGTCGCCGCGATGTGGTCCTCGTTGAAGGCCGCGTCCAGCGAGGAGCCCCGGTGCCCCGAGGTACCGAAGGCCACGCGCTGTGCCACCTCCTGCGGATCCGGGCGCAGCGTGTAGTACGCCGTCACCAGCCGTGCCACGTCCACCAGGTCCCCGGGCTGCGCCGGCTGCCCGGCCCGTGCGTGTGCCATCCGTCCACTCCCGCCGAAATGCCGAACTTGCAGAAACTCGCGTTACGTCCTTGCCCCGCGCTCACCGATCGTAGCCAGAAAGCGACCGTGCCCCGAACCGCACGGCGGCTTCGGGGCACTCGGGTCGCGGCGGCGACGGGGATCAGGAGGCGGGCAGCTGCTGGCGGTAGTCCTGAAGCGCCGGGGCGGTGACGGTGGCCAGGAACTCCGTCACCCGGTACTCGGTCAGCCCCAGGCGGACGAACGGGTCGGTGGCCACCAGCGCCTCGATCCCGGCCCGGTCCTGCCCCGCCGCGAGGATCACCCCGCCGTCGCGCGGCACCTTGCGCCCCGAGGCCAGGAAGGTGCCCGCCGCGTAGTGGGAGTCCAGCCACTGCACGTGCTGCGGCAGCGCTTCGTCGATCCGCTCCAGCGGGGCGGTGTAGGTCAGCTCCAAGATGAACATGCCGTCAGGCTAGCTCGGCGGGGCGGGGGGAGGCCCACCAGGTCGAGGGCGCCGCGGCGGTGTAGCCCAGCGACTCGTACAGGGGCCTGCCCAGCTTGGAGGCGGTGAGGGTGGCGGGCAGGTCCGCGAGGTCGGCGAGGGAGCCGAGCATGACGGCCCGGCCCACGCCGCGCGAGCGGAAGGCCGGCGAGGTGGCGACCCAGTAGTGGCTGCCGATGCCGTCGTACACGGCCCTGGCGCAGGCTCCCGCGGCCACGCCCTCGTGCGAGGCGAGGAACACGTCCACGCCCGGCAGCCCGACCAGCGCGCTCCGGCTCCGCCCGGTCGCGGTCCAGAAGGCGGCCGAGTTGCGGGCCTGGCGCATCGGCGCCCGGGCCAGAGCCTCGGCCGAGGGGGTGGGCTGGTCGGTGGCGGTGGATCCCGTTGTCATGGTGCCCACGGTAGTGCGGAACTGACCCGTCGCCTGGGCCAATTCGTTCCGGGCGGGCTGGGCCACCTCGGGCGGGACCGCACTCGGGGGGTACGGCGGGCCTTCCCGGCCCCGGAGGATGCCGACCCCAATCCTGCCAGGTCAGGCAAGGGTTTCGGTAGGACGCAGCACACCCTTGTTCCGCCTTGCCGTGCCCCCCGCGCACGCCGCACACTCGTGCAACACCCCACTCCCCCTCCGCGGCCCACGCGCCGCCGCCCGCTTCCCGGGCGGCCGGCGTGCGGACCGTCGCGCCCTGGCGCCGGCACCGGGGGGTGGACGTACTTGAGCAACGACCAAGGGGGACACGCCACATGAACGTGCACACGGACCTGGTGCTGAAGGCGCGGGTGCGGCTGATGAGCCACAACGACCGGATCCTGGAGGGCGAGGAGGGGCTGTGGGTCTACCGGATCCTGTTCGCGGTCAGTCCACGCGCCCACGCCTACAAACTCGCCTACGTCTTGCGGGAGCTGAGCGAGGTCAGCCCGCGGGTGGCCCGCCTGCCCGAGGCGCGGCGGGCGCTGTTGGAGGAGGCCAGGGCCGTCAGCGCCCGGATCCCGACCGACGCCCCCGCCTACCAGCGCCGGATGTGGGACCACTCGATGGCACAGCTCAAGGAGATCGAGCGCCGGCTCGGGCAGGTGAGCCGGTGACGTGACCGGGCCGGTACGAGCGGCGGGGCGTACGGCCCGGCGCGAGCGGCGAGGGCATGCGGGCCGGTAGGCGGGCGCGGGCCGGTTGCGGTACAACAATCACTATTTGACGACTGATCGGAGAAAACCTGATATGAGCAGGTCAGGACTGTCCCGCCGCGCCCTGATCGCCGGCGCGGGCGCCGCCGTCGTCGGGTGGAACACCGCCGCCCGGGCCTGGGCTACCGCGCCGGAGGCCGGTGTCGCCGAACTGCCCGCGCTGGACGGGGTGGTGACGCTGGGCGAGGGCGTGGAGCGGTTCTCCTCCGACTTCGGGCACCTGGTCAGCGCCGCGCCCCGCGCGGTGCTGCGGCCCGCCTCGGTGCGAGACGTGCAGCGGGTCGTCGACTTCGCCCGGCGCCACCGCATCCCGGTGGCCGTCAACGGGCAGAGCGGGGACGCGGCGGTGGTCGGGCAGGCGGGGCTGGAGTCGCACTCCAGCTACGGCCAGGCCAACCCGCGCGGCGGCATCGCGATCGACGCCCGCGGTCTGGACGAGGTGGTGTCGATCCGGCCCGGCGAGGCCGTGGTGGAGGCCGGCGCCACCTGGGCGCAGCTGGCGGACGCCGCCCTGGCCCAGGGCTGGATGCCGCCGGTACTGACGGACTACCTGCACCTGTCGGTGGGCGGCACGCTGAGCGTGGGCGGGATCGGCGGCGCGGTGCAGCACCACGGCCTGCAGACCGACACGGTGCGGGAGCTGCAGGTCGTGACCGGCACCGGTGAGCTGGTGACGGCCTCGCGCGAACGCAACCGGGAGCTGTTCGAGGCGGTGCTGGCCGGCGGCGGCCAGGCGGGCATCATCGTGCGGGCGACGCTCGCGCTGGTGCCGGCCCGCGAGCGCTCCACCGTGTTCACCCTGGCCTACGACGACCTGGACGCCTACCTCGCGGACCAGGCGAAGGTGCTGGCCGACGGCCGGTTCGACCTCCAGGTCGGCAACGTGGTGCGCAGCGCGGACGGACAGCGGTGGCGGTACACGGCGGAGCTGGTGGCCTACGGCGACGCCGGGCACCCGGTGGACCGCGAGAAGCTGCTGGCGGGGCTGAACCCGGTGGCGGGTGAGACGTCGGTGGTGGAGCAGGGCTGGCGCGAGTACGCGTTCCGGGTGGACGCGTACGCGGGCTACCTGCGGGCGGCGGGGTTCTGGGGGCTGCCCAAGCCGTGGCTGAGCCTGTTCCTGCCGGCCTCCACGGCGGGGGTGTTCATGCGGGAGGCGGCCGCGTCGCTGACGGCCGCGGACCTGGGGGCGGGGCTGCTGCTGTTCTACCCGTACACGCGGGACGAGGTGCGCACGCCGCTGGCGGTGCTGCCGCAGGAGGAGGTGGGCTGGCACTTCGACCTGCTGGCCTTCCCCGCCCCGGGCGCGGACATCGCGGGCATGCTGGAGCGCAACCGGCGCCTGTACGAGCGGGCGGTCCAGCTGGGCGGCAAGCGGTACCTGATCGGGGCGGTGCCGGGGATGACGGCCGCCGACTGGCAGCGTCACTACGGGGGGCTGTGGGAGCAGGTGGTGCAGGCCAAGCGGCGCTTCGACCCGGCGGGGATCCTCACCCCGGGCCAGGGCATCCACGGCGCCTGACCCGTGCCCCCGGCGGGGCCGCTCCGTACCGGGGCGGCCCCGCCGGGGTCAGGGCGGTCTGCGGCCGGCCGGCTCATCCGCGGTCTCACCACCCGGAGCCCCACCCCCGCTGCTCCTCCGTCCCCACGCGCGCCGAGCCCGGGTGCCCGGGCTCGGCGCGCGCCCCTGCGGGGTGGTTCGAGGGCCTCGGCCTCCGGGGCGGACCGGTTCCGGGCACCGGCGCCGGCACCGCCCCCCTCAGGCGTACAGGGCAGCGGCGCGGCGGGCCGCGTCGGCGAGGCGGGCGCGGAGTTCGGGCGGGTGGAGGACCTCGGCCTCCGGGCCGAGGCGTAGCAGGTCGAAGTAGCCGATGTCCCAGGTCTCGAGCGGCAGGGTCACGGTGACCCAGCCGTCGGCGTCCGCCGGGCCTGCGGTGGCGAGGGCGTCGGTGGCGGCGGTCGGCTCCAGCAGGACGGCCAGCTGGTCGACGGCGAGCGGGCTCAGGCGTACCACGGCGCGTTCGCGCAGCATGGCGCGGGTGAACTCCCGTGCCGCGGTGGTCCAGTAGGCGGCGAGGTCGAAGTCCGGGTCGCGTTCGAAGTGTTCGTCGCCGGCTTCGGCGGTTTCGAAGCGGTCGACGCGGTAGGAGGCGATGCGGCCGGAGGGGCCGCGTGCGGCGACGTACCAGCGGCCGGCCTTCAGGACCAGGCCGTACGGCTCCAGGCGCCGCCGGCGGCTGCCGCCGCGTGCCGCGTAGCCGGCGTCGAGGACGCGCTCCTCCCACACCGCGCGGGAGACCTCGGCGAGCAGCGGCGGGGTCTCCGGCTCGCGGAACCAGGCAGGTGCGTCGAGGTGGAAGCGCCGGGCGGCGGTCGCGGGGGCGTCGCCGAGGACGGCGGCGACCTTCAGCCGGGCGGCGAGGGCGTGCCCGGCCAGGCCCATGTCGCGCAGCGGACCGGGGAGTCCGGCCAGGTGCAGGACCTCGGCTTCGGCGCGTTCGAGGCCGGTCAGGCGGGTGCGGTAGCCGTCGACGAGCCGGTAGCCCCCGCCGCGGCCGCGTTCGGCGTACACCGGGACTCCGGCTTCGAGCAGGGCGGCGATGTCGCGCTGCACGGTGCGTTCGGAGACCTCGAGTTCGGCCGCGAGTTGCGCGGCGGTCATCGTCTGCCGGGTCTGGAGGAGCAGCAGCAGCGCGATGGCCCGGCTCGCCCGCACCTCGCCTCCTTCGTCTCTGGTTCGTCCGCCCGTCGCGGCTGTTCGCCCACGGCCCGCGCACCATTGTCGCCGGTCGGGCGGGCCCGCCCGCCGCGCGGTCAGCGCCCCGCGTCCTCCCGTGCGTCGCCCGGGGCGTCCAGGAGCGGCCGGCCGGCCGCGTGGCGGCGCAGGTAGTGGGCGGTGGGAGTGTCGGCGCGGGCGACGGTGTCGGGAGTGCCCTGGGCGACGACGGTGCCGCCGTCGGGGCCGGCTCCGGGGCCGAGGTCGATCACCCAGTCCGCGGACGCGGCGAGGGGGATGTCGTGTTCGGCGACGACGACGGTGTTGCCGGTGTCGAGCAGCGCGTCGAGCGCGTCGACGACCTGCTGGACGTCGCGGGGGTGCAGACCGGACACGGGCTCGTCGAGCACGACGAGGCCGGCCTTGCGGCTGGTGGCGCCGCGCTGGATCGCGGAGGCGAGTTTCAGTCGCTGCGCCTCGCCCCCCGACAGTTCGGTGGCGCTCTGGCCCAGCCGCAGGTAGCCGAGCCCGACCCCGTCGAGCGCGGCGAGGGTCCGGGCGAGCTGCCGGGGCCGGGTGAAGACCTCCCTGGCCTGGTCGACGCTCAGTTCCAGCACCTGGTCGACGGCCAGCCCCCGGTAGGTGATCTCCAGGGCCTCGGGCCGGTAGCGCCGCCCGTCGCAGGTGTCGCACACCACCCACACGTCGGGCAGGAAGTGCAGGTCGACGAGTTTGCGGCCGTGGCCGGTGCAGCTCTCGCAGCGTCCGCCGGTGGTGTTGAAGCTGAACCAGGAGGCGTCCAGGCCGCGCGCGCGGGCCGTCCCGGTGGCGGCGAACAGGTGGCGGATGTGGTCGAAGGCCTTGCTGTAGGTGGCAGGGTTGGAGCGCGGGGTGCGTCCGAGGGGGTCCTGGTCGACGACGGCGACCCAGCCGAATCCGTCGAGACCGCCGACCCGGCGCACGGTGTCGGCGGCCGTACCGCCCAGGGCGGCGGCGGCGCCTGCGGCGATTGCGCCCAGGACGCTGCTCTTGCCGCTGCCGCTGACCCCGGTCAGGCAGGTGAGCCGCCCGGCGGGCAGGCGCAGCACGTCGGCGCGGGTGTGGTGGGCGCGCAGGCCGTGCAGTTCGATCCAGGCGGAGTCCGCGCGCACCGGGCGCGGGGCGCGGCGCAGCCGGGGTGTGCGGCCGGCGAGGTGGCGGCCGGTGGCGGAGGTGGGGTGGGCGGCGACCCGGTCCGGTGGGCCGCTGACCAGGACCCGGCCGCCGTGGCGGCCCGCGCCCGGCCCCAGGTCGACGATCCAGTCGGCGCGGGCGATGAGTTCGGGATCGTGTTCGACGAGAAGGACGGTGTTGCCGGCGTCGCGCAGTTCGAGGGCGATGTCGAGGAGGTGCTTCTTGTCGGCGGGGTGCAGGCCGGCGCCGGGTTCGTCGAGGACGAAGACGACGTCGCTCAGCTGGGTGCCGAGCTGGGCGACGAGGCGGGTGCGCTGCAGTTCGCCGCCGGAGAGGGTGGTGACGGGGCGGGAGAGCTGGAGGTGGGCCAGACCGAGGCGTTCCAGCAGGTGCAGGCGGCGGGTGAGGTCGTGCAGGAGGGGTTCTCCGACGGTGCGCCGGGGCGTGTCGAGGGTGTCGGCGAGGTGGGCGGCCCAGGCGCGCACCTCGTGGACGTCCACCTCCAGCAGGTCGGGGTAGGTGAGGCCGCCCAGGCGTACGGTGCGGGCGGCGTGGCCGTATCCGCTGCCGTGGCAGGTGGGGCAGGGCTGTTGGCGCAGGTAGGGCAGGTAGCGCTGTTTGGCGGCGGGGGTGCGGGCGTTGGCGAAGACCCGTTCCACTTCGGCGAGGGCGCCGCGCAGCGGCTGGGTGGAGGTGTAGGTCATCCGGGCGCTCTCGTGCCTGTTCGGGATGGTGACGGTGGCCTCGATGGCCTCGGATCCGGTGCCGTGGAGGACCTGGTGGCGGAAGGCGGCGGGCAGTTGCTCCCAGGGGAGGGCGAGGTCGACGCCGCGTTCGGCGGCGAGGGCGGGGACGAAGTGGTGTTCGGCGGAGCGCCATGAGGCGTACCAGGGGGAGGCGCCGTCGAAGAGGGGCAGGTCGGGGCGGGTGATGACGAGGTCCTCGTGGGCGCGCCGGTGTCCGCCGGTGCCGTGGCAG
This sequence comes from Kitasatospora sp. NPDC017646, assembly GCF_044329365.1. NCBI lineage: Bacteria > Bacillati > Actinomycetota > Actinomycetes > Kitasatosporales > Streptomycetaceae > Kitasatospora > Kitasatospora sp. NPDC017646. The sequence continues at coordinate 140,567 of NZ_JBIRJC010000017.1, read as the reverse complement.
TCGGGGCAGCTGCCTTCGGGGGTGTGGCGGTCGAAGGACGCGGTGCTCGGCGTGTCGTCGGCTCCGGGGCCGTGCGGGCCGTCGGGGCCGGGTTGCGGCAGGCGGGAGTAGAGCAGGCCGAGGTGTCCGTCGATGCCGGTGATGGTGGCGACGGTGGAGCGGGGGTTGCGGTTGAGGCGGCGCTGGTCGACGGCGAGGGTGGGGCCGAGGCCGAGGATGCGGTCGACCTTGGGGCGGTTGCGCTGGGGGATGTACTGGCGGACGAACGGGGACAGGCCGTCCAGGTAGCGCAGTTGGGCTTCGCTGTGGAGGGTGTCGATGGCCAGGGAGGTCTTGCCGCTGCCGCTGACGCCGGTGAAGGCGACGAGTCGGCCTTTGGGGATGCTGAGGGTCACGTCGCGCAGGTTGTTGGTGCGGGCGCCGACGACGTCGATGGTGGCGCTGCTCATGCCTTGTCCGCCTCGTGCGGCTCGTGCGCGTTCGCTTCGAGCTGGGCGGGGTCGAGGGCGAAAGCGGCCATCCAGTGCGGGTGCAGCCGGTAGTAGACGACGTCGTTGTCCCAGTCGAAGGTGTCGTGGCCGTAGAAGTCGCGGAAGTAGGCGAGCAGTTCGGGCCAGTCGGCGGCCGCCTCGCCGTTGTGGGGGTTGAGGGTCTCCACGGTGCCGTGGGTGAACACGCCCAGGTCCTCCCCGCGCAGGTGGGCGGCGCTGACGGCGGGCCGGGCGGCCAGGTGGCGGGCCTTGGCGGAGGTGCGGGCGGTGCCGAAGTGCCACTTGCCGTGCAGGAAGTGGCCGTCCACGCCACTGACGCGCGGCTCGCCCTTCGCGGTGACGGTGGACAGGGCGAGCGTGCACATGCCGGTGAGCACACGGGTGAGCCGGTCGGCGGTCAGGCTGCGTTCGCTGCTGATGATGGAGCGCAGGTGGGCGGTGGAGCGGGAGAGCGAGGCGTCCAGGAGGGCCTGGAGGCGGTGGAGCTCGTCGGGAGTTTCGCGCATGGGGTCCTTGCCTTGTCGGTCGCTCCGGCCGGCGCCGTGACGGCGCCGGCCGGTGACCCCACCCTCTCCCCCTCACCCGACATCTCCTGTCGTATTTCCTCCCCGTGTCGCGACGGGCCTCAGCGAGCCAGGCGGCCCAGCAGCGCGGAGGCCGCGGCGATGCCGGCCAGGGTGGCGGCGGCCAGGACGGCGAAGTCCAGCGGCAAGTGGGACGGGGTGCCGATCAGCAGGCCGCGCAGTGCGTCGACCTGGTAACTGAGCGGGTTGACCTTGCTGACGGCCTGCAGCCAGCCCGGCATCAGGTGGACGGGGTAGAGGGCGTTGGAGCCGAAGAACAGCGGCATGGTGATCGCCTGGCCGATGCCCATCAGACGGTCTCGGGTCAGCACGATCCCGGCGATGGCCATCGACAGGCAGGAGAAGAACGCCGAGCCGAGCAGCACCACCGCCACCACCCCCAGCAGGCGCAGCGGGTTCCAGGTCATCGCGACGCCGAGGACCGCGGCGATCAGGACCACGACGACGGCCTGGAGGACGGCTTTGACGCCGGCGGCGAAGGCCTTGCCGGTGACCAGGGCCCCGCGCGGGGTGGGGGTGACCAGCAGTTTGGTGAGCACCCCGGAGTCCCGCTCCCAGATGATCATGATGCCGTAGAAGATCGCGATGAACATCGCGGACTGGGCGATGATGCCCGGCGCGAGGTAGTCCAGGTAGGGGATGCCGCCGGTGGGGATGGCCTTGAGGCGGGTGAAGGTCTCGCCGAAGATCAGCAGCCACAGGGCGGGCTGGACGGCCCGGGTGTAGAGCTCGGTGCGGTCGTGGCGCAGCTTCTGCAGTTCCACCGTACACATCGCAGCGATGCGCGCGGGTACCAGGCGCCAGCCGGTGCGGGCCCGCGGGGGCACCAGCAGCAGGTCCAACTCGGGCCCTTGGTCGGGTCCTTCAGCCGACGCGGTTGGCCGTGCGGCGGGTACGGCGGACATCGCCGAAGTCTCCTTCCGTGGCGTCGGCCAGGTCGCGGCCGGCGAAGTGGCGGAACACGTCGTCCAGGGTGGGCTCGTCCTGGCCGCCCCTGCCTTCCTGGCCTTCCTGGCCGCCCCTGCCGTCCTCGCCTTCCGGGCCGTGCTGGCGGACCTGGCGGACCTGCTCCTTGAGTTCGGCGGGGGTGCCCAGCGCCCGGATGCGGCCGCGGTCCATCAGGGCGATGCGGTCGCAGTGGCGGTCGGCCTCGTCCATGTAGTGGGTGGTGACCAGGACGGTCATGCCGGTGGCCTTGCGGACGGCGTCCACGCGTTCCCACACGCCGGTGCGGGCGATCGGGTCCAGGCCGATGGTGGGTTCGTCCAGGACCAGCAGGCGCGGGGCGCTGACCAGGGCCTGGGCGAGTTCGAGGCGGCGCACCATGCCGCCGGAGTAGGTGGCAGCCATCCGGTCGGCGGCGTCGGTGAGGTCGACGGCGGCCAGGGCCTGGGTGACACGCCGGGCGCGTTCGGCGCGGGGGACGTCGAAGACCCGGGCGAACAGCGCCACGTTCTCGCGCCCGGTGAGTCCGGAGTCGGCGGACAACTGCTGGGGGACGTAACCGAGCAGGCGCCGTACCTCCATGGGGCGGCGGGTGGCGTCGTGACCGAAGACGCGCACCATGCCGGCGCCGACCGGCAGCAGAGTGGTGATAGCGCGGATGGTGGTGGTCTTGCCCGCGCCGTTGGGGCCGAGCAGACCGAACACCTCACCGGTGCGCACGGTCAGGTCGATGCCGTCCACGGCGCGGGTGATCTTTCCGCGGCCGTGGGTGAAGCTGTACTCCAGGTTCTGGCACACCACCGCTTCGTCCTGGCCCATCACTCCTCCTCGTCGGGCAGGTTGCGCAGGCCCTCGGCCAGGCTGTGCAGCGCGGGCAGGGCGGCGGCCAGGGCGGCCCGCTCCGGCTCGGGCAGGTCCGCCACCAACTCGGCCATCAGCGCCCGGCGGCGCCGGCGCCAGGCCTCGATCCGTTCCTCGGCCGCCGGCATCGCGTACAGCAGCGCCGCCCGCCGGTCGCCGGGGTCCACCTCGCGGCGCAGCAGGTCCTGGGCGACGAGCTGGTTGACCAGGGTGGACACCGAGTTCCCGGCCAGGCACAGCTCCTCGGCGGCCTCGGAGACCCTCAGGCCGGGGCTGTCCATCACCAGGCGCAGCAGTTCCACCTGCGCCCCACGAAGTCTGGGCCGTTCCGCGCGGCGCCGCAGGCGCCGCCGGAGCATGCGCTGGATGCCGACGAGCAGGGCGGAGAACTCGTCCGCCACTACGCCGTCGGGCATTTCGGGAACGCGTGTCGCCATACCCCCGATTTTAGCTCTCAGTACGAGGTGTTTGTCGAGGAGTGCAGGAGCGGAGACTCGGGGCGCCGCTTCCCGGGCTCTTCCGGCCTGGCCGGGCGCAGAGGTGTGCCGCAACCGGCAGCACCCCGACCACCCGGTGCCCGTCAAGATTCGCGGCGGGCTCATGAGGTCGTTGCGGGCACGAGGTGGTCGAGGGCGTGGGCACTGCCCGTCGCGGCGTGGGTGGAGCGCGGGAGCATGAGGCGTTCGTAGGTGCGGACGGCGTCGTCGACGACGTCCTCCGTGACCAGGGCGTGGGCGAGGTCGGCGCCGTCGAGCATGGCGAGGTTGGCGCCGAGTCCGGCCGGGGGCATCAGGTGGGCGGCGTCACCGAGCAGCGTGAGGCCGGGGACGTGCTGCCAGGTGTGCGGGGCGGGCAGGACGAACAGGGGCCGGCTGGTGAAGCCGTGGTCACCGCCGCGCAGAAGGTAGCGCAGGCTCTCGTCCCAGCCGTCGAACAGGTCCAGCAGGTGCGCGCGTACGGCCCGCTGGTCCTCGGGGTCGACGCCGGCGGCCGTGTGCCAGGCCTGGGGAGTGCGCAGCGCGATGTAGGCGCGGATGTGGTGGTTGCTGTTGCGCTGGGCGACCAGCGTGCGGCCGGCCCCCTTGGCGAGCATCGAGCCGTGGCCGACCAGGCGGGCGAGACCCGGGTGACGGGTGTCGCAGTGGTCGAATCCGGTTTCGAAGAAGGTGACGCCGGTGTAGCGGGGTACGGCCGCGGACAGGGCCGGGCGTACGCGGGACCAGGCTCCGTCGGCGCCGATGACGAGGCCGAAGTCCTCGGTGGTGCCGTCGGCGAACCGCAGCCGGCAGGTGCCGTCCGCGAGCGGGACGGCCGCGCTGACGGCGTGGTCCCAGCGCACGGTGCCTTCGGCGAGCGAGTTCAGGAGCAGGCCGCGCAGTTGGCCTCGGTCGATCTCGGGCCGGGCGCCGGTGTCGGGATCTGCTTCGGCAGCGGCGTGGGCACCGAAAGCGGCCAGGGGTTCGGCCGTGGCGGGGTCGAGCACGCGCCACTGGTCGCCTTCGGGGCGGGCGAGGGCGTGGAAGCGTTCGAGGAGTCCGGCCGAGCGCAGCGCGGCCTGCCCGGTGTCGGCGTGCAGGTCGAGGGTGCCGCCCTGGGGGCGGGCGTCGGCGCCCGCCTCGCGTTCGAAGACGGCGACGCGGCGGCCGTGCCGCTGCAGGACCCGGGCGCAGGTGAGGCCGCCGAGGCCGGCGCCGACGATGGCGATGCGGGAGTCGCGGGCAGGGTTCATGGGAGTGGAAGTGCCCCTCGATAGGTCGGTGCGGGTCGCCGGGAGCTCCGGGCACCACCAAGAAAGCACACTCGCTAAATAAGTGCAATGACTACGCATTCGAAGCGGGTTCACTCCAGGGTAGGATGGGCGGGTGACCGAACCGACCGGGCGCCGCGAGCGCAAGAAGGCCCAGACCCGCCAGGCCCTGGCCGACGCCGCACTCGAGCTCTTCCTCGAACGCGGCTACGACCAGGTCGGCGTCAAGGACGTCGCCGACGCTGCCGACGTCTCGGTCACCACCCTGTTCAAGCACTTCCCCGGCAAGGAGGCCCTGGTCTTCGACCAGGACGACGACCTGGAGGCGGCACTGGTCGCCGCCGTCCGCGAACGCCCGCCGGGCCGGTCCATCCCCCAGGCCCTGCGCGACCACCTCCTGCTCGGGCAGACCCGCTTCGCCGTCCACGCCGCGGACCCCCGCTTCGCCGCCTTCCTGCGCCTGGTGCAGGACACCCCCGCCCTGCGCGACTACGCCCACCGCATGTGGACCCGCCACGAAGCGGCCCTGGCCGCCGCCATCGCCGAAGCCGTCGGCGCACCCGCAGACGACATCCGCTGCGCCGCCCTGGCCCGCTTCGCCCTGGAGGCCCGCAGCCTCATCCAGCGCCACCCCGACCCGGACCGCGCCGCCGACGAGGCCTTCGCGCTCCTCGAACACGGCTGGACGGCCTCCCACCCGGGCACCTGAGCCGGGGGCGGCGCGCCGGTTGCCTCACTCCGTGCCGATCTGGGTGCCGAGTTCGGTGGCGAGTTCGGTGCCCAGCTCGGTGACTGGGTGGCGGCCGGCGGCGAGATCGACGTCGGTACGGTCCCTGAGCAGCCTGATCGCGGCATCGCGCCGACCGTCGCACAGCAGGGCCGTCAGCTCGGTGACGAGCCCGGCGTCCAGCCGCCGCAGGGCGGTCAGCGCCCGGGCGTAGTCCGCCGGCAGTGCGTACCCCTGGAGGAGCAGGGCCAGTACCGTGGGCGCCGCGTCCGACCCCAGCCCGGGACCACTGCGCAGCCGGCGCCCGCCCTTGGCACGGCACCCTCGTCCTGGCATGGGCGCCTTCGTCCCGGCACGGGCGCCAGGATCGCGGATGTCTTCCTCGGCCCCGCCGATCACATCCCGCGTTTCGACCCGGCGCGCGTCCTCGCGGAGGTCGACGCCAAGCGGGCCGTCGCCGACGGGAACGGCCCTCAGGTCCCGCACGGGCGGGAGCCAAGGTCTTTCGGGGGCGGGTCCGAGGTCCCGCCGCTCAGGCCGGTCGGAAGCGCTGGACAGCAATCGGCCGCACCGGCGAAGGCCGCTCACGAAGGAGTCGCACGCCCGGATGCGGTCGGAGGCGCTCACACATGTCGCCGCGCCCCCGGCCGGGCGGGACACCGCGTGAGGAGCCGTCAGTGCCGGGGCGGTGGCTGGGTGAGGGAGCCGAGGGGCAGCAGCTTGGGGACCTGCTGGTCGGCGAGGAAGTCGAGCAGGATCCGGTTGACCAGGGCGGGCTTCTCCAGGGGGGCGGTGTGGGAGGTGCCGGGCAGGACGGCGAGTTGGGCGTCGGGGATGGCGGCGGCCATGTCGGCGCTGTGGGAGACGCGCACGCCGTCGTCGTCGCCCTGCAGGACCAGCACGGGCATGGGCAGGGCGGCCAGGGCCGCAAGGCCGATGTCGGGCTCCTCGCGCCACATCTTCAGCCACTTGGCGAAGACGACGGGGAAGTGGCCGGGGCCGTCCGGGGAGAGAGGTTCGTACTGGGGGCGGAACATGTCGGCGAGCCGTTCGGTGTCGTCCAGCATCGCCGCGTCCGCGTCGGTGGCGCCCTCGCGGCTGACGCCGCTGCTGATGAGGGCGAGCTTGCGCACCAGGTCGGGGCGACGCAGCGCCAGGCGCAGGGCGACCGTGCCGCCGGCGCTCCAGCCGACGAGGTGGACCGGACCGGTGGCGAGGGTCTCCAGGAAGGCGATGACGTCGTCGGCCATCAGCTCGCTGGTGACGGGGCCTTCGACGTCGGCGGTGCGGCCGTGGCCGCGAAGTTCGGGGGCGTGGACGCGGAAGCGTTCGGCGAGGGCGGGGATCTGGGCGTACCAGCTGTCGGCGGTCACCCCGCCGCCGTGCAGCAGGACGACGGGCTCGCCCTCACCCCGCGTCTCGTAGTAGGTGCGCAGTCCGTTGACCGTCACGTACTCCCCCATGCCCCCACCCCTTTGGTCCTTCCGGCAGCACTGAACCGCCTTGCCCGGTGGCCGGATTCGGCGTACTTGAGCAATGCTCAGGTCGATCATAGGCAGATGACCTGAGCTAAGCTCAAGTCCCTGGAGAATCCCGTTTGCCGGAAGGACCGCACCCACCCCATGGCACTGCACCGCGAGGACGTCGTCCGGGCCGCGCTCGAGCTGCTGGACGAGGTCGGGCTGGACCGGCTGACCACCCGGGCGCTGACCGACCGGCTCGGCGTACAGCGCGGCGCGCTGTACTGGCACGTGCGCAGCAAGCAGGAGCTGCTGGGTGCGATGGCGGACGCGGTGGTGGCCGGGGTTTTCACCGCGCCCGGCACCGGCGACGGGGCCGACAACGGAGCGCAGGCAGGCTGGGCCGGGCGGACGGCGGACTTCGCGCACCGGTTGCGCGGGGCGCTGCTGGCCCGCCGGGACGGGGCGCGCCTGGTGTCCGCCCACCTGGCCCCGGGGGCTGCGACGCTGGGGGCGGTGGAGGAGGGGCTGGCGCTGATGCGGGCGCAGGGGCTCGCACTGGCGCAGGCGGCGATGTTCGGGCACGCGGTGACCAGTTACGTGATCGGGTTCGTGCTGCAGGAACAGGCTGCGCACACCGGCACCGAGGCCGGTGCCGGTGCCGGTTCCGGCGCCGATGGTGATGACCGTGCCGATGCTGGTACCGCGCCGCCGGTGGATCCGAGGCGCTACCCCCACCTGGCCCAGTGGCAGGCCGAGCAGCCCGCCGACCCGGATCAGGCGTTCTCCGCCGGTCTGGCGTTCCTGACCGCGGGGCTGGCTGCCCAGCTGTCCTGATACCGCCCGCCCCGGGGACTCGGACGGGCGGGCGAACGGGCGAGCGGCAGAAGAGCCGGGCCGGTGCCGGTAGTTCAGGAGCCGGGAGCCAGGACGTGCACCGGCCCGCCCTTCCAGCGGGCGGGCTCCGCAGCGGCGACGAGCGCCCGGCCGGGGCCCGGGCGCCAACCCGCCGATCTCCCACGGCGGGTGCTACGTGCCGCGCCTGCCCGAGACGCCACGGTCGACGGGCGTCGGCGGCCGCGAGTACGGCCGTGAGGGCGGTGGGACCGGTGAGGTCAGTGAGGGCGGTGGGACCGGTGAGGTCAGTGAGACCGGTGAGGCGCTCGCGGCGCGCTCCCACGCGGTGGCGCGGCGTGCCACGGCACTGGGCGAGGAACACCAGGTGCCGGGCCGGGTGCCGGCGAAGGAACTGAAAACCGACCCGGCCGCCGGAACGCAGGAGTTGTGCCTGCCACTGCGGCGTTCGCCGTGCCCGGCTCCGCCAGCGGCAGCGGCCTGAGCGCCCCCGGCCGGGGGCGCTGTGGCGGGTGGCGTGATGCGGGTGCGGCGGGCGCCGTCGTGCGCGTACGGTGCGTGATTCGTGTTGCGGAGGTGTTGCGGCGCGCGTGGCAGGGGTCCTGCCGTAGTAGCGTCGGGCATGAAGTCGCGCGTGGTGCGCGGCCGTTGACTAGGAGCGCTGCGGGACGGGGGCCGGGCTTGGGAAGGGGTGGTGGGTGTGGGACGGGCACGCGTGACGGCGCGGGTGATCGTGCACCCCGGTGTGGAGGATGTGAGCGTCCAGCAGGTGCTGGAGGCCCTGGCCGATCCGGCGAGGCGCTCGGTGGTGCGCACCCTGGCGCACGCGGGCGCCGATCTGAGCTGCGGCTCCTTCGACCTGCCGGTCGGGCGCTCCACCTCCAGTCACCACTTCTCGGTGCTGCGCGCGGCCGGGGTGCTGCGCCAGTACTACGTGGGCACCACGAAGATGAACACGCTGCGCGCGGAGGAACTGGAGCGGCGCTTCCCGGGCCTGCTGTCGGCGGTGGTCGCCGCCGCCGACGCCGAGGCCCGGGACGCGCCCTGAACGCCTGAACGCGCCCGGGCACGTTCGCGCCAATCGCCCGGCCCGGGCCCGCCCGGAGCCCGGGGTCAGTGATCGGTGATCAGCGGTCAGTCGGTGACGGTCACGACGATCTTGCCGACCTGGGTGCCGGCCTCCAGGTAGCGGTGGGCCTCGACGATGCTGTCGAGGCCCTCGAAGACGCGGTCGACGGCCGGGGTGAACGTGCCGTCGGCCAGGCCGGCGGTGATGAACGCGTGGGCGCGGCGCAGCCGCTGGGCGTCGCGGCTGACCTCGTGGATGGTGTAGAACCGGCTGCTGATGGGCGCGAAGGTGTCCTGGCCGGGCATGGGGGTGTCGCGCATGTCCAGGCGCCCGTAGACGATCAGGTGCCCGCCGGGGGCGATGGCCTGGGCGAGGGTGTTCACGCCGGGGCCGGCCACGGCGTCGAAGACGGTCCGCACGCCCTCGCCGCCGGTGATGTCCAGGACGCGGGCGGGCAGGTCCTCCTCGCCGGTGACGATGACGCGGGCGGCGCCGGCGTCCAGGAGCTGCGCCGTCTTGGCGCGGGTGCGGGTGGTGGCGATCGGTACGGCGCCGATGCGCCGGGCGATCCGGATCGCGGCCAGGCCCACGCTGGATGCGGCGGCGGTGAGCAGCACGTGGTCGCCGGGGCGCAGGTGCCCGTCCTCGGCGAGGGCGCCGTAGGCGGTCAGGTAGGGCATCCAGGTGGCGGCGCCCTGGACGGCGCTCAGGTGCGCGGGGCGGTGGACGGCGGCGCGGGCGGGGACGACGGCGTGGGTGGCGTAGACACCGTAGTCGTTCTGGAGGAACGCGGGGATGGAGTCGACCGGGTCGCCGACGCGGAAGCCGGTGACACCCTCGCCGACGGCGTCCACGGTACCGGCGGCCTCGTAGCCGGGGGTGGCGGGCAGCTTCGGCTCCTCCAGGTAGGTGCCGGCGCGGTAGAGGGCCTCGGCGCGGTTGAGGCCCAACGCCTGGACCCTGATGCGCAGTTCGCCAGGGCCGGGCTGGGGCAGGGGAACCTCGCGGACGGTGAGGACCTCCGGTGCGCCGGTGGCGGTGAAGACGACTTTCCTGGGCATGGCGAACTCCCCTTCGGCGGTGTGCCGGTGTGTGCGGTTCGACTACCCAGCCAAGCGGGGGCGGGGACCGCTGTCAAATTTCTATGGATATCGAACATGGAGCGGTGGGCCCTTGCCGTACGGGAGTTGATGCCGCGCCATCCGGACTCCGGGGGCCCTCGGAGAGGTGCACGGGGGTGGGGCGTAGGGTGGTCGTCCGTGATCGAGGGCGAGGACCAGGGGTGGGCCGGCACGCGCCGGTGGGTGGAGGGCGCGCTCGCGCCCGGCGAGCGGATCGTCCGGGTGCGGGAGCTCAAGGGCGGGTGGACCTCGCGGATGCGCCGCCTGGACATCGAACCCGCCGACAGCGGTCGCGAGGATGGCGGCGGAGACGGTTACGCGCTCGTGCTGCGTTCCTTCGTCAAGCCGTTCTACCGCCGCCACGCCCCGGGACTGCTGGCCCGCGAGGCCGGTGTGCTGCGCCTGCTGGAGGCCGGGGACATCCCCGCCGCCCGGCTGCGCGCGGTGGACGCGACGGGCGAGCACTGCGAGGACCCGTCGCTGGTGATGACCCACCTGCCCGGCAGTGTGCGGGTGCGCGAGGACGGCGAGGTGGCGCGCCGCACCACCCTGCTGGCCGAGCAGTTGGCGGCCGTGCACGCCGTGGCGGTGCCCGAGCACCGGCGTCCGCGCGCCTGGCAGGCGTGGACCTCCCCCGAGCGCGTGCAGGTCCCCGCCGCCACCGAGCGCCCGCGCCTGTGGGAGCGGGCGGTGGAGGTGATCGGCCGCGAGGCCCCGGCGCACCGGGGCCGTTTCCTGCACCGCGACTTCCACTCCGGCAACGTGCTGTTCACCGGCAGCGGGGAACAGCTGGCGGTCAGCGGCGTCGTCGACTGGGTGGAGACCTCCTGGGGCCCGGCGGACCTGGACGTCGCCCACTGCTGCACCGCGCTGGCCCTGCTGCACGGCGTACCGGCGGGCATGGCCTTCGCCGACGCCTACGAGCTGGCCGGCGGCGCCCTCACCACCGGCGGGGACCACTTGTACTGGCGGCTGCTGGACGCCCTGGCGTTCGCCCCCGACGCGCAGAAGGTCGCCGAGCCGTGGCGCGAACTGGGGCGCACCGACCTGAGCGCGCCCGTGCTGGCCGGGCGCCTGGAGGACTACGTGCAGGCGCTGTTCGAGCGTTACGCGTCGCCCAGCACTTCGACGGTCGGCGCGTCCTGCTGATCGCCCACTCCGCCAACCGCTGGGCCCTGGACTGCCTGCTCACCGGCGCCCGTCTGGAGGAGGTCCTGCGCCACCCGCCGCCGTGGCGCCCGGGCTGGCACTACACCCTGCCGGTCCCCTGGCAGTGGCCGCCCGCCTGACGCCGGACCTGCGGCGGGGCTGCGGCGGTGGGGGGCGGGGCGGGGCGGCAGGGGCCGCGACGGCCACCCGCACGACCCCGCCCCTCTCGCCCCGGCCAACCCGCGCCGCAACCCACCGATCCGCTGAGCGACGCGGCGCACGGCCCGACGCGTGCCCGGGCGCGGCGACCCGGTGGCGGGGCCCGGGGTCCAGGCCGACGCAGCACAAGTAGCCATCCGTCCGATCCCGGCCCCTCCCACCCGGCCGGCTCGCGTCGCCGCCCGCCGATCCACCGATCCGCCAATCCGCCGATCCGCCTGGCTCGTTCGTCGAACGGCCCGGCGAATGCCCGTCCGCGGCGCGCGGATCCCACCTGCCCGGGGCGCACGTGGCACCAGCGCGCGGCGTGCAGCGGCGCCAGGCGCGCGCGGTGGGCTGCGCCACCCTCGCCGTCATTCCTGGGAGCGCCTGCCGCTGCGCCGCGGCCGGGCGGGCGCGCCCGTGGGGCGGGCACGTGGGGCGGGCGCGGGGGGAGTCGGCGGGGCCCCCCTCCCACCCCCCGAGGTTCGGCCGCGCAACGGGGGGGGGCGGGGGTGGCGTGTTGATACAGGGCCGGGACCCAGGGGC
>NZ_JBIRJC010000017.1:79674-128801 GCF_044329365.1 Kitasatospora sp. NPDC017646 | reverse complement strand
GGCGGTCGGGGGGGGGGGGGGGGGCGGGCGCGGGGGGGGGGGGGGGGCCCGGGGGGGGGGCGGGGGGGGGGGGGGGGGGGGGGGGCGGGGGGGGCCCCCCCCCCCCCACGCCCGGATGTCCGGCGTCGCAAGGGGTGTGCCGGTGCGAGGCGTTTGCGAACAGGGCCGGCTCCTTGGGGAGGAGGCCCGATCAGGAGGAGAAGTGGCGAGCGGGCCGCCAGGACTACTGAGGTCCTGCGGCGTTCGCGGTGGCGGCGTCGCTCACGCGGAAGCGTTGGGCGACGACGAGCGTGTCATCGCCGATGTCCGGAGTGTGGCCGAGGAAGTCGCTGACCCCCTCGCTGCGGAAGAACTCCTCATGGGCGGTGCGCCACTGCGCGGCGTCGGCGTAGCCGCGCCCCTCGGCGCGCGCGAAGTCGTCGTCGATCTCCTTCATGGCCACGACGCGTACCTCGAGGAGTTCGATCGTGACGGCCGCCCGGCCCGCGGAGTCGAGTACCGAGAACCGCTGCCCGGCCGTCGGCAGCGCCTCGCGGGCGTGCTCGTAGATCTCCAGCAGGCCCGTGAGCGCGGTCTTCTCGCCGCTCAGGATCGCCGCCACGCCCCGGTCGCGTTCCGGTCCGGGAAAGGCGAGTTCGAGTGTCGGAAGGTCGTCGTCATGCCCCATCCGGCGAGGGTACTCAACCAGGCCCGCGCTGATCAACACCGCGCCGCTCGGCACCGCGGCCGGGCCGGACCCCGGGCCCAGTCGCTGGGCAGGTGACGGCCGAACTCGCCTCTGCGCACGGTGGTGACAAAGGGCTGCCAGGCCTCGGGGGGAGGCGGAGAGAAGGACGGCTGCGGCCCGTGGGGGTTGGAGCCCCGGCCCCGGTCGGGATGGGCGCCGTCGACCTCGACACAGTGTTGCCATGGTTGCCTGCCGGTATGCGCCGGGGAACCTCTCGTTCTCGTCCGGCCGGCAGATGCGGGACGAGGGGCCGTCGGTGCCGAGCGCCGCGTCCAGTGCCCTGGGGAAGGTTCGGCGGGGAAGCATCGACTCGGCGCGGCCGATCCGCCCGGGGCGACCACTGGGAGATGTTCACGGGTCGTTCCCGCGCGGTGGTGGCGGGCGCGCGGCTGGGGGCTGCGGGCCGTGCCCTGTACGGCCCGACCGGGGGCAGCCGGGGCCGGACGGGAAGGGGCCCGGGCGGGGGAAATGCGGATGCGGGGTGGGGTTGGACGTGGTACGACAACGAGCCATGGACGACCTGGTCACCGAGCGCCTCATCCTCCGCCCACTGACTCCGCGCCAGGCCCGGCGCATCCTGGACGGCGACCCGGGCCACGACGGGCCGTGGGCCTCGGACTACCCCACCGACGGCGACCTCGCAGGCGCCCGCCGCTACCTGCGCGTGTGCGCGCAGGACGGCGACCCCCAGCCGTTCGGCGCCTACGAGATACGCCTGCGCGAGGACGGGCGGGCCATCGGCGGCGCCGGCTTCCACGCGGCCCCCGACCCGTCAGGCACCGTCACCGTCGGCTACGGCCTCGTCCCCGCGGCCCGGGGCCGCGGCTACGCCTCGGAGGCGCTGCGGGCCCTGCTGGAGTTGGCCCGGGCCCGCGGGGTGCGCGTCGTGGGCGACACCGACCTGGACAACACCGCCTCCCAGCACGTCATGACCGCCGCCGGCATGCGCCCCACCGGCCGGGACCAGCGCCTGGCGTACTACGAGAGCCCCTGGCCGCCCGACGACCCCGGGGCGTCGGCGCCCAGCACCCACGCCGGGTAGTGCCGCGCCTCGATCACCGGCGAGGGCGCCGCGCCCGGATGGAGCGCACCGGCGGGGAAGAACGCCGCCTGACAGGCCCGGCACCACCAACCGCGCCGCCAGCGGTCCACCAGATGCCGCCAGCGCTGGAGTTGCACCTCCAGGCGCTCACCCTCACGCCGCTCGCCGCGCCGTCGGGCCACGCGCCGCACCACCAGGGCCGCCGCCGTCAGCAGCGCGGGCCCGGCGACGGCGCCCAGCACGTAGCCCGCCCGGTAGGCCGCGCCCCCGTAGCCCTGCGGCTGCGGGCGCAGCAGGGACAACATCCCCACCAGCAGCCCCAGCGCGGCCAGCACCACCAACACGGCCGCCGCCGCGCTCGCCTCCACCGGCCGGGGCACGGGCCTGGGCGGTGGGGCCAGGTGGACGGCCACCGGCCCTGCCAGGACGGCCCCGGTCGATGCCGCGCCCTCCACGGCCTCGGGCACCGGCAGGGCGTGTTCCACGGCGGCGCAGCCCGGGCATACGGCGGTCATCGAACAGTCCACTCCCTGCGGCCAGTTGTGCGCGAACGACTACCAGGGATGCAGTAGACCACGGCGAGTTGACGTCACGTCACCTATTTTTTGCGGAGGCCGCCGCCCGCGCGGCGGCGCAGGCCGGTGCGGTGGGGCGGTGCCGGGCCTGCGCGCACGGCCGGGGCTGCGGCATCCCGGGTCCCGGGGAGGCTCGGCGGGTTCGTACGCGCGATCTGGCACCCGGACACGGGAGGGCTTAGGGGCACGATCTCGGCGGCGGGTCGCCCCGACAGCGTCGCGCAGGCCCCCACCCCGACGGCTCAGCGGGCGGACGGCGCCACCCGGGGCCGGGGGCGGGACGCGGCCGGGCGGCCGTACCGTGCGTCGTGCGTGTCCGCCCCGTCGTGCCGGGCCCGTACCCGGGCCGGGGTGGCCCAGCACGGGTGCCGACTGCCCGCTCCCCGGTCACCCGGCACCGGCGGTGGCGGGCGGGCAGTAGGATCGGCGGCGTTGTCACCCGTACACCGCTGGTAGGAGGCTTTTCATGGCTCAGGTCACGCTGAAGGGGAACCCGGTCGAGATCGGCGGCGCACTGCCGGCCGCGGGCAGCCAGGCCCCGGCGTTCACGCTGGTCGGCGAGGGCCTCGCGGACACCTCGCTCAAGGACTTCGCCGGGCGGCGCAAGGTCCTGAACATCTTCCCGAGCATCGACACCCCGACCTGTGCGACCTCGGTGCGCACCTTCAACGCCAAGGCCGGCGCGCTGGAGAACACCGTGGTGCTCTGCATCTCGGCGGACCTGCCGTTCGCGCAGGCCCGGTTCTGCGGTGCGGAGGGCCTGGAGAACGTCAAGACCCTCTCCACCCTGCGCGGACGCGACTTCCACGACGCCTACGGCGTGTCGATCCTCAACGGCCCGCTGGCCGGCCTGACCGCCCGCGCCGTGGTCGTCCTCGACGAGAACGACACCGTGCTGCACACCGAGCTGGTCTCCGAGATCGCCGAGGAACCGAACTACGAGGCCGCCCTCGCCGCTCTGAACTGAGCCCCGTCGGCACCCCGGCCGGCACCCCGCGGCCGGCACCCGGGCCACGGGTGCCGCCGCACCGCCGCAGCATCCGGACCCGCCTCGAACCCCCTCCCGGGGTGCGAGGCGGGTCCGCCGCGTTCCACGGCCCGGGCAAACACCACCGCCCGGACACCGGCACCGCGGCTGGTCCGCGAGAATCGAGGTGATGCGGCGCATCAACGTGGCGATCCTGAACGGCTGGTTCGTGCTCGGCTTCGTCGGCGCCCTGCTCACCACGGCGGCCGCGGTCGCCGTGCACCTGCCCCCGGAGGGGCATCTCGCGATGCCCGCGACGGTGGCCGCCGTGGTGCTGTACTCGCGGCGATCGGGGTCACCCGCTCCGTCAACATCCCGCTGAACGACGAGCTGGAGAAGGCGGGTTCGCCTCAGCGGATCGCCGGTCCGGCGGCGCTGCGCGGACGCTTCGAGGCGCGGTGGGTGCGGTTCAACGTGCTGCGCGCGCTGCTGTGCACGGCCGCGCTGGGGTGCCTGAGCCGGGCGCTGGTTCTCAACGGGCAGGGCTGACAGCAGCGTCGGAGCGACGGCCCGGGCACGCCGCCCGGACCGGCTCCTTGCCCGGTGCGCGCACCGTTCGGCCCCGGCAGTTGATCAGCACAGGGTCGCGAAGGTGTAGCCGCGGGCCTTGAGGGTGGACAGGATCGTGGGCAGCGCCGCGACGGTCTGGCTGCGGTCGCCACCGCCGTCGTGCAGCAGGATGACCGAACCCGGACGGACGTTCCGCAGCACCCGCGACTGGATCGCCTCCGTCCCCGGCCGGGACCAGTCGGCCGGGTCGACGGACCAGAGCACGACCTGCTTGCCGAGCGCCGCGGCCCGCGAACGCACGGTGCCGTTGACCGCGCCGTACGGCGGGCGCAGGCACTTCGGAGTGCGGCCGGTCTGCGCACGGATGGCCCGATCGGTGTCACCCACCTGGGAGCTGAAGGAGGAGGCGGAGAGCCGGCGCAGGTCCGGGTGCGACCACGAGTGGTTCTGCACGCTGTGGCCCTGGCGGGCGACCTGCGCGGTGAGCGAGGGGTGGGCGGCGACGTTCTCGCCGATCTCGAAGAAGGTCGCGCGCACCCCGTAGCGGTTGAGCATCGAGAGGACCTTCGGGGTGTAGGCGGGGCTGGGGCCGTCGTCGAAGGTGAGGTAGACGACCTGTCCACTCCTGGCCCCCGCCGCTTCCGCCGTCTCGGTGGGCACCGCGACCACCGCCCCGGCCGCCAACGCGACGGCGAGGGCGCCGATCGCGGCGCGCACCCTTCCGACTCCCCTGCGCCTCACGGGTCGTACGGCCATGCCTGCACCCCTGACGTCGGAACTAACGTGTACCGGCCAGTCTGCGCCGACGACCGCCGAGGTCGCGACCCGCTCGGGGCGAAAGGGGGTGAAACCGGCCAGTCGGGCGGCGGATCGACCGGAGCGGGACGGCGAGGGCGCCGCCGCCGGGTGGGCTCGTTCCGACGAAGGCCTCAAATAGGCAGTGGCGCGTAAGAGTTCCGCGCGCGTCGCGTCCGCGCGGGACCCGGGAGCGGGTGAGCGCGAGAGGCCCGCACGGGTGAGCGCACAGGCCTCCACCGCCGACTTCGACCTGCCCTGCGGCAGCCCTTGAGGGGGCCGACGGCCGCGCGGGGGAAAGGTGTGGCGGAGCGGCGACGGCCGGGGCTATGCTCCCCCGCGATGAACACTTTCGCTGATCTCGGATCGGAGGTCCCGCTCGCAATAGGTGAGTGCTGATGCTCACCCACATCGCGAGCGGGGACGACTCCCGCCTCTCCTTCTGGCGGCGCGTGCGCGAGTACGCCGTGCCGCCCTCCATGATCGAAGCCGCCACCGCGCGTCGGCTGTCCGGCGACTGGGCCGGGGCCTGCGCCGCCGCCAACGTCGAGATCGACTTCCGGCTACCGCGCGTCGCCCGTACCCGCGGCCGGGAGTTCGCCGACCGACTACGCGGTGATCTGCGCTGCCTGGCACCGGACTTGCTGCGCTGGCACCTGCCGAGGGCCGCTCCCGACGGGCTGCTGCGCCCCGGGCTGACCGTGCCGCTGGTCCACTATCCGGGCGAGCGGCCGGTGCATCTGGTGGTCCGCACACCGCCCGCCTGGGCCGAGTTCGGACAGCGGATCAGCCTGGCGCTCTGGGACGGCTCCGATGCCGGTCCCGCCCCGCATCCGCACCCCGGCCCCAGCCGCCGGTTCCGGCTCGACCTGCACCGGCACCTCTGGGACGCGGCCCGCAGCGGGGAGTTGGCACTGCGCGCCGGCCTCGGACCATCAACCGTCGGACCACCCACCGGCGGACCACCCACCAGCGGGCCGCAGGACGGGGATGACCGGTACGGGCCGCACCACGCCGTCGACCGCTGGGCCGCCGAGGCCGAGGTCCTGCTGCGCGCCGAGGGGCGCCCGCCCGGACCGGTCGCGGTCCGCCTGGAACACGGCCGGCGGCTGCTCCTCACCCCGAACGGCCCGAACCAGCCGTCCGGACCCGAACAGGCCGTCGGCGACCTCCGCCGTCTCCCGCTGCTGCCCGACGCCGCGACCTGGGTCCTGCCCGACGTCGAGCTGCTGCGCAGCGGGGCGATCGAACCCGACCGCTTGCACCCGCTGGTGGCGGCCGCGCTGGCGCCCGGCCACCGGGCGGACCGGCGCCCTCAGCCGCCCGCGGGTCAAAGGCTGGTGGAGTGCCGTGGCGCCAGGCACCGGATCGCGGTGGTCGACGGGGTGCTGACCGCGCTCGACCACGACCCGGCCCAGTTGCGTCGCGAGGAACTGCTGGCCGCGCTGTCCGGCACCCCGCTGCCGTGCCTGCGCGCGATCGACCAGGCGCACCGTGACCCGGCCGAACTGATCGGTGTGCGCGAGCGGTTGAACCACGGCGACACCGCCGGGGCGCTGGCCGTCGTGGAGGGCCTGCTCGGCCCGCAGGCGGCGCTGCGCGACGGTCCGCTCCGGGACGAGCTCGCGGCGGCGGCGGAACGCCGGCTCGCCTACGGCCTCTACCGGGCCGGTCTGACCGTCGACCAGCGAACCAAGGCCGTACAGAGCGGGGTCTCCTACGCCCTCTATCGGACGGCGAACCTGACCCGCTACGGGATCAGCGCCTTCCCGTTCCCCCGACGGCCTCGCAACGCCACCCGCTGAACCCCCTTGCCTCACGACTTCCCAAGGTGATCACCCGTGCCCATGCCCACACCCGTGCCCACGCACGCCCGGCTTGACGTCGCCCGCCAACTGCTCGACCTGCTCGGCGACACCCGCACCGAACCCCGCCCGGACGACCAGCTGGAGGCCCTCACCCTCGCCGTGGCCGCCGACCTGCCCGTCCTGCTCTGGGGCGAGCCGGGCATCGGCAAGACCGCGGCCCTCAACCAGCTCGCCGAGGCGCTGGAGCTGCCACTGACCACCGTCATCGCCAGCGTCCACGAGCCGTCGGACTTCTCCGGGCTGCCCATCGTGGGCGACGACCCGGCGCAACAGGGCGTCCCGCTGGCCCCGCCGGACTGGGCGGTGCGCCTGGTCCGGGCCGGGCGCGGACTGCTGTTCCTGGACGAGCTGTCCACCGCGCCACCCGCCGTCCAGGCCGCACTGCTCCGGCTGGTCCTGGAGCGGCGCATCGGGGCGCTCCAGCTGCCCCCGGGCGTGAGGATCGTGGCGGCTGCCAATCCGCGTTCCTCGGCGGCCGACGGGTGGGAGCTGAGCCCGCCGCTGGCCAACCGGTTCGTCCACCTGCAGTGGGTGCACGACCACGAGGTGGTGGTGCGCGGTCTCGGTGGGGTGTGGCCGGTCGCCACCCTTCCACGGCTCGATCCGGCGGAGCTGTCGGCGGCGGTCGCCTTCGCGCGCCGGGCGGTCTGCGAACTGCTCACCGTGCGACCTGAGTTGGTGCACCGACTGCCCACCAGCGAGACCAAGCGCGGCGGTGCCTGGCCTTCCCCGCGCAGCTGGGACATGACGTTGCGGCTGATCGCCTTCGCCACCGCGGCCGGCTCGTCGCGGGAGGTGCTGTCGCTGCTGGTCCGGGGAACGGTCGGGGACGGGCCGGGGCTGGAGCTGATGGCGAGCATGGACCGGATGGACCTGCCGGACCCGGAGCAGCTGCTCGCCGACCCGGCGGGCGCGGTGCTGCCCGAGCGCGGGGACCTCCGCCAGGTGGTGCTGGACGGGGTGGTGGCCGCGGTGCGCAACCGGCCGGAGCGGGCCAGGTGGGACGCCGCCTGGGCGGTGCTGGTACGGGCGATGGAGACCGGCGCGCCGGACGTGCTGGTCGTCCCGGCGACCACGCTGGCCTCGCTGCGCCGGGAGGACTGGGAGGTCCCGGCGGCCATCGAGCACCTCGCCTCGACGGTGGCCCTGTCCCGGCGGGCGGAGCGCGCCGCCGTCCGCGTCGCCGCCCGCACCGACGTGTCGGCCGGCCGATGAGCGCGGGCGCGACGCAGCCGGGCACCAGCGGGACGACCGGACCCGCCCCCACGCCACGGGACCTCGCCCGCAGGGCCAGGCCCGTCGGCCCCACGCCGCCGGACGCCGGCGGGTGCAGCAGTCCGAGGACCGACGCGCCGAACGCCGTCTTCCCCGGCCCCGGACGCGGCCCCGGCACGCTCGACCTCGACAAGCTGTACGCCGCCCGGCTGCAGGCCGTCCGGGCCCGCCCCTACCTGGCGACGGCGCTGTTCGCCCTGCACCTGGTGGAGTCCCGGCAGGTGCCGACCATGGGCGTGGACCGCTACTGGCGCTGCTACGCCTCGCCGGCCTTCGTCGACCGCACCCCCGTGGAGGAGCTCGCCTCGATCTGGGTGCACGAGGTGTCCCACCTGCTGCGCGACCACCACGGGCGCAGCGACCGCCTGGCGCGCGACCTCGGGTTGCGGGGCCCGGCCGACCGGCTGCGGATGAACATCGCCGCCGACTGCGAGATCAACGACGACGCGTTCGGGGACGGTCTGGTCGAACCGGTGGGCGTGCTGACGCCCAAGCGCCTCCAGCTGCCGGTGGGGAAGCTCATGGAGGACTACCTGCGCGGGTTCGCCTTCGACCTGCGCCGCCCGGGCCTGGCCTGGCTGGACTGCGGCAGCGGCGCCGACGGCGTGGACCGCCGGTGGGAGCTCGGTCCGGACGGCGCCCACGGGCTGACCGCCCAGGAGCGGGACGCCGTCCGCTTCCGGGTCGCCGAGGCCATCCGGGGCCGCCCCGGGAACACCCCGGCGGGCTGGCGGCGCTGGGCCGAGGAGGTGTTCCACCCGCCGCAGCCGTGGCGGCAGCTGCTGGGCGCGGCGATGCGCTCGGCGGTCTCGGGGCCGGGCGCGGGCGGGGACTACAGTTACGGCCGCCCGGCGCGGCGCTCGGTCGGGCTGCCCGGCGTGGTGCTGCCGAGCCTGCGGCGGCGCCCGCCCCGGGTCTCGGTGGTGGTCGACACCTCCGGGTCGGTCTCCGACCAGGAGCTGGGCAGCGCGCTGCTGGAGGTGACGGCGATCGGCCAGGCGGTCGGCGGCCGTCACGACCACGTCACCGTGCTGTCCTGCGACGCGGCCGCCCAGTCCGTCAGCGCGCTCTGCCGGGCGGCGGGCATCCCGCTGGTCGGCGGCGGGGGGACGGACCTGCGGACGGGCTTCGCGGCGGCGCTGCGCACCCGGCTGCGGCCGGACGTCGTGGTGGTGCTGACGGACGGGCAGACGCCGTGGCCGGCGGTGGCGCCGTCCTGCCGCACGGTGGTCGGCCTGTTCCGGCGGCCGAGCCGGTACGACGAGAACGAGGGCGAGTACCGCCCGGACGCGCCGCCGGACTGGGCGCGCGTGGTCACGATCGGCTGAGCGGCCGCCGTGCACGGCGGAGGGAGAACGGGGCGGAGGAAGAACGGGGCGGAGGAGCCCGGAGGACCCCTCCGCCCGGTCGCACGCGGCTCAGCCCACCATGGCCGCCAGCACGCTGCGCCAGTCCTCCCCCGGCTCGGGCTGCAGCGCGGCCGCCAGGGTCTGCGCCCGGTAGTGCCAGGGGCGTCGCAGCTCCGGGTCGGCGTCGGGGCTCAGCTCCACCGTGCTGCTCGACCCGAGCAGCCGGATCAGCTCGGCACTGAACTCCGCCCAGGAGACGTGCCCGTTGATCGCGTTGACGATCCGGCCCGAGGCGGGGCCGTCGGGCAGGGCGCAGGCGGCGAGGGCGCGGGCCAGGGCGGCGGAGTGCACCCAGGCGGCGCCGTTCCACTCGCTGTCACCGTCGACTCCCGCGGCCGGCAGGACGATCGGCCGACCGGCCAGGGCCGCCTGGTAGAGCTCGCCGGTGGAACCCCAGCGGAGCTGGTCGCGCAGGCGCTGGTGCGGGCCCCAGACGATCGGGGCGCGCACCACGGTGGCCGGGCCGCGCCCGGTGGCCGCGGCGGTCTCGAACAGCATCCGCTCGCAGTCCAGCTTGGCCTGCCCGTACGCGGTGACCGGCGCGCCGCTGGGCCCGCCCTCGGCGACGTCGGTGCCGGACGGCCGTCCGTACGCGTCGATGCTGCTGACGAAGACGAACGGGCCGCCGGACCAGCCGTCCAGCAGGGTCCGCATGGCGGCCAGGTCGACCTCGTGCTCGGTGAAGGTGCAGGCGGCGTGGATGACGGCGTCCACGCCCTTGACGGCGCGCTGGAGGCTGTCCAGGTCGGCGAGGTCGCCCTCGGCGATCTCGGCTCCGTGCAGGGCGGGCAGGTGGGCCGACTCCGGGCGGACCAGGACGCGCACCGGCCGCCCCTGGGCCATCAGTTCCTGCAGCACCGCGGCGCCGACCCCGCCGGTGGCGCCGGTGAGCAGCACGGTGCCGGTGCGGGGCTCGGCGGTCGTGCGGTCGCCGGCCCGGGCGATGGCGGCGCGGCGCTCCTCCTCGCGGGCGGCGAGCAGGGCGGCGAGGGCGCGCGGGGTGCGGTGTTCCAGGACGTCGAGGCCGGTGAGCGGCAGCCCGACACGGGTGCGCAGGCGTTCGGCGAGCTGGACGGCGACCAGCGAGTGGCCGCCGAGGGCGAAGAAGTCGCCGTCGGCGGGCGGGACGCTGCCGAGCAGTTCACCGAAGGCGGTGCGGACCAGCTCGAGCGGGCCGGCCTCCTTGACGACGGACGCGGCGACCAGGGCGCCGGGCAGCCGGCCGCGGTCGAGGCCGCCGTCCGCGCCGCGCGGGATCCGGTCCAGCAGGGTGACGGCGAGCGGCAGTTGGGTGGCGGCGACCGAGTGCCGGAGCCGGGAGCGCAGGTCGGTGCCGGTGGGGGCGACCGCGCCGCGCACCACCGCGTAGGCGAGCGGCGGGCCGTCGACGGCCTCGACGACCGCCGCGTCGACCACCCCGGGGTCCGCCAACAGCGCCTCCACCACGGGGTGTTGCTTCTCGGCGGACACCAGGAGTTCGCCGGGCAGTCCGGCGAGCGGCAGCTCCGCGTCCTCGGCCACCGCCCGAAGCACCGCGGCGAAGGCCTCGACCAGCCGGGCGGCCGTGGCCCCGTCCAGCGCGTCCTGGTCGTGCTGGACCAGGCAGCGCGGCCGCGGGCCGTCCTCCAGCACCAGGGTGAGGTCGAACTTGGCCAGCCCGAGGTCGAGTTCGACGTCCTCGGCGTCGAGTCCGGGCAGGGTCAGCGGCGCCGAGGGCTGGAGGAGGTCGCAGCTGGCCGACAGCAGCGGGGTGCCGTCGGCGCCGCGCGCCGCGGCGCCGAGTCGCTCGACCACCAGGTCGAAGGGCACCTGGTGGTGCTGCTGGGCCTCCAGCAGGGCGCCGCGCACCAGGGCGAGCGCGTCGGCGAAGGACTCGCCGCCGGTGAGTTCGGCCCGCACCGCGAGGGTGTTGACGCCCAGGCCGACCGTGCGGCGCAGCTCGGGCCGGGCCCGCTGGCCGCTGGCACAGCCGAGGGTGAGGTCGTCCTGGCCCGCGGCGGTGCGCAGGGTGGCGAAGGCCGCGGCGAGGACGACGGCGAACAGGGTGGCGCCGTGCCGGGCGCCGAGCTGCCGCAGGCCTTCGACGGTGGCGGCGTCGAGCGGGGCGGCGTGCAGGGCGGCACGGCGGTCGCGGGCGCCGGGCGCAACGGGCCGCAGCAACGGCAGCGGGCGGGCCCCGGCCAGGTGGGCGGCGCGGGCGTCGGCGGCGGCGGTGAGTTCGGCGTCGCGGGCGCGCTCCTGGCGGGCGTACTCGGCGTACGGCATGCCCGGCGGCGGGAGTTGGGGCTCGGAGCCGTCGCGGGCGGCGGCGTACAGTTCGGCGAGGTCGGCGGCGATGACGGGCAAGGACCCGCCGTCCACCGCGATGTGATGCATCGTCAGCAGCAGGGTGTGGTCCTCGGGCCCGTGCCGCAGCAGCAGGGCGCGCAGCACCGGGCCGGTGGTGAGGTCGAACGGCCGGGCGGCCTCCGCGGCGAGCTGCCCGGCGCCGTCGCCGTCGGCGTCCACGACCGGCAGCGGCACCGGCGCGGCCGGCTCGATGTGCTGGTACGGCTGCTCGCCCCGGCGCGGGTAGCGGGTGCGCAGGGCGGCGTGGCGCTCAGTGAGGCCGGTGAGCGCGGTGGCGAGGGCCTCCGGGTCGAGCGGCCCGCGCAGCCGGGTGGCGAGCGGGACGTTGTAGAGGGCGCCGCCCTGGCCGAGCTGCTCCATCAGCCACATCCGCTGCTGGGCGTGGGAGAGCGGGGCCGGGCCGGTGTCCGCGGCGCTCGTTCGCTCCGGCGCCGGTGCGGTGCGGCGGTTGCGGGCGCGGCGCAGCAGGTCGTTCTGGTCGCTGGTCATCGCTGGGCTGCTCCTGGGGTGTCGTCGGCGGCCCGCAGGGCGCGCTCCAGTAGTTCGGCCTGCCCGGCCACGGTGGGGTGGTCGAGGAAGTCGGCGAGGGAGAGTTCGATGCCGAGGTCCTCGCGCAGGTCGTCGACGACCCACATGGCGAGCAGGGAGTGGCCGCCTTCGGCGAGGAAGTCGGCGGCCGGGTCGGTGATCGGGCGTTCCAGGGCGCGGCTCCACGCCTCGGCCACGACCTGCTGGATCGGGGTGAGTTCGGCGTCGGCGGGGGCGGGTCCGGCGGCCAAGGGGTCGGGGGCGTCGGCGAGCGCCCGCCGGTCGACCTTGCCGCTGCCGGTGAGCGGCAGCTTGCCGAGGACGGTCCAGGCGGTGGGCACCAGGTGGGCGGGCAGCCGCTCGGCGAGCCGGGTGCGCAGCGTCTCGACGGCGGTGCCGGCGCCGTCGGCGAGGACGAGGCAGGCGGTGAGCGCGGCATCGGCCTGTCCGGCGCGGCGGACCACCACGGCGACTTCGGCGATCTCGGGGAACTGCAGCAGGGCGTGCTCGACCTCGCCGGGCTCGATCCGGAAGCCGCGGACCTTGACCTGGTCGTCGGTGCGTCCGTGGAACTCCAGGACACCGTCGGGCCGTTGGCGCACCAGGTCGCCGCTGCGGTAGGCACGGCCGTGGTCCGGGAGGTCGCGGAAGCGCTCGGCGGTCAGCTCGGGCCGGTTGAGGTAGCCGTGGGCGAGCCGCTCGCCGCCGATCCACAGTTCGCCGACCGTGCCGGGCTCCACCGGCGCGAGCTGCTCGTCCAGGACGAGGACGCGGGCGCCGCCGAACGGCCGTCCGATCGGAAGGGCCCCGGCCTCGCAGTCGGCGAGCGTGACCCGGTGGGTGGTGGTGAAGGTGGTGGCTTCGGTGGGCCCGTAGACGTTGAGCAGCTCCAGCCAGGGGAAGGCCCGCAGCACCGCGCCGGCGTGCTCGGGGGCGAGCGTCTCACCGCCGACGGCCACGGTGCGCAGCACGCCGAAGATCCGGGACTGCCGGGCGGCCAGGTGGTGGAAGAGCGCGGTGGTGAGGAGCAGGACGGTGACGCCGAAGCGCTCGACGTCGCGGACGAGTTCCTCGGCGGTGGGCCGGTCGGCCGGCGAGACGGCCACGGCGGCGCCCTGGACGAGCGGGGCCCACAGTTCGAAGGTGGCGGCGTCGAAGGACGGGGTGGCGTGGAGCAGCACCCGGTCGCGCGGGCCGACGGCGATCGCGTCGGGGGCGGTGACCAGGTCGGTCACGGCGCGGTGCGGGACGACGACGCCCTTGGGGCGGCCGGTGGAGCCGGAGGTGTAGTAGAGCAGGGCGGCCGCGTCCGGCTCGACGGCGTCGGGGACGGCGCCTCCGGTGGTCTCGGTGCCGCGCTCGGTCAGGACGAGGGTGCGCTCCGCAGGCAGTCCGGCCTCGGCGAGCAGCGCCTTGTCGCCGAGGACGAGCCGCACGTCGGCGTCGGCGGTCATCTCGGCGATGCGCGGGCGCGGGTACGTCGGGTCGAGCGGGAGGACGAGGGCGCCGGCCCGCCAGACCGCGAGCTGGGCGACGACGTGCCGGGTGGAGCGGGCGCAGAGCAGGCCGACGGCACTGCCGGGGCCGATCCCGCGCGCGGCCAGCACGGCGGCCAACCGGCCGGAGGCGTCGAGCAGTTCGCGGTAGGTGAGGTAGGTGTCGCCGTCTGTCACGGCGAGGGCGGTGGGGTGCTGCTCGGCCTGCCGGGCGATCAGGGCGGGGAGCGTGAGCGGGGCGGGCGTCATGGCGGGTTCCCTTCCGGGCGCCCCGGCGGTGAGGCCGGGGCGCCGCTGTTCAGGACAGGAGGTACTGCGGGTCAGCTGAGCGAGGCGCTGGGCATCCGCTCCTCGATCAACCGCGCGATCGCCCGCAGGTCGGGCTGGCGCAGCACCAGGGGGGCGCGCAGCCGCACGCCGTACTCCCCTTCCAGGGCCTCCAGCAGTCGGGCGGCGGCGAGCGAGTTGCCGCCCGAGTGGAGGAAGTTGTCCTCCGGGCCGAGGTCGGCGCGGCCGATCAGCTCGCGGCAGAGCTTCAGCACGGTGCGCTCGACCGGGGTGTCCCCGTCCTCGACCGCCGCCACCGGGGCCGGCGGCTCGGCGGCGAGCAGCGCCGCCCGGTCCACCTTGCCGTTGGCGTCCAGCGGGTAGTGCTCGACCAGCCGCACGGTGGAGGGCACGGCCTGCTCGGGCAGCCAGGGCCGGACGGCGTCCAGCAGGCTCGCCGGCTCGGCGTCCTCCTCGGTCTGCACGAAGGCGAGCAGCCGTACGCCGCCGGCGGCGGCCGTCTCGGCGGCGACCACGGCCCGGCGCACCCGGGGGTCGCGTTCGAAGGCGGCCTCGACCTCGGCCGGTTCGATCCGCACCCCGCTGACCTTGACCTGGTCGTCCAGGCGCCCGTGGAACTCCAGCGCGCCGTCGGCGCGCATCACCACCCGGTCACCGGTGCGGTAGACCCGGTCGGTGCCGTCCACGCCGGGCGGCGCCTCGACGAAACGGCGGGCGGTCAGCTCGGGGTCGAGGTACCCGGCGGCCAGGCCCCGGCCGCCGATGCGCAGTTCGCCGGCCGTCCCTCTGGGCACCGGGCGGCCCTGCTCGTCGGTGACCAGCAGGACGGCGCCGGGGATCGGCAGTCCGATCGGCGGCGCGCCAGCGCCGTGGTCGCCGCCGGGGGCCATGGTGTGCACGGTGGTGACGACGGTCGCCTCCGCCGGGCCGTAGCCGTTGTGGACGGTGGCCGTGACGTCCGGCCCGGCCGCGCGGCGCAGCCGGTCGCCGCCGATCAACAGGTGGCGCAGCGCCAGCCCGGCGGGCCAGGGGCGGGCCAGGATCGGCTCGCCCAGCGGGGTGGGCAGCAGGCAGGTCGTGATGGCGGCCTCGCGCCACCAGTCGGTGAGCGCGCCGGAGTCCCAGCGGACGGCCTCGGGGGCGACGACCAGCACGGCGCCCGAGGTGAGGGTGGCCCACAGCTCCAGGACGTGGGGGTCGAAGGACACCCCGATCAGCATGCTGTGCCGCTCGCCGGGGCCGAGGCCGGTCAGCTCGCGGTACCACTGGAGCAGCGCGCCGAGCGCCGGTTCGGTGACGGCGACGGCCTTGGGGGTGCCGGTGGAGCCGGAGGTGAGGACGGCGTAGTGGGTGCCGACGGGCACGCCGACCTGATCGCCGGGCGTCAGGACGGCGAGCACGCCGCCGGCGGGCAGGTCCAGCTCCAGCCGCTCGCCGCCGGACGGCAGCACGGCGGCCTCGCCGACCAGGCAGACCGGGCGCAGCTGCTCGGCGACGGCCTGGAGGCGCTTCTCGCCGGGGCGCGGGCCGAGCGGCAGGTGGACGGCGCCGAGCTTGGCTATCGCCAGGGTGACGGCGACCAGTTCCACGGAGTGGCCGAGGCAGACGCCGACCAGGTCGCCCTCGCCGACCTTGCCGCGCAGGGCCTCGGCGACGGTGTCGGCGAGGCGGTCGAGCTCGGCGTAGCTGTGGGTGTGCTCGCCGTCGATCAGGGCGGGCGCCTGCGGGGTGCGGTGCGCCCAGCCGGTGAACAGGTCGAGGACCGCGCCGTCCTGGTGCGGACGGCCGTACCCGATGCTCAGGGATTCCATCATCGTCTCCAGATGCGTGCGTGACACGTGCGTCACAACCGTCAGTTCAGGCCCATGGAACGGGCGATGATCACTTTTTGGACCTCGGAGGTGCCTTCGATGATCGTGGTCATCCGGACGTAGCGGTACAGGAATTCCAGCGGGTGGCCGCGCACCCAGCCGGTGGCGCCGTGCACCTGGAGCGAGCGGTCCACGGCGCGCACGGCGGTCTCGGAGGCGGTGAGCTTGGCGAGCGCCGCGTTCTCGGGCGACTCGGTGCCCTCGTCCACCAGACGGGCGCAGGCGAGGGTGAGGAGCTTGGAGGACTCCACCTCGGCGCGGGTGGTCACCAGGTGCTCCTGGACGTGCTGGTACTCGCCGATCACCTTGCCGAAGGCGCGCCGCTCACGGGCGTACTCGACGCCGGCCTTCAGCGCGTACTCGGCGATGCCGTTGCACATCGCGGCGACCACCAGGCGGCCGCGGGAGAGGCTGTCCATGGCGAGGGCGGTGGCCGCCCCGATGCCTTCCTCGCCGCCGATGACGGCCTCCGGGCCGACGGTGACCTGGTCGAGCAGCAGCTCGAACAGCGGCTCGCCGGACATCCCCTCGTACCGCTGGCCGATCCGCAGCCCGGGCTGGTCCATCGGCAGCACGAAGGCGGTGGCCCCGGCGGTCGGCCCGGCGCCCTCGCCGAGGTCGGTGGCGGCGACCACCAGGGCGATCCCGGCGTGTTCGGCGTTGCTGACGAAGGTCTTGCGTCCGTTCAGCACCCAGGTGTCGCCGGTGCGCACGGCGGTGGTGGTGAGGTGGAACGCGTCCGAGCCGGCCTGGGGCTCGGTGAGGGCCAGACAGCGGGTCTGCTCGCCGCGCACCAGCGGTACGAGGTGGCGCTCGACCTGCTCGGGGGTGCCGTGCCGTAGCAGCGGGCTGGGGCCGTCGGAGCCGGCGAGCGCGTACGGGGCGAGCACGCAGCCGCTGCGCCCGGCGGCGTGGTGCAGCAGCACGACCGCGGTGAACGGCATGTCGGCGCCGCCGAGTTCCTCCGGGTAGTCGCCGGCGTAGAAGCCGAGCGCGGCGGAGCGCTTGCGGACGTAGGCCCGCAGGTCGGTCGGGACCTGGTCGGCGGTCTCGGGCAACTCGGCCGCGAGCGGCACGAGTTCGCGGCGGATGAAGCTCTCGAAGGCGTCGACGAGTTCGCGGTGGCCGTCCTCGAAGACGGCGGAGGGGGCGCTCATGCGCTCACCCCGCTGCGCTCGGCAGGGGCGTTCACCCGTACGCGGCTCCTGATGGTTCGCTCGCTCCGCTCGTTCACTTGGTGCCTCCGGCGAGGACGCGGGCCTGGTCGGCGAGCACGGCGTGGCGGAACAGGGTCCGCAGCGGGGGGCGGCTGCCCAGGTGCGGTTCGAGGTAGGCGGCGAGCTGGGCGGCGAGCAGCGAGTGGCCGCCGACCTCGAAGAAGTGCGAGTCCGCGGTGAAGCGGTCGTGGCCGAGCACCTCGCGCCAGGCGGCGGCGATCAGCTCCTGGCCGGGGTCGGCGAAGGCGAAGGCGCCGGGCGCGCTCTCCGGCTCCTCCGGGGTCGCCTCGGCCAGCCGCGCGAGGGCGGCGCGGTCGGGCTTGCCGCCGGGCAGGGTGGGCATCGCGGCGACGGCCGTCCAGCTGGCCGGGACGAGTCCGCCGGGCAGCCGGCGGGCGAGCGCGGCGTGCAGGGCGGCCTGGTCGGGGCGCTCGGCGCCCTCCAGGAAGCCGAGCAGGCGGGGGCCGGTCTGCGGGTCGGTGTGCAGCACCACCGCGCAGGATCGGCCGCCGAGTTCGGCGGAGGCGGCGGCCTCGATCTCCTCCAGCTCGATCCGATGGCCGCGCAGCTTGACCTGGTTGTCGGCGCGGCCGAGGAAGCGCAGCCGGCCCTCGGTGTCGCGGTAGCCGCGGTCGCCGGTGCGGTAGACCCGCAGACCGCCGAGCGCGGGGACGGTGGTGAAGCGGGCCGCGGTGGGCTCCGGCAGACCGGCGTACCCCTCCGCCAACAGGTCTCCGCTGATGGCGAGTTCGCCGACGCAGCCGTACGGGAGCGGGCGCAGCGTCTCGTCCAGGACGTGCAGGCGCACGCCGTCGAGTTCGGTGCCGAGCGGGATCTCGCCGTCCTCGGTGACGTCGTCCGCGGTGACCTGGTGGACGGTGGAGGTGACGGTGGCCTCGGTGACGCCGTACGCGTTGAGCACGGTGGTGGCCTCGGTCAGTCCGGCCAGCGCCCGGGCGGGCAGCCGTTCGCCGCCGAGGACGAGCAGCCGCGGCGTCCAGCGGCCGTCGCGCAGCGCCTCGCGCAGGTCCTCGCGGACGGCGAGCAGGTAGCTGGTGGGCAGGTTGGCGACGGTGACGCCGCGGGCGGCGAGCACGGCCACCAGCTCCGGGCCGGTGGGCACCTCGCGCTGCGGCACGACCAGGGCGGCGCCGGCTGCGAGGGCGGGCAGCACCTCCTCCAGTGCCACGTCGAAGGACGGCCGGGCGAACAGCAGGACCCGGTCGGCGGAGGTGAGTTCGTAGCGCGCGGCGATCGCGGCGACGTACCCGGCGAGGGCCTCGCGGCCGACCAGGACGGGCTTGGGCACGCCGGTGGAGCCGGAGGTGTGGATGATGTACGCGGCGCCGTCCAGGACGGCGGCGGGCTCGGCCTTCGGGAAGGCCGGGCCGTCCAGCAGCGCCGGGCTGACGCCCTCGACGGGCAGCGCGAGCGCGCTCTGCCGGGTCGCGAGGACGAGCGCGGGGGCGAGCCGCTCCAGCAGCAGGCCGAGCCGGGCGGCCGGGTCCTCGGTGGACAGCGGCGCGTAGACGGCGCCGAGGCGCAGGCAGGCCAGCAGGGTGACCACGCTGTCGGTGCCGCGCGGCAGCACGGCGGCCACCGGCTGGCCCGCGGTGACCCCGGCGGCGCGCATCCGGTCGACCAGCTCACCGACGCGGCGGTCGAGTTCGCCGTAGCTGATCCGCTCGGTGCCGGCCAGCAGGGCGAGCGCGGTCGGGTCATGGGCGGCGGCCGGGTCGAGCCCGGCCGGGGTGATCGCCGCGGCCGGCTCGGCCTGCGGCGCGGGGGCCAGCTCGGCGAGCACCGCCTCGGGCCGGTCGAGGTAGCCGCGCAGCAGCTCCAGCAGGCGCTCGGAGAGCAGCACGGCCTCGGTCTCGCCGAACAGGTCGGCGTCGTAGTCCCAGATCAGGGTCATCCCGGCGGCGCCGTGCTTCTCGCCGACCACCCGGCGGTCGTCGGGCAGCAGCACGAGGTCGAGGTCGAAGCGGGTGGTGCCGGTGTTGAAGCCCTCGTACAGCGAGACGTCGAGGTCGGGCGCCTGGACGTCCGGCAGCGAGGCGTCGTGGGCGCTGAACATCACGTTGAACAGCGGGTTGTCGGCGCCGCCGGTGTGCAGCCCGAGCCGGCGGGTCAGCTCCTGCACCGGCAGGTCCTGGTACGGCAGGGCGCGCATCAGGACGTCGGTCACCTCGTCCACGGCGTCGGTGCCGGAGGCGGCCGGGTCGAGCCGCAGGCGCAGCGGCACGGTGTTCACGAACATACCGACGGTGCCCTCGTAGCCCTCCGGGCGGTTGCCGACGGCGGTGCCGACGGTCACCTCGCGGTGGCCGCTGTGCCGGCGCAGCAGCTCGGCGAACAGGGCGAGCAGGGTGCTGAACGGGGTGTGGCCGTCGGCCTTGCTGCGCTCGCGCAGCCGCTCGGCGAGGTCGGCGCCGATCGACTGGCGCAGCTGCCCGCCGCGGTGGCGGCGCTCCACGCCCGGCCGGGCCAGCCCGGGCAGGGTGACCTCGCGCGGGGCGTCGGCCAGCTCCTTGGTCCAGAAGGCGAGGGCGCGCTCGCGGGCCTGCGGGTCGGCCTCGGTGCGGGCGTGCTGCTCGTAGGAGGGGGCGGTGGCCAGCTCGTAGGGCTGGTCGAGGACGCGGGCGCGGTAGACGGTGAACAGGTCGCGCAGGAAGATCGCGAAGGAGTGGCCGTCGTGGACGAGGTGGTGCTCGACGTGGATCAGCCGGTGGTGGTCCTCGGCGAGCCGGACCAGGTGCCAGCGCAGCAGCGGCGCCCGCTCGGTGTCCAGCGGCTCCTCGGCCTCGGCGGCCAGCAGCCGGCGGAAGACGGCCTCCGGGTCCGACTCGGCGGTGAAGTCGCTGTGCCGCAGCACGGGCTGACAGTCCTCGGCGACCCGCTGTCCGGGCAGGCCCTCCGGGCGGGGCACCAACTCCAGCCGCAGGCCCGGGTGCTGGGCCAGGACGGCGGCGAGCCCGGTGTGCAGGGCGTCCCGGTCGAGGGTGCCCCACAGGTCGAGGACGCCGGTGAAGTTGTAGGCGCGGCTGCCCGGCTGCATCTGCTCGTGCAGCCAGACGATCTCCTGCGAGGGAGAGAGTGCGAACATGGATGTTTCCCTTGTGTGGTGGGCGTGTCGGCACTGCGGTGGCCGGGTGCGGGGGTGGGTTGGCCCCGGGTACGGCCGGTGGGAGCCGGGCGCACCGGGGTGGGGGTGCGACCCGGGGTCCTCGGGGAAGGGTGGTCTGAGGGGCCGGGGCCCTGGGCGGGCCGGGGTCTAGGCGAGGTGGCGGCGCAGCACGGCGAGCAGGTCGCCGAAGGCGGCCTCGGCGTCGGCGGCCGGGAAGCGCTCGCTGTCCCAGGCGAGGTGCACCGTCAGGTCGTCCCCGTGGGAGGCGGAGACGGCCAGCGGCGCGGCGAGCGGGCGCCCGGCGAGGTGGACCTCCCGGCCGGGCACGCCGCCGAGCACCAGGGTCGGGCGGCGTTGGAGGTCCTCGAAGGTGAGCATCGCGTCCAGCGCCCCCGACCAGGGGGACCCGGCGGCCCGGGCGGCCCGGACCACCTCGTCGAAGGGGGTGCCGGCGTGGTCGAGGTCGTCCCACCAGTCGTCGCAGAGTGCCTCCAGGTCGGCGGCGGCCCGCGGCGGGACGGCGTGCACCAGGGTGTTGAGGAAGCAGCCGAGCACGGCGGGCGCGCCGGGCGGGCGGCCGCCCCACGGGTAGCCGAGGGCGAGCGGGCCGTCCGTGCGGTGGAGCCGCCGGGCGGCGGCGCCGGCGGCGTCCAACAGGGCGGGGAAGAGGGCGCTGCGGGCGCCGCTGCCGACGGCGGGCAGCCGCTCGCTGAGCAGGCCGGCGGCCTTCGCGGCGCCGCCGCCCGCCCCGGTCAGGGCGCCGAGCCGGCGCCCCCAGTGGGCGCGCGCGGCGGGCCCGGCGGCGGCCTCCTCGGCGGCCAGCTGGAGTTCGACGGCCTCCCGGAAGGCCGCGACGGCCTGCGGGCCGGGGGCGGGCGCGGGCGGGTCGTCCCGCTGGTAGGCCTCGGTGAGCTCGCCGACGAGCGCCCCGATCGACTGCTCGTCGCAGGCCGCGTGGTCCAGTGCGAGGGCGAGCAACTCCTCCCCGCCGTCGGGCTCCTGGGCCACCAGCAGGCGCAGCGCGGGTCCGTCCAGGGGCCAGTCCAGCAGCGCTTCGCGCAGCGCGCCCCCGGCGCCGCCGGGGGCCGCGGCGACCCGGGCGACCTCGATCGAGGGGCCGCCGGTGCGCAGCACGGGCGTGCCACGGACGGTCGCGAAGGCGCCGCACAGCGCCGGGTGGCCGGCCGCGACGGCGGCGGCGGCCCGGCCCAGCCGGTCGAGGTCGAGGGTGCCGCCGGGGAAGGCGAAGAACAGCGGGGCGAGGTCGGAGCGGGTCTGCGGCGCGAGCCGGCGGGTGATCAGGAACCGCCGCTGGGCGCCGGTCAGCGGGAGCAGCTCCACCGGGGCTTCGGCGGCGGCGGCGCGGTACCGGGCGAGGTAGGCGGCGGTGATGCTGGCGTGCACGGAACGGTCTCCGGTTTCCGGTGTCGGCTCGGGTCAGGGGGTCAGGGCGGTGGGGCTCGCGGCGGGGTGCTCGGCGTCCCGGGCCTCCCGGCCGTTCTGGGTGTCCCGGGTGTTCTGGGCATCACGGGCGTTCTGGGCATCACGGGCGGCGTGCTGGGCGTCCTGGTGGGTGTCCCCGGAGTGCTGGGAGTGCTGGGCGCCCTGGCCGGCGTCGTGGGCGTCCGCGATGGGCCCGCCGGCCGCGGGGTCCACGACCCGGGGCTGCGCCGGCGCCTCGGGCAGCTCGCGCATCCCCCGCAGCGGCGACAGCAGCAGCGGCACGGGCACCAGCAGGAAGCCCGCCGCGCACAGCCACAGGGCGGCGCGCGGGCCGGCCCAGTCGGCGACGAGCCCGCCGCCGAGCGCGCCGATCGGCATGGTGCCCCACACCAGGAAGCGCATGGTGGCGTTCATCCGGCCGAGCAGTTCGGGCGGGCAGACGCTCTGCCGGAAGCTCACCTGCGCCACGTTGTAGGCCACCGCACCGAACAGCACCACACCCGAGGCGAGGCCGAAGAGCAGGGCGCCCGCGGCGCCGCCGGACAGCGGCCACAGCACCGCGAAGGGCGCGGTCACCACGGTGGCCAGCCAGATCAGCCGGGCCTGCCCGACCCAGCGCGACAGCTGCCCCGCGCAGAGCGCGCCCGCCAGCCCGCCGACGGCGGAGGCCGACAGCAGGGCACCGATGGCCCCGGGCGACAGGTCGAGCACCCGGACCCAGAACACCGTCTGGACGGCCATCAGCGCGGCGGCGAACAGGTTGGACGTGGCGGTGGCGGCGGCGATGGCCCGCAGCAGCCGGTGGCCGAGCACGAAGCGCACGCCCTCGGCCACCTCGGCGCGCAGCGAGCGCCCGGGCTCCGGCTCCGGCCGCGGCTCCTCGACCCGGATCCGGGCGAGCAGCAGGGCCGAGGCCAGGTAGCCGCAGGCGTCGGCCACGATGGCGACCGGCGCGCCGAGGAGCTGGACCAGTCCGCCGCCCAGACCCGGCCCGGCGATCTGCGCCGAGGAGCGGACCGTCTCCAGCGCACCGTTGCCGGCGACCAGCTGTTCCCGTGGCAGGACGGCGGGCAGGAAGGACTGGTGGGCCACGTCGAAGAAGACCGTGGCCACTCCGGTGACCAGCGCGACCAGGTAGAGCTGGGGCATGGTCAGCACCCCGAGCGCCGCCGCCGGCGGGATCGAGCCCACCGCGAGGCAGCGCACCACGTCGGCGCGGATCAGCACCGGGAGCTTGCGCATCCGGTCCAGCCAGGCGCCGGCCGGCAGGCCGACCAGCAGGAACGCGGCGGTCTCGGCGGCCGTGAGCAGCCCGACCTCGAACGGGGTGGCGTCGAGCACCACCACCGCCACCAGCGGCAGGGCGACCAGAGTGACCTGACTGCCCGTCTGGGCCGCCGCGGCTCCGGTCAGCAGGAGCCGGAAGTCGCGGTGGCCGAACAGACGGGCCTGGCGGGGGTGAGGCTTCTCGTTCATCGATGCGACTCTCGGTCACCCATTCGACACCGGGCAAGCACCAGGTCCGTTTCCGGACGAAGCGCGGGTCGGCCGGATCCCGCCACTGCCGTGACCCACCCTTGCGCCTCCCTTACGAGCCCTTATGCCCCCGGTACGATCCGGCGCGCGGCCGTCACCGCCCGTGGGCCAAGGCGTCACGGCCCGTCCGGGCGTCCTCAGGGGCCTCCGACCAGGGAGTCCATTTCGTCGTCCGATATCCGGACACCCGCTTTCCGGCCACCGGAGTTCGCCGCTCAACTTGGCTGGAATCCGTGGAGCAGGCACCTTCCGTAACCCCACCGTGATATCGGCGTGACCGTCCAGAGCCGTGACCGGCCGACCGAGGGCCGCGCTACCCGTCGGCTTCGGCGGCCCTCCCGGCCCCTGCCAGGACCTCCGGCTCGGTCTCTGCGCCGGTCTCTGCGCCGGTCTCTGCGCCGGTCCCTACACCGGCCTTCGCGTCGGCCTCTGTGTCGGCCCCGGGACGGCCCCTGTTCCGGTCCCTGTTCCGGCCCCCGTCCCGGCCCCGCGCCGGGTCACCGCGAGCAGCGCCATGTCGTCGTCTCGCGGCCCGCCCGTCCACCGGGCCACGTCCGCCACCAGCGCGTCCAACGCCTCCCGCGGCCCGGTGAACGGCCCGAGCGGGGCCAGCCCGTGCACCGGGTCGTAGAACTCCCCCGCCGCGTCCCGCGCCTCGGTCACCCCGTCGGTCACCAGCAGCAGCGTGCAGCCGGGCGGGAAGGTCCTGGTCTCCACCTCCGGCCGCGCCACCCCCAGCACGCCCATCCCCAGCGGCAGCCCCGGATCGGCCGCGTCCCACCGGCTCACCGTCGGCCCGCCGTGGCCCAGCAGGTACGGCCCGGGGTGACCGCAGTCCAGGGTCCGCGCGACGGCCTCCCCCGGCGGGAACTCCACCAGCAGCGCCGTGATGAATCCCTCCAACCGCAGTTCCTCGCCCAGCGTGACGCTCTCCCGGGCCAGCGTGCGCTCCAGCGCGTCCGCGAGTGCGGGGAGGTCCGGCTCCCGGTGAGCGTCCTCCCGGAACGCCCCCAGCAGCACCGACACCGCCCCCACCGCGTGCAGCCCCTTGCCCCGCACGTCCGCGATCAGCACCCGCACGCCGTACGGAGTGGCCTGCAGCGCGTACGCGTCCCCGCCGATGAGCGCCTCGTCCTGGGCCGCCCGGTAGCAGGCCGCGACCTCGAGCCCCGCCACCCGCCCAGGCGGCTCCGGCAGCACCGCCCGCTGCGCCGCCTCCGCCACCGACCGCACCCGCGCCAGCCTGCGCCCGTGCCGGGCCACCACCCGGTTCACGCCGATGCCGAGCAGGGCGGCGAAGGCTGTGTTCACCAGCTCCAGGTAGCCGTCCTGGGTCCCGACCGACCCGTCCCGCAGCGAGAGCACCAGGATCCCGGCCACGTTCGCCACCCCGACGGCGACGGTGTCGCGCAGGGTCAGCAGGGCCCCGGACAGCACGGCGGCAGCCGCCAACAGCGGATCGCCCCAGTAGTCGGTCGGATCCAGCGAGTTCCACACCAGCCCGCCGACGATCAGCAACCACGGCGCGACCCGCACGTACGGCGGCCACTGCGCGGACATCGGGGCCATCGGCCACCTGGCTTCCGTTTCGTGCGCCCAGCGGGAGGCTCTTCCGATCGTAGGCGCGGGCGTCGGCGCGGCGCAGGCGGAACGGGCCCCGTCGTCACCCCGGGACGGCCGGCTCGGCGTCCTTCGGCCGGAGCGGGCGCTCCCGGGCCCCGGCGGGGCCCGGGCCGGTGAGGACGGAACGGGCGGGGCCGCGGATGCGGTCGCGTCAGCGCGTGAACCGCTCCGCCCCCGCCCCGGACAGCAGCCCCGCCGGCAGCCGCCGTCCGTACGTCACCAGCAGCAGGTGCTCGGCCCGCCCCTCCACCGGCAGCGTCCCCTGCCCGTACGACCAGTCCACGTCCGTCGCCCGCAGCCGCACGCCCTCCAGTCGGGCGCCGAAGAAGCGCAGGCTGCGGCCCGAGACGGTGCCCAGCAGGGCGGCGGCCCGGGGCAGCGGGAGGCGAGCGGGCAGGCCGAGGGCGACGGTGACGTCGAGGCCGTGGACGGCGTCGTGGGCGAGGGCGGCGATCCGGCCGCCGACCGGGGGCCGCCAGGGGTGGTCGGCGTGCTCGGCCAGGGCCGCGGCGAGGCGGGCTCCGGCGAGGGCCGCGGCGTCGCGGCGGGCGATCCGGTCAGCCATCCGGTGGACGTTGCCACCGGATCGGGCGAGCTCCCAGAACGTCCGGGCGGTGGAGTGCCGGAATCCGGTGCTCATGTGCGCGACCACCTCACGGACCCGCCAACCCGCACACAGCGAGGGCGAGTTCCACTGCTCGGCGGTGAGACCGGCGAACACCCCGGCGAGTTCCCGTCGTTCCGCCGCGATCTGCTCGCGGATCCACCCGACGCCATGCTCCTGCTGCGCACTGTTCATGCCTCCCAGCCTGCGGCCGGCGGCGTGCGCCCGTCCAAGACCGGATGGTTCTGCCTTCTATGATCAACAGTTATGGAACTCCGGCAGCTCCAGTACTTCGTCACCGTCGCCCAGCACGGCAGCTTCACCCGCGCCGCCGAGCTGCTGCACCTCAGCCAGCCCGGAGTGAGCGCCCAGATCCGCCGGCTGGAGCGGGAGTTGGGCCACCAGCTGCTCGACCGTTCGGGCCGGGCGGTGCGGCTGACCAGCGTCGGCGAGGCCGTGCTGCCGCACGCGCGGGCCGCACTCGCCGCGGCGGCGACCGCCCGCCGGACGGCGCAGGAGTTCGACGGGGTGCGGCGCGGGCGCGTGCGGCTCGGCATGGTCGCGGGCGCAGCCCTCAGCCCGCCGGCCGCCCTGGGCACCTTCCCGGGGCTGGCCACCACGCTCGCCGCCTTCCGCCAGGAACACCCCGGCATCGACTTCTCGCTCGCCGAGGACACCACCACCCGGATGCTCGGCGGCCTGCGCGAGGGGCGGCTGGACCTCGCCGTGATCGGCCTGCCGACCGCCGCCAGCGGGCGGGAGGGCGACGACGGCTGGACGGAACTGTCCGGGCTCGCCGTGCACCCCGTGCTGGAGGTCCCACTCGTCGCCCTCTGCCCACCGGACCATCCGCTCGCCGCCGCGAACGGCCCGCTGCCGGTCGCCGCGCTCGGCGGGCACGCGCTGGTGAGCACACCGCGCGGCACCGGTCTGCGGACGGCGCTGGAACGCGCCCTCGCCGAAGCGGGGGCGGCGGCCACGACCGTGGCCGTCGAGGCCGCCGCACCACCGCAGTTGGCCGAACTCACCGCGCACGGGCTGGGCGTGGCAGTACTACCGGACCCGGGCCCCTCCGCCGGCCTGCCGGTCCGGCGGCTGACCGACCCCGTCCCCCGGGTGCGGATCGCACTGGCCTGGCCCACCGGACGGCCGCCGGCACCGCCGACCGCCGCCCTGCTGGCCCACCTGCGCTCCGCCTACCCGGGGCCGTGACGAGCAGCTGACCAGGCCCTGGCTAGCCGGCCACCGCCGCACCGTCGCCGATGTGCAGCACCGCGGACGCCCCTTCGAAGCTCGCCCGGTCGAAGGAGTACCCCTGCTGGGGGGCCGTGTCCGAACGGGCCCGGCCCTCGCCGGGGGTCGGCGGCTGCACCAGCGCCCAGGAGGCGTCCGACCGCCGTCCCATCAGCGCCTCGTACGTCCCCGGAGCGGGCTCGGCCAGGCCCAGCACCTCGCTGCGCCCGAGGCTGCCGGCGACGAACAGGTACCGCTCCCCCAGCAGTGGACCGACGATGCGGCCCGCGCCGTTCCAGCGGCAGTCCATTTCGCCCCCGGCCCAGGCGCTCGGGGCCTGCTGGAGGTGCAGGTTGTGGGCGAACACCAGGGTCGGACCGCGCTCGCCCTCGACCGCCCGGACGTCCAGCAGGTTCTGCGCCATCAGCGCGTCCCGCAGCCCGAGCAGGCCGGACACCCGGTCGCTCAGCCCGAGGCCCTGGACCGCCGCCTGCGCGTGGTAGCGCAGCAGTCCGAGTCCGGCCTGTAGTTGCGTCCGGGCCCGGAGCCACTCGGCGCGCGATCCGGACGCGATCAACTCCGGTGCCCGAAGGTAGAGTTGTGTCAGCAGATCGTCGGCGATGCGGCGGAGCCGGGCAGCCTCCGGGGACTCCCCGGGTGAGCTCGCCGCGTCCAGCACCGCCTGTTCGCCGCTCCAGCGCTCGTCCTCTCCGGTCAAGGCGGCGATGTCGACGTCGAGTTGGAGGTAGTCGCGGGCGTGCTCGAGGTAGCCGCGCGGACTGGGGGCCATGGTGTTCTCGGTCGGGGTGTCGAAGCCGTGGAAGGCCAGCCGTTCGGCGGGTTGCCGGTCGCGGTTGAACTCGCGCATCCAGGCGACGAGTTCGCGGTTGCCCGGCTGAGCGCCGAAACCGTGCGTGAAGCCCTCCTCCAGGACCGCGTCGAGGGTGCCCGCGCCGTGCCGGACGTAGTCGTCCACGGCGAGCGCGGCCACCCGGTCGGTCTCCAGCGCGATGGAGCGGAAGCCCCGCTCGACCAGTTGGGCGAACAGGTGGTTGCGGACCCGCCCGAAGGCCGGTTCCTGGTGCGTCGGCTCGCCGAGCGCCAGCAGTTCGCAGGAGGGGGTGAGGAAATCTCGAATGTCCTGGCTCATGGACCTCAAGCGTATCCTTGAAGGATCGGTTGAGACTTTCGCCGGATTCACCCGGTGATCGTCGTCGAAACCCTCAAATCGAAGGACACCGCCGTGCGCCCCACCGACCTCGCCCGCGAGCACGGCATCTCCACCCAGGCCGTGCGCAACTACGAGCGCGACGGCTTCCTCCCGCCCGCCCAGCGCACCCCCAGCGGCTACCGGATCTACACCGCGCTGCACGCCGCCGCCCTGCGCGCGTTCCTCACCCTCGTCCCCGCGTACGGGCACGCGACCGCGGGCCTGGTCATGACCGCCGTGCACGCCGACCGCCCGGACGAGGCGCTGGCCGCCCTCGACCGGGGCCACGCCGAGCTGCTGCGCGACCGGGAGACGCTCGCCGCCGTCCGCCGGGCCGTCGACCACCTCTCCGCCGAACAGGCGCCCGCCGTGATCCGTGGCGCGCTCCGCGGCCCGCTCGGCATCGGCGAACTCGCCCACCGTCTCGGCCTCACCCCCGCCACCCTGCGCACCTGGGAGGCCGCCGGCATCCTCGCCCCGCTCCGCGACCGCGCCACCGGCCACCGCCTCTACCACCCCGACGACACCCGCGACGCCGAACTCGCCCA
Organism: Kitasatospora sp. NPDC017646; assembly: GCF_044329365.1. Taxonomy (NCBI): domain Bacteria; kingdom Bacillati; phylum Actinomycetota; class Actinomycetes; order Kitasatosporales; family Streptomycetaceae; genus Kitasatospora; species Kitasatospora sp. NPDC017646. Next base: position 100,500 of record NZ_JBIRJC010000017.1, on the reverse strand, counting down.
CCTGCTCCGCCGTGGCGGCCACCCGCTGGCCCACATCGCCACCGTCATCCAGCAGATCCGCACGGCGGGCGGGACGGACAGCCTCGCCGAGGCCCTCGACGGCTGGCAGCGCCGCCTCACCGCCCGCGGCCGGTCGATGCTCACCGCCGCCGCCCGGCTGGACGCCTACCTGTCGCTGTCCACCGATCCGCCGGGCCGGTAGAGAAGCGGAAGCGAAGCGCAGCCGAGGCGTTCTTCAGTCGGAAGCGCGCCGCTGTCACCACCTGTGGCATGGCAGCCCATGACTGACAGCGCCTGGCGGAGCGCGACGGCGTCCGCTTCCACGACCTCACGCCGGCCGCACCTGGTGCCTGGCTGCCTCAGGTGCCTGGCTGCCTCACATGAGGCACCCGTCAGCCGAGGCAGGCCTCCTGGTACGGGGCACCGAAGTCACAGGGCGGGGCGGGATCGGGCGGTTGCCTGTTGGTGGCCGTACCGGGCCTGGTCAGCGCCGTCTGCGCGGCCATCTGGCCCTGGCTGTGACCGCTGAGCCGGTCCGGGTGACCGTCTGCGATGCCGAGGAGCCCGGCGTCCCCCACCGGGCCTCGTCCTTCCCCACGGCCTGCCGGCTGGACGAGCAGCGCACCCCGCTCCAGCGCACCCGCGACGCCTGCCCGTCCGAGGTGGCCGAGATCGCCCCCGGCATCCGCGCCTGGCCCGGACAGCCGGTGACGGTCTCCACCCAGCAGTCACTTCCCTTGCGCGGCGGTTCTTCCCACCCGGCCGAGCGAGCGGTCGGGAAGGGTGAGGAGGAAGAGCAGGGCGGCGCCGGCGAGCATGAACAGCGCGAGGTGGTGCAGCCCGCCCGTGGTGGCGCCGTGCGGGAAGAAGGCGGCGTTGGCGGCCGAGGCCGCCATCGCCCCGAGGTACATGAAGGTCCGCAACAGTCCGGCCGCCGAAGCGATGGCGGTCGGGTCGGCCTGGTGGTAGAGCGCGGTCTGGTTGCCCAGCCCGATCAGGCCCTGCGGAATGCCCGCCAACACTCCGACCGCGATCAGCAGGACCAGCGGACTGGCCGACCCGGCCGGCAACAGGGCGGCACAGGCGGCCATTTGGACCGCCGCCCCGACCACCAGTTTCCCGCGCACCGCCGGACTGCGTCCGGTCAGGCTGGACACCGCGAGCGCGGTGAGCGAGAGCGGCAGCAGCACCAGCCCGGCGGAGGCGGCGCTCAGCCCGCGCCCCTCCTCCAGCCACTGGGTGTAGCCGTAGAGGAAGGCGTAGACGGCCGTGTAGCCGAGCAGCTGGCGCAGATAGGTGGCGACCAGCGGACGGTTGCGGACGAGTGCCCGCAGGTCGATGAACGGGTTGCGGGTCCTGGTCTCCCGCACCGCGAAGCCGACCCCGGCCAGGACGGCCAGTACCGGCAGGCACCACAGCGCCGAGCTCGGCTTCGTCACGAACAGCATCAACGCCAGCAGGAGGACGGCGAACAGCGCGATCCCGGCGTGGTCGAGCCGCTCCCCACGCTCCCGGCGCGGCGCCGCGGTCGGCAGGCGGACGGCCCCGAGCGCCAGACAGGCCAGCGACAGCGGGACGTTGACCGCGAAGATCGTCCGCCAGCCGCCCAGCCCGATCAGCAGACCCCCGAGCGTCGGCCCGATCACGGCGATGGTCTGGTTGGCGACGGCGAGCACCGTCAGCACCCCGGTGGGGCTGCTCCGACCGGTGCGCTCGGCCTCGCTGCGGGTCAGGTGCATCGCGGCGGGGTAGGCGGCGGAGGTGCCGATCCCGAGCAGCACCCGGGCGACGATCAGCAGTCCGAAGGAGGGCGCGAGCGCGCCGATCAGGCCGGCAAGACCGACCAGGGCCGTCCCGGCCAGATAGAGCCGCCGCGGCCCGTGGCCGTCCACCAGCCGCCCGATCACCGGCTGGCCGACGGCGGTGGCGAGGTAGAGCGCGGTCACCAGCCAGGCGGTCTCAGCGGGCGGCGCGCCGAAGGCGGTGCCGATGGGCACCAGGGCCACCGCGATCATCGAGGAGTTGACCGGGTTGAGCACCGAAGCCAGCACCATGGGGGCGAGCAGTCTGCGGTTGAACCCGCCCTCGCCAGCGGGCTTCTGCGACTCCTGGCGGCGGGACCGGAGCCGCGCCAGCCGTATCGAAGGCCCGGTCATCGCCGGTTCAGCCGATCCATCAGGGGCAACGCCGCCAGCACGGTGGCGCGTTCGGCCTCGGTGAGCTCCTCCTGGAACGCCCGGGCCAGCCACTCCTCACGCGCCCGACGGCTGTCCGCGATCCACGCCAGACCGGTGTCGCTCAGGTCGACCAGCTGACGGCGCCCGTCCTCGGGGTCGGAGCGGCGGGCAACCAGCCCGCGCCCCTCCAGCACGGCCAGGGTCGCCGCCATCGACTGCGGGCGGACCCGCTCGGCAGCGGCCAGCGCACTCGCGGAGGCCGGCCCGTCCGTGATCAGGCGGCTGAGCACGGCGGTCTGGGAAGGGGTGAGGCCGCTGGCACCCTGCCCCTTCTCCTGGAGGGTCCGGCGCAGTCGGCTGAAGACGGCGCGGAGCTCCCGGGCGGCCAACGCGGCGGAATCGGAGGGGCCGGCCGGGCCGGCGACGTCAGCGGGACCGGCCGGGGTTTCGGGGATCACTGAGGCGGTTCGCTTCTCGGTCACGGGTTCAACGGTAATTTCATCAGTACAAACTGTCCAGTCTTGCTGTATAGATCGGCCTACCGAACCATGCCGTCTCCCCACACCCCGATAATGGCGCCATGATCGACAAGCAGCTCCGCGTCGTCCTCGCCGAGGACTCCGTGATCCTCCGCGACGGGATGGTCGAACTCCTGACCGCCCGTGGCTGCGCGGTGGTCGCCACCGCCGGAACCGCTCCCGAACTGGTCGCCGCCGTCACCGAACACCGGCCCGACGTGGCCGTGGTGGACATCCGGATGCCGCCCACCCACACCGACGAGGGCATCCGGGCCGCGGTCGAGATCCGGGCCACCGTGCCCGGGGTCGGGATCCTGGTCTTCTCCCAGCACGTCGAGGCCGCCTGGGCGGCCCGGCTGCTGGCCGGTGGTGCCGCCGGCATCGGCTACCTGCTCAAGGAACGGGTCGCCCGCACCTCCGAACTCGTGGACGCGCTGCAACGGGTCGCCACGGGCGGCACGGTGCTCGACCCCGAGATCGTCAACGGGCTGATGCACGGCGGACGACGCAGCCGGGTGGACTCGCTCACCGCCCGCGAGCGCGAGGTGCTGGAACTGATGGCCCAGGGCCACTCCAACCGCTCGATCGCCGCTCTGCTGGTGGTGTCGGAGCGGGCGGTGGAGAAGCACGTCGCGGCCGTGTTCACCAAATTCGACCTGCCCGCGACGGAAGCCGACAACCGGCGGGTCAAGGCCGTCCTCGCCTACCTCGCGGAGACCGGAGCCTGAGATCCGGGCCAGAGGCGTGGGGCCCGAGTTCCCGACCTGAGATCCGGGCAGAGGCGTGGGGCCTGAGATCCGGGCAGAGGCGGATCCCGGCCTGAGATCTGAGCCTCAGATCTGGGGCCCCGCCGGCCGGCCCTGAGGCATCCGCACCGCCCAGGGCGAGGCGTCACAGCCTGCTCGGCAGCTCGGCGGTGACGACCGTCGGCCCGCCGGGTGGGCTGTCCACCCGCAGCAGCCCGTCCACCGCCGCCAGCCGCTCGGCCAGCCCCGCCAGTCCGCTGCCCGCGCCGATCGCGGCGCCACCGCGCCCGTCGTCGCGAACCGTCAGCCGGACCCGCCCGCCGACGGCGCTCGCGGTCAACTCGACCGTCCGCGCGCCGCTGTGCTTGGCGACATTGGTGAGCAGTTCGGCCGCGCAGAAGTAGACCGCCCGCTCGATCACCTCCTCCGGCCGCTCCCGCAGGTCCAGCCGGACCGTCACCGGCACCGGCGAGGTCCCGGTCAGCCCGGGCAGGGCCTCGGCCAGCCCGGCGTCCAGTGCCACCGGGTGGATGCCCCGGGTCAGCCGGCGCAGCGCCGCGATGGTGTCGTCGGTCTGCCCGCGCGCCCGGTCGACCAGGGTGCGCAGCCGCCCGAGGTCGGGGCCGGACGCCTGCCCGGGCCCGCAGGTGCGGGCACGGCCGGGTGGCACGTTGCCACCGCCGGCTCCGGACGCGTCCGGGTCGCCGAGGGCGTCGTCGGCCAGGGAGAGGGTGATGGCGAGCGCGACCAGCTGCGCCTGGGTGCCGTCGTGCAGGTCGCGTTCGAGCCGCCGCAGCCGGTCCGTGCTCTCGGCGAGCAGCGTGGCGCGGGCGTTCTCCAGCTCGCGCACCCGCTGCTGAGAGCGCACCGGTCCGAGCAGCCCCCGGGCCAGCGCCCGGTTGGCCCGGCTCAGGGCCCGCAGCGCGGCTGGTACGGAGACGAGCACCACGAGTCCGGCCGGTGGTCCGGCCACGTCCAGCCAGTCGACCGGCCGTGCGCCCGGCTCCAGCAGCCGCACCCAGAGCGGGAAGCCCGCCAGCCACACCGCGCTGAGCGGCAGCCCGACGGCGGCCAGGAAGCCGAGCACCCCGAGCGGCAGCCGGAGGAGGAGGTAGAGGAGGGCCCGCCAGGCCACCGGGTCGGTCAGTACCACCCGGCCCCGGGCCAGCACCCCCGAGGGCCGCGCCAACGGCGGTGGCGTGGCGAACCGTTCGCCCAGCAGCCGCCCGACCAGCCGTCGGTGCAGCCCGCCGATCCCCCGCGCCCCGAGCAGGGCGGCCGCGACGAAGGGCAGCCCCAGGACGGTGAGCGAGAGCAGCGCCCCCGCATAGAGCACGGCCACGGCGTAGACCGCGCCCAGCACCCCGAGCGGCAATCCGAGGACGGCGAAGGCCACCTCACCGCCCCGCACCGACAGTCCCCGCCGCCACCGAGTCACCACACGCCTCACCATTCACCGCTCAACCGGCCCCCAGCATCCCCCAGGCGTCACCCGAACCACCGCACGCCCGGACCAACCGTCAGCTCATCACTGCCTCCCTTCCGGTCTCCGGCACCCTCCCCACCGGGCACGTCCACCTCCTCACCCCCGCTCCCCTCCCACCTGCTCCACGGCGCGCCCACCGATCGCCCAGAGCCCCGTGCCCACGATCCCCGGCACGGTCAGCACCGCCGCACCGGCCACCACCCAGCCGCAGGCCGCGCCGGGCACCACCGGGAGCACCGAGCCGGTGACCGCCCGGCTGAACGCCCCGGTCGCCGCGCCCGCCACGGCCGCCCCCAGCAGCACGCCCACCACCGTGGTCAGCGCGGCCTCGACGGAGAGCATCCGCAGCAGCTGCCGCCGCGTCGCCCCGACCAGCCGGAGCAGCGCGAACTCGCGGCGCCGGTCGGCGGTCAGCGCGACCAGGGTGTTGACCGTGGAGACCGCCGCGAAGCAGACCAGCAGGCCGAGTTCCGCCTGCCGCAGCCAGACGTCGCTCTCCTTGGTGACACTGGTGGCGGCCCCCGTAACCCGGGCCGCCCGCTCCGCGGTGCTGGTCATGATCAGCATGGTGGCCGCGAGTCCGACCAGCAGCGCGACCGGGACCACCGCCGAGGAGAGCCGGGCCGCGTAGCCGCGCAGGTTGGCGTCCGCCAGCCAGCCGGCCCGTGGCAGGAGCAACCGGGCCGGAGCGCCGAGCACCGTCGCCAGCAGCCGAGCCGCGACCGGCCCCAGCAGCGCGACCGCGACCAGCAGCACCAGTGAACCGAGCATGGCCGCCTGCCCCGCCTTGTCCAGCTCTCCGGCCGGTCTGCCGGCGGCCAGCCGCAGCAGCAGGACGCCGCCCGCCAGCACCACTGCGCCGGCCAGCAACCGCACCGCACCCGTCCGGCGCTGTCCGGCGGTGCTGTCGGTCAGCGCGGCCGCCGGGGCGGGCCGGGTGATCCGCCGGGCCGTGAGCGCGGTGGCCGCCAGGCCGACCAGCAGCGCCACCGCGAGCGCGATCAGCATCGGCACCGGCGTCCCGGGTATCCGCAGGCCTGGCGCCGCCATCCCGCGCTGCTGCAGCGCGGCGAGGAAGGCCCGGGCTGCCAGCAGACCGCCCGCGCAGCCGGGGACGGCCGCCAGTAGTACGGTCGCCGTGACCTGGGCCCGCACCAGCCGCCGAATCTGCCGGGGCGTGGCCGCGACCGTCCTCAGCATGGCAAGGTCCCGGTGCTGCTGGCGGAGGGTGAAACCGAGCGCGTTGACCACCACGAACAGCGCCACCAGCACGGCGATCTCGCCGAACGCCCCCGCGATCACCACCAGGCCGGGCCCCGCCACGGCCACCCGCGCCACGGCGCGCGGTGCCGTGACCTGCGCGGCGACCAGCGAGGCGAACAGCGTCACCGCCCCCATCGCCAGCAGCAGCGCCACCGCCAGCCCGGCGAAAGCCGCCGGGCGGCGCCGGATCTGGCCGACCGCCAGGGTCGGCACGGTACCGCTCATCATCCTCACCCTCCCAACCTGCTCAGCCGCTCGCCCACCTGCGCCGCCGTCGGCCGGACCAGTTCGTCGACCAGAACGCCGTCGGCCAGCAACAGCACCCGGTCCGCGTACCCGGCGGCCACCGGATCGTGGGTGACCATCACGCACGTCTGCCCGTCCACGTCCACCCCCGCGCGCAGCAGGTCGAGGATGGCGTGCCCGGTCGCCCGGTCCAGCGCGCCGGTGGGCTCGTCGGCGAACAGCACCTCGGGCCGGGCGACCAGCGCACGCGCGATCGCCACGCGCTGCTGCTGTCCGCCCGAGAGCCCGCCGGGCCGGTGGCGCTCCCGCCCGGCCAGGCCGACGCGGGCGAGCGCCTCCCGCACCCGGGCCCGATCCGGTGGGTACCCGGCCAACCGTCCGGGCAGTTCGACGTTCTGCGCGACCGTCATGGCGGGCATCAGGTTGAAGGCCTGGAAGACGAAACCCACCCTGGTGCGCCGCAGTTCGGCCAGCCGCCGCTCGGGCAGGCCGGACACCTCCGTGTCGCCCCAGCGGACGGTGCCCCGGCTGGGGCGGTCCATCCCGGCCAGGCAGTGCAGCAGGGTGGTCTTGCCCGAACCGGAGGGCCCCATCACCGCCGTGAAGGTGCCAGGTGCGAAGGCCACGGACACCCCGCGCAGCGCCCGGACGGCGGCCGTACCCCGCCCGTACTCGCGGTGCAGCCCCTCGCCGCTGAGTGCCGCACCCGCCACCCCGTCCTGCGCCGCGCCGACGGCGGCTGTCGTCATCCCGTTCATGCCCCCATCCTGGGCATCCGGGACCGTCGGATCGATTGTGCTGGCACCCCGATTCGGGGTTCGGAAAACCGAACCCCGCAGGTGGTGCTACGTCCCCTCGGGCCGGCTCCGTGCCCGCAGCCGCCACACGCGGTCCGCCCGGTGGTCGTACTGGCACTCGTCGGGGCCCGGAACTCGAACGCCCCGGCCACGTCCGGGTGGTCCCGGTGCCCCGGCGCAGCGCCCTCCCGACCGGGACGGTCGCGCTCCGACAGCGCCCGGAGCACCTCCACCAGCACGTCCGTCCCGGGCGGACCGGGCCGCGGCGAGCAGCCTGCTCCCGCTCGGCCGGTGCCGGCCGCAGCCGGGGCTCCTTGCCGAGGACGCCCGGAAGACCGCCGACGAGGCGAGGTCGACGGCCCGCAGCAGCGGCGTCCTCCCCTCCGGCAGCGCGGAGTCGGGGTCGGCGCCGCCCTGGACCGGCGCCTCGGCCACCGCGTGGTCGACCCGGCCACCGCCGCGCACAGCACGGGCAGCCCGTCCGCACCCACGCGTCCGGTGTGATCCGCTACCCCTCCCACTCCCCACCGCGCCCGACCCTAGCCCGCCCGTCCGACGATTCGGGCCCGTTCTTTCCCGCCGTGAAAAACGGGCTCCCGAACGAGCGCCGGAGGAGGAATCATGATCAGGTGACCGTAGACCTGTTGCCCGGCCGCGGCGTTCGCCTGCCCGCCCCGCACGGCGAGCTGTCGCCGGGCGGGGTGCGCCCGGCCTTCACCTGCGGCTCCCGGCGGCCCCTGGTCTTCCGGCTCCCCGAGGTGAGCGTCACGCTCTCCTCCATCGACGGCAACGGCGACGGACATGGCGACCGCGACCGCGCCGCCGACGGCCTGGCCGCTGTCGGAGTGAGCCGGAACCCCAACGACGACCGCCCCGCCTGCCCGGTCGGCTACCTCGGGATCGACGTCTTCCGCTGGCCGGCCCGCGAGTTGGCCGAGGCGCTGCGCGCCGAGGGCCTCCCGCTGCCCGATCCGGACCACGGCACCCCGCGCCGCACCCCCTCCCCCTCCCTCCGCCTCCGCCTCCGCCTCCGCCTCCGCCGGAGCGTGGGACGCCCCACTCGCCCGGGTGCCGGCCGGAAACCACGCCACGGGCCCCCTACTACTTCGACCACGTCTCCCTCCACCGAACCGCGCCCGAGGCCGCCGCATGATCCCGCACCCGACCGGCAGCGCCCCCGGCCCGCACAACGCCGCGTTCAGCCCCCGCCCGAAGCCCTTCGCGCGTGCGGCCGAGCGGCGCCCGCGCGCGCACGCTCTGGCGCCGCGACGGCTACACGAACCCGGCCGCGGCGATCCCGGCCGCGACGGGACGGCCCCGGTCGAGGCGCCCTCGACCTGCTGCCGTTGTCCGCCGATGCCACCCCGCCGATGGACCAACGGGCCTCGCATCCGTACGTCCTGACCTCCGGCTACACGTCGGCTTCGGCTCCCCCGATCCGGACGGCCGAGAAGGCAGCCTCCTCCGGGGCCCCTGCCCGGAGCCTCCTGATCGCCGCTCCACCTGCCCCGAACACCCCGCACACCCTCAAGGAGTCACCATGACGACCACCCCCCTCACCGTCGCCGTCCTCGGACCGGGCGGCGTCGGCGGCCTGATCGGCGGCCTGCTCGCGCGCGACGGCCATCGCGTCGTCTGCCTGGCCGGAGAGCAGACGGCGGACGTCCTCGCCCGGGACGGACTGCACGTGCACAGCAGCCAGTTCGGCGAGTTCACCGCCCGGGTCGAGGCCGCCACCGAGCTGCGCGAACCGGTCGACGCCGCATTCGTGACCGTCAAGGAGACCGCCCTGACGGCCGCGCTCGACCGTATGCCGCCGCAGGCCCTCGGCTCCGGGATCGTGGTGCCGCTGCTCAACGGCCTGGACCACATGGCGCTGCTGCGCGAGCGCTACCCGGCCGGGCGGGTGGTGGCCGGGACGATCCGGGTCGAGGCCACCCGTACCGCCCCCGGCCGGATCGAGCACACCAGCCCGTTCGCGGCCGTCGAACTGGCGGCTCCCGTCGAGGAGTTCGCCGCGCAGTTGCGACACACCGGCCTGGACGTCACGCTGCGCGAGGACGAGACGGCGATGCTCTGGAGCAAGCTGTCCTTCCTTGCTCCCTTCGCTCTGCTGACCACCCGGCACGCCGACGGCATCGGCGTCGTGCGCACCGAACACCGGGGTGAACTCCTGGCCGTGCTGGACGAGATCACCGCCGTCGCCGAGGCGGTCGGCGCCCCGGCCGATGCCCGGACGCTGCTCGCCGCCTTCGACCGGATTCCCGGGGCGATGAAGTCCTCGATGCAGCGCGACGTCGAGGCGGGCCGGCCGACCGAACTCGACGCCATCGGCGGCGCCGTACTGCGGGCCGCCGCCGCGCACTCCGTCCCCACCCCGACCATCACCCGTCTGGTGCGCGAACTGTCGTAGCGGAGTGGCGAAACGCGGTTGCGGGTCGGCGGGCAACAGGAGTAGAACTCCTCGGGTGACGCCAGCCGACCACCGCAGCGCTCCCGCGTGGAGCCACGTCGAGGAGTTCCTCCGCGCCCACGACGCCGACCGGATCCCGCACCCGGGCGGCACCCTGTTGGAGCACCTGGCCAGGGTGGCGGACCTGTTGGCGGCCTGGGGAACCGACTCCGCCGTCCAGGCCGCCGGGCTCTGCCACGCCGCGTACGGGACCGACGGGTTCGACGGCGCCCTGCTGGCGCTCGACGAACGAGAGGTCCTGGTCGAACTCGTGGGCGGCCGCGCCGAGGCGCTCGTCTACCTCTACGCCAGCTGCGGCCGGGCCGCCGTCTACCCGCGCCTGGGCCGGGACGAAGTGCCGCTGTTCCACGACCGGTTCACCGGACAGGACCACACTCCGCCGGAGGAGGACCTGCGCGCCTTCCTGGCCATCACGGCCGCCAACGAACTCGACGTGTTCACCCACAACGCCGAGCTCGCCGACCGCTACGGCTCCGCCCTCTACGAATTCCTGTCCCGCAACCGGGCGTTGCTTCCGGCCGCCGCCTGGGACGCCTGGCACCGGAAGTTCGGGCAAGTGGGCTGACAGCAAATCAGCGTCCGCTGGGAACGGCATCGTTCGCCGACCGTTCACGCGTCATGTCGGAACCACCGCACGAGGACGAGACGTTCTCGAAGGCGGGAGGGATAAAGACATGACAAAGAATCCGTACCGACTTGCAGCCGCCGCGACCGCACTGCTCCTGGCGGCCCCCTTGTTCACCGCGTGCAAGAGCGCCGACCAGGCCCTCGACTGCGGAAAGCGGGCGATCAGCCTCACCGGCGATGTCCAGGACCTCACCGACTCGGCGATCAACGTCGGCCAGATCACCGACGAGAGCCGGCGCAAACACACCGTGGACGCCCTGAAGAAGATCGTCGACGACGTCAAGAAGATCCGCAAGGACGGTGACGGCAAGCTCGACGCAGCCGCCGACAAGCTGTCCAAGGCCGTCGACAAGGCCCAGGACGCCGTCTCCCAGGGCAAGGAACCCGACTTCGCGCCGATCGGCGACGCCGCAGGCGAGCTGACCAAGGCCTGCGCCGGAGCCTGACCCAGCGACCGGGAGCGCCGACCAGTCCGGCGCTCCCGGCCTGTCGCCACCGCCCGACCACCGCAAGGCGGTAGGAATGGGCACCGGACCGAACCGCACCCCGGAGGCACCGGTGAACCACCCGATCCTCGACCAGATCCAGCGGCTGCGCGCCGAACTGGCCCCCGGCGACTCCGCTCCCGCCCTGGTCACGGCACTCGCCGACGGCAGCGCCCCGCTCACGGCGGTGGCCGAACTCGCCGCCCAGCAGCGGCGGATCATCACCTCCGACCGGCGCAGCCTGCTGCTGCTCGCCACCCGCTGCGCCGACCGGCCGCTCGGCGCCTGGTTCGCCACCCTCGCCGAGGGCGAGAGCGCCGCGCTGCGCACCCTGCCCGCGCTGGCCGCCGCCTGCGGCCCGGACGGCCGGGCGGTGGCCGCCCGGCCGCCGCTGCCCGGCTGCCAGGCCTACCCGGCCTACCTGGCCTGGCTCGCGCTGAACAGCGTCCCGCCCGCCGCGGCCGCCGCCCTGGTGGCCAACTTCGCGGCCTGGGGCGGTTATTGCGCCACCATCGCCCAGGGCCTGCGTCGCCACCACGGCTTCTCCGACGAGGCCTGCGCGTTCTTCGACTTCTTCGCGCAACCGGCGACCGAACTGGAGCAGCAGGCCGCCGACGCCCTCGGGCCGGACCCGCTGGACGGCCACACCCTGGCCACCGCAGGGGAGTACGGTCTGCTGCTCCAGGCCTACGAGCACCTGTTCTGGTCCACCCTGGGCGGGTGACTCACGCCTGCCAGTGCGGCTTGCCGCTGACCATCCGGCAGTAGATCACCTGTCCGTTGGCGTCGTGGGTGCTCCGGCCCAGGTCGTCGTTGCGGCAGAACTGCCCGACCGCGTAGCAGTTGCCCGCGCTGGAGCGGATCTCGCACCCCGAACCGCCGGCCGCCGCCTGGGTGTGCTCCGGCTCGGTCGGCGGCTGCGCCGTGGTCACCTTGGGCTGCGGCTTGGCGGCGGGCGTCTGCGGGTGGGCGGCGGACGGGGCCGAGGACGGCGGGGCTGCCGGTGAGGGCGGCGGCGTCGACGGCGTGACCACCGGCGGGGCGGGGACCGTCGCCACGGGCGCGCTCGGCGCGGTGGCGACGGTCGAAGCGGCCGTGGTGGTCGGCGCGGCGGACGCCTTGCCGTCCACCGCCGACGGGTCGCAACCGGTCAGCACCAGGCCGACGGTGAGGACGAGTCCGGCGAATCCGGCCAGGCCGGCCGCGCGGCGGCGCCCGGGTATCCGTGAAGTCATGGGGGGGAGAACGCTCCGTTCCGTATGGGCGAGGCGTGCGAGTCAAGCAGAACCCGCACACGCGGCGGCCACGGTTTCCCCACTCGTTGGCAGATCGAGACATTCCGGCCACCGGACGCGACGGACGCCACCTCGGCCGATGACCGCCGGAGCACCTCGCCGCCCTCTCCTGGGATATAGCGCAGGAGCGCGGGGCGTTATGACATGTTCCAGCCAGCACAGGCGGATCGCTACGGTTCCGGCAACCCCCACGCCGAACCCCCACGCCGAACGACACCCCCACGCCGAACGAGGAGACCCCATGCTCCGGATCCGTGCGCTCGCCGTCGCCGCCGCCTTCGCGACCGTCGCGCTCACCGCAGCACCGGCCGTCAGCGCTCCCGCTGACGACCCGTCCATAGCCGCCGCCCTGGCCGCCCCCGTCCCCGCCGCCGCCCGCACCGCCGCCGTACCGCCCGCCGTACCGCCCGCCGTGCTGCACGCGATGCAGCGCGACCTCGGGCTCGCCCCGCAGGCCGCCGCCGACCGGATCGACCGGGAGAGCCGGGCCGCCGCCGTCCAGCAGGCGCTCACCCGGGCGCTCGGCGACCGCTGGGCCGGCGCCTGGATCGACGGGCCGCGGGCCGAGTTGGTGGTCGCCACCACGGACGCCTCCGCCGCCCGTACCATCACCGCCCACGGGGGCCGGGCGACCGTCGTCCAGCACCCGCTGTGGGCACTGGACCAGGCCAAGGACGCGCTCGACCAGGCCTCCCGGGCGGCCGCGCCCGAGGCCACCCCACTCTGGTACGTCGACGTCCGGTCCAACACCGTCGTGGTGCAGTCCGCCGACGACGCCCGCACCGAGGCCTTCCTCGACCAGTCCGGAGTGGACCGCGCGCTGGTCCGGGCCGAGCGGGCCACCGCCACGCCCCGTCCGCTCGCCGACCTGCACGGCGGGGACGCGTACTACATCGACGACGCCGCCCGCTGCTCGATCGGCTTCCCGGTCACCCAGGGCGGCCGGCCCGGCTTCGTCAGCGCCGGCCACTGCGGCCAGCCCGGCTCCAACGCGACTGCTTCCGACGGCAGTTCGATCGGCACCTTCCAGGGCTCGACCTTCCCGGGCAACGACTGGTCCTGGGTGGCGGCCGGCCCGGAGTGGACCGCCCAGCCGCAGGTGAACGACTACGCGGGCGGTGCGGTGACGGTGGGCGGCTCGTCCGAGCAGCCGGTCGGCGGCTCGGTGTGCCGATCCGGCTCCACCACCGGCTGGCACTGCGGCAGTGTCGAGGAGCAGAACGCCACCGTCAACTACCAGGAGGGCAGCGTCTACGGCGTCACCCGTACCGACGTGTGCGCCGAACCGGGGGACTCCGGCGGCTCGTTCATCTCCGGCGACCAGGCGCAGGGTGTGACCTCGGGCGGCTCCGGCGACTGCACCTCGGGCGGTGAGACCTACTTCCAGCCGGTCAACCCGATCCTCAGCGCCTACGGCCTGACCCTGGCCACCGGCTGACGCCCGGTCACAGCTCCGCCGTCCGGCGCTCGAACACCTCGGGGCGGGCGGTCTCCAGCGCCGTGGAGACCGCGCCGAGGAGCACCGCCTCCTTCCCCAGGAGGCTCGCTGCGAGCGTCGGACGCATCGGGGCGAAGCGGCGCAGGGCCTGCTCCAGCGGTTCCAGCAGCAGGTCCGCGCTGCTGCCGATGCCGCCGCCGAGCACCAGCAGGTCCGGGTCGAGCACCGCGGACAGCACGGCGACGGCGTAGGCGAGCCGCTCCGCCTCCCACCGCACCGCCCGGAGCGCCGCGCCGTCACCGGCCCGGGCCCGCTCGAAGACCCGCTTGGCGGTCAACTGCCGCCCGCCCGCGCCCTCCAGCCCGAACCCCCGGGCGGCCCGCACCACCGCGTCCGCCGCGGCCTCCTGTTCCAGCGTCGTCCCGGCCCGCTCGCCCGCGGGGGCGGGCAGCGGCACCAGGCCGATCTCGCCCAGCGCGCCGTGCGCGCCGAGCAGCAGCTCGCCGTCCTTGACCACGCCCAGTCCCAGCCCGGTGCCGACCAGCAGGTAGGCGAACATCCGGCTGCCCCGCCCGGCGCCGAGGGTGTACTCGCCGAGCGCGGCCAGGTTGGCGTCGTTGGCCACCGTGACAGCCGTGCCCAGCCCCTCGCCGATCCGGTCGAACAGCCCCGGCCGTCCCCAGCCGGGCAGGCTGGTGGCGTACCGGACGCCGCGCTGCTCCTCGTCCCACACCCCGGGCGTGCCGATCACCGCGTGCACGACGTCCGCGGCGCTCAGACCGGCTTCGGCGGTCGCCTCGTGCGCGGCGGCGACCACGGCGTCCGCGACGGCGTCCGCCGTCCTCCCCCGGTTGGCCACGTCCCGCCGGGCGACCACGGTCCCGGCGAGGTCCGCCACGGCGACCCGCAGCCGGGCCCGGCCGATGTCCACGCCCAGCACGTGGCCGGCGGTCGGGTCGACCTCGTACAGCACCGCGGTGCGGCCGCGCTCGGGGGAGACCCGCCCGGCCTCGCGGACCAGCCCGGCCCGCTCCAGGTCGGCCAGCGCGGCGGATACGGTGGGCTTGGACAGACCGGTGTCCCGGGCCAGTTGGGCCCGGGAGGTGCCACCGCCGGTGCGCAGCAGCTCCAGCAGCAGCCACTCGTTGTTGCTGCGCAGCCGCTGCCGGTTCCACGGCACCCCCGGGGCCCCTGCCGCCGGTCGACTGGTCGGCTGGTGGGGGCTCATCGGTTCCTCCGGTCTGGGCTGCTGACGGGCCGCCACGGGTGGACCGTGACGGGCGGTCCACGACGGACCTTCCGGTGCCGACGGGCGGTGGCCCTGACACCGCCCGTGGCGCCCGGTGCCGGGCGCCGCCGCCCAAGTATGACCGGTGATCACCCGGCGCCGACCGCGCGCACCCTCCCCGGCCGTGCCCCGGCGTCAGGCGCCGGCGGACCCGACCCAGCCGCCCGTCATCCCCAGCACCGCCGAACCGTCCCGGTCGGCCAGCTTGACCCCGACGAACGCCCGGGCCGTCTCAGAGGTCTGCAAGCGCAGCGGCGGCCGCTCGGCGGTCAGCGCCGCGACGATCGGGGCGGCCGCCTCCTCCGGGGTCTGGGCGCTGTCGAAGGCCTGCCGCGCCCGGTCGACGTACGCCCGCAGGGCCGGGCCGTACGGGCCGGCGGCGGTGATCAGCGCGGGCACGTCGAGGTTCTGGTTGCCGACGAACTCGCTGGCCACCGCGCCGGGTTCGACCAGAGTGACGGCCACCCCGACGGTGGCCGCGACCGGGGCCAGCGACTCCATGAAGCCCTCGACGGCGAACTTGGCCGCGCAGTAGGCCTCGTTGAAGGGCTGTCCGACCAGGCCGCCGACGCTGGTCACGGTGACCACCCGGCCACCGCTGGCCCGCAGGTGCGGCATCGCGGCCCGGGTCACCTCGACCACGCCGAAGTAGTTGACCTCCATGGCGGCGCGCACCGGCGCCATCCCGTCCTGCTCGATCGTGCCGAGGAAGCCCGCGCCCGCGTTGTTGACGACGGCGTCCAGCCGCCCGTGGCGGTCGAGGACGGTGTCCAGGCAGTCCGCGACGGAGGCCGGGTCGGTGACGTCCAGCCGCTCGACCTCGATCCGGTCGGCGACGCCCGCCGTCTCCGCCGCGCGGAGCAGGTTCCCGGCCCGTCCGGTGTCACGCATGGTCGCGATCACGCGGTAGTCGGCGCCGGCGGCGGCCACGGCCGCGGCGAGGCCGATCCCCGAGGAGGTGCCGGTGATCAGAACGGTGCGGTGGGTTGCCATGCGGGGGTCCTCCTCCCGGCCTCCGGGGTGGCTCCCGGACGCCGACGACTGTGTGCGTGCACACGCACCCTACAAGTGTGTGCACGCGCACGCAACCCGCCTGGGCCCGGCAGGACAAGGTCTCCGGCCAGTCAAGGTTTCACCCAGTCGTGGGCGCGCCGCACCCCGGCGCGTGATCATGGATTCATGCAGCACCGGCACGGCAACCGGGCACAGGGCGCGCCGCCCCCGCCCCCGGACGCCCGTTCCCTGGCGGCGACCGCGGCGGCCCTCGCCGCGAGCCTCGGCTCGGTCACCGACAGTGGCCGGATCCATACCGATCCGGACGAGCTGCGCGACGTGCTCGCCGCCGCCCCCGTCGCCGTCGCCCTGCTCGACGAACACCTGCGCTGGCGCCACCTCAACGCCGCCTTCACCGCCGTCACCGGACTGTGTCGCGCCGACCTGATCGGCCGCACCGCCGAGACCACCGCCTTCGGCGGCGCCGTCGGCCCGCTGCGCCGCGTCCTCGCCGACGGACACGACCACGAACACGTCACCGGCGGCCCGGAGAGCGCCGGCTCCCCCGTCCCGCCCGGCCTTCGGGTGCGCTACCGGGCGCTGCGGCAGGCCGGGCGGACCACCGGCGTCATCGTCGTCGTCCTGGACGACCCCGACCCGGCCCGCGAGCACCTGCGCGAACTCCACCGGGCCCGCGCCCGGCTCGCCCTGCTGGACGCCGCCGCAGAACGGATCGGCACCACCCTCGACGCCACCACCACCTGCGCCGAACTCGCCGCCTTCACCGTGCCCGGCCTCGCCGACCTCGCCACCGTCGACGTACTGCCCCTCGAAGCCGACGCCGCCCGCCCCGGCCGGACCGGCGCCCAGCGACTGCACCGCGCCGCCGTACGGGCCGTGCCCGCGATGGACGCCGCCCTCGCCGAGCTGCCCCGTCCCGGCGAGTCCGTCCGCCACCGGGAGGGCACGGCGGTCGCCCGGTGCCTGGTGACCGGCGCCGCCGTCCTCACCGAGCCCGGCCCGGCGGACGCCTGCCCGGCCGGCACCGCCTCCCTGCTCGTCCTGCCGCTCGTCACCCGCGGCCACCTGGTCGGGGTGCTCACCCTCGGCCGCACCGCCACCGCGCCGGCCTTCACCCCCGAGGAGGCCGACCTGCTCGGCGGCCTCACCGCCCGCGCCGCCACCGCCATCGACCACGCCCGCCGCTACACCCGCTCCCAGGGCATCGCGCTCGAACTCCAGCGCGCACTGTTGAGCGAGCCCGGCAACCCGCACCAGAACCTCGCCCTCGCCTCCCGCTACCTGCCCTCCGGCAGCAGCTCGGTGGTCGGCGGCGACTGGTACGAGACGGTCCGCCTGCCCTTCGGCCGCACCCTGCTGGCGATGGGCGACGTCATGGGGCACGGCGTCGAGGCCGCCGTCGACATGAGCCACTACCGCTCGGCGCTGCGCGACATCGCCGGCACGGACCTGCCCCCGCACCGCATCCTGCGCCAGCTCGACACCGTCATCTCAGCCGACGACACCGCCCGCCCCGCCACCTGCCTGCTGGCCCTCGCCGACCCCGGCCGCGCCCGCTGGACCCTCTCCAGCGCCGGCCACCTGCCGCCCGCCCTGATCACTCCGGACCGCCCCACGGAACTGCTGCGCGTCCCCACCGGACCACCGCTGGGCACCGGCCTCGGCGGCTACGAGCAGGCCACCCATCCGCTCGACCCCGGACAGACCCTGCTCCTCTACACCGACGGCCTGGTCGAACGCCGCCACGAGGACATCGACACCTCACTGGAACGCCTCGCCGCCCTCCGCCTCCCCGCCGCCGGCGACCTCGACGACCTCCTCGACGCCGTCCTCCACTCACTCGCCCCACCCCCGGCCCCCGCCGCCGAGGACGACGTCGCCCTCCTCGCCGCCCGCCCCAGACCCCGCTGACGGCCGCACCCGAACTCCTTCGGTCCGAAGCCCCGGACGGCTTTCGGGCAGCCGCCGGTACCGGGCGGTCCTGGTCGCCCTGGGGATCGCCGGCCCGGCCCGGTCCACGGCGAGCACCTCCTCCCGGCCCGGCCAGGTGGCGTCGAACGCCGACCCCAGGAGGCGTGCCCGGCACGGGCGGTCCCCGTGGTCGAGGCGGGTCCACGGTGCGGCATTCCACGGAACCTCGGAGGTCCGTTCCCACGGGCCGGATCATGCCCGGGGGAACGGCTCCGCCGCACTGCGGTCACCGCCCAGCCGGCGTCAGACCTTCGCGAGGGCCTGTTCGACGTCCGCCCACAGGTCTTCCGGGTGCTCGATGCCCACCGACACCCCGACCGTGCCGGCGCCGATGCCGGCCGCCGCCAACTCCTCGTCCGACTGCTGCCGGTGGGAGGTGCTCGCCGGGTGGAGCACCAGGGTGTGGACGCCGCCGGAGCGAGGGTGCCAGCGCGGGTGCCGGCGCGGCCAGGCACACGGACTCGGTGAAGGCACGGGCCGCCTCGCGGCCGCCGGCCAGGTCGAAGGCGTCATCAGCGGCGACTCGCCGATCGGCTCGCCGACGGCTCAGCGGCGGCTCAGCGGCGGCGGAAGAGCCGTCGCACGAAGTGGACGATGCCCCAGATCAGCAGGACGACGACCAGGATGATCAGGATGACCACCACCAGCAGGAACTTGCCGAGCTTGGCGAAGAAGCCGGACTTCTTCTTCTCCTGCTTGGCCGCGACGTGCGTGACCTGGGTGACCTGGGTGACCTGCCGCCCCTGCGCCGCCCGCGAAACCTGCGTGACATGCGCCACACCCACAGGCGCCGCGCCCGGCGTGACGGCCGCGCTCCCCGCGGCGGTTCGAGTGGCGGCCACCGCCGTCGCGCTCGACGCCGCGGCGCTGAGACCGACGGCGGCCAGCAGCGCCACCAGGGCGCCGGCCATCGAACGTACGATCCGGTGAGTCATCGTGCTCCTCGTGCGGGTACGGAGCCACGGAGATGAGACCCGGCCGACCTTCTCTCATGGTCTGACCAGTGTTTTTCTCATCTACGCTTAGTATGCTCCTCTGAAAGTTCTACAGCGGTGTAAAAGTTTAGCGAAGGGCCGGCCCGGATCCGCTCCGACCCAGGACCACGCAAGCCACCGCTTCGACGGGGGTTCCGTGGCAACTGTGGAGGATGACGCCGTGTCGGGTCGCAGGGGTTCCACCGAGACCGAGAATTCGCCGCACCGGGCCGGCGGACGCAGAGCCGCCGGCCGTACAGCCGACCCGGGCAAGGGCGGTACGGACAAGGACATATCCGACAGCCGCCCCGCCAGTCGGGCCAAGCCGAAGCGCAAACGCAGCACCAAGCAGAAGGTGCTCTGGGTCACCGCCGGCTGCACCGCCCTCCTGGTGCTCGCCGGCGGCGCCGTCTACTACCGCCTGAACAGCAACATCAGCACCTTCGACGGCGACGCCCTCAGCAAGGACCGCCCGGAGGCCGCCGCGCCGGACGCCCAGGGCCGCACCCCGGTGAACGTCCTGCTGATCGGCTCGGACAGCCGCGGCAACGGCAACAGCGACCTGGGTGGCGGCGGGGACGACGGCGCCCGCTCGGACACCGCGATCCTCTTGCACATCTACGCCGACCACAAGCACGCCGTCGGCATCTCGATCCCCCGTGACTCCCTGGTCAACATCCCGCCGTGCAAGCTCCCCAACGGCAAGTGGACCAAGGAGCAGACCAATGTGATGTTCAACAGCGCCTTCTCGGTGGGCAACACCGACCAGGGCAACCCGGCGTGCACCCAGAACGCCGTCGAGAAGCTCACCAACCTGCGCGTCGACCACACCATCGTGGTCGACTTCAGCGGCTTCGCCGCGATGACCTCCGCGGTCGGCGGCGTCGAGGTCTGCCTGCCCAACAACATCTACGAGGGGGACCTCAACCCCAACCTGGGCCACAAGGGCAAGCTGGTCTTCGCCAAGGGCAAGCAGAAGGTCGAGGGCCAGGCCGCACTGGACTACGTCCGGGTCCGCCACGGCATCGGCGACGGCTCCGACATCGGCCGCACCAAGCGCCAGCAGGCGTTCCTCTCCTCCCTCATCAAGGAGGTCAAGTCGCGCGGCATGGACCCGACCACCCTGCTGCCGCTCGCCGACGCGGCGACCAAGTCGCTGACCGTCGACCCCGACCTCGGCTCGGCCGCCAAGCTGATGTCCTTCGCCATGTCGATCAAGGACGTCAACCTGCACGACGTCAAGTTCCTGACCGCGCCCTGGCGTTACGAGGGCCCCCGGGTCGCCCTGGTGCACCCCGACGTGGACGAGCTCTGGGCCGCGCTCAAGGCCGACCGCACCATCGACGGCCAGGACGCCAGCGCCCAGAGCCCGGCCGCCACCGACTCCGCCGCCCCCAGCGCCCCGCCCACCGCCGAGGCCACGCCCACCCCCACCGCGGACGCCAGGAACGCCGAGATCAAGGTCGCCGTGCTCAACAGCACCGGCGAGAGCGGTATCGGCAGCAAGGGGGCCGAGGCCGTCAAGGGCGCCGGCTACACCGTCACGACCGTCGGCAACGCGGCCGGAAAGCCGCGCAGCACCACCGTGGTCGAGTACGGCACGGGCGAGCGCGGCGCCGCCGAGTCGGTCGCGAAGCTGTTCCCGGGCGCGACCGTCCAGCCCGGCGGCCGCGGGCTGAGCGTGGTGCTCGGCCACGACTTCGCCGCCGCCAACCCGCCTTCCGCCGCCACCTCGGCACCCGGTGCGCCCAGCGCCCCGGCCCCTCTGCCGACCAGTGTCAGCGGCACCGCCCGCTCGGCGGACGACGACCCGTGCGCCAACGTGTCGTACGGCTGAGCCGCCTCGCGGCACCGAAGGAACGGGCGGGGGGGGGGGGGGGCCCCCCGGGGGGGGGGGGCCCCCCCCCGCGGGGGGGCCGCCCCCCCCCCCCCCCGCCCCCCCGCGGCCCCCGCCCCCCCCCCCCCCCCCCGCGGGGGCGGGAGGGGCGGGGGTTGCTGCTGTGGGGGTGGTGGCCGTGGTGGTGGTCC
>NZ_JBIRJC010000017.1:0-79664 GCF_044329365.1 Kitasatospora sp. NPDC017646 | reverse complement strand
CCCGCGTGGCCGTGTCTGGGCTGCCCCCCCCCGCCCCCCCCCCCCCCGCGCGGGGGGGGGCCCCCCCCCCCCCCGCGGGCCCCCCCCCCCCCCCGCCCGTTGCGGCTACCGGCCGCTCAACGCCGCGTCCCGCAGGACGGGCAGAACGCGGCCCCCTCCGGCACGTCCTTGTGGCACTGCCCGCACTGGGCGGGCTGCGCCAGCCTGGACCCGCAGCCCGGGCAGAACGGCGTGCCGTGGGTCTCGGTCCGGCACTGCGGGCAGACCAGTTGGCGCGGCGTGCGCACGTCGAACTCCGCACCGGACTGCTGGCCGACCTGGTACGCCCGGTCGCTCACCATGTCGTTGAGGCCGTGCCGCTGCGCCGCCGCCGCCTCCGCCGCGGTGTCCGGGGCGCAGGTGAAGCACAGGCCCTGATCCTCACGTCGTCCCCGGTCGCTCAAGTAGCCTGTCGGCAATCGCTCCCAGGGAGGACAGGGGGCTCCGAACGGTTCCGCCAAGAACTCCTGACACGCTCTTCACAACCCGCGGGGCCCTCGCCGGAACTCCGCGGCCGTGTGGGGTCCCGGCGGGTGGGGTCCCGGCGGGTGGGGTCCCGGCGGGTGGGGTCCCAACAGGTGGAGTTCCGGCGGCTGAGGTCCCGGCGGGTGGAGTTCCGGCTCGGCCCGTCCGGCTCAGCCCGTCCTGCGCCGCGACCGCCGGCGCCGCCACAGCGCGATCGGCACCACGCCGGCCAGGGCGAGCGCCGCCGGGGCCGGGGGCGCCTGCTCCGGAAGGGTGCCGGCGGCGTGCGAGGGCACCTCGTCGAAGGTGTCCGGGACGGGCAGGGTGGACCAGTTCGAGATCGGCCACGCCACCACGAAGGCCCGGCCGACCACGTCGTCGACCGGCACGAAGCCGTCCCCGGTGAGGTTGTGGTGCGGGCGGGAGTCCCGCGAGTTGTTGCGGTGGTCGCCCATCACCCACAGCTTGCCCTCGGGCACCGTGACGGTGCCGACCGGGTCGTTGTCGCAGGGCGTCGCCCCGGGGAACAGGTACGGCTCGTCCAGCGCGACCCCGTTCACCTTCACCGGGCTGCCCGCGTTGCACTCGACGGTGTCCCCGCCGACCGCGATCACCCGCTTGATCAGGTCCTTCTCGTCCGCCGAGGGCATCAGGCCGACGGTGCTCAGCACCTTCTGCACGCCGCCCATGAATCCGTCGTTCTTCGGCGCCGTTTCCTCCAGCCAGCCGCCCGGATCGTGGAAGACCACCACCTCGCCGCGTTCCGGCTCGGCGCCGAACCACGGGGTGAACTTGTCGACCAGCACCCGGTCGCCGATCTGCAGGGTGTTCTCCATCGAACCGGAGGGGATCGAGAAGGCCTGCACGAAGAAGGTCTTGATGCCGAGCGAGAGCAGCAGGGCGATCACCAGCAGGATCGGCAGCTCCTGCCAGAACGGGCGCTTCCTGCGCGCGGGCTTGGCACCGGTCTCGGGGGTCTTCGCCGACTCGGCCGCCGCCTCCTGCCCGGCCGCCGGCTGGTCACCCCCCGGCCCGGTACCGCCCGGTCCGGTCGTCGGCCTCCCCTCGGTTCCGCCGCTCTCGCCGGACTCCGTACTCTGCTGCACACTCATCTGATCGGCCCCTCCCGACGGCCTGGTGGGAGCCCGAAGCGGAGACTCCCTGACAGGGAACGAACCTACCGAACAGAGGTTCCCGGGCGCGCCCTGACATGGATGCGCTCACCCTGCGGGCCGAACAGGCTGAGGAACTCCACCGGCTGCGAACCGGCGTTGCCGAAGGCGTGCGGGGTCCGGGTGTCGAACTCGGCGGCCTCACCGGCCGTCAGCTCCAGGTCGTGCGGGCCGAGCACCAGCCGCAGCCTCCCGGACAGCACGTAGAGCCACTCGTAGCCCTCGTGGACCTTCAGCTCCAGCTCGGGCCCGGTGTTCCGACCGGGCGGCACGATGTGCTTGTACGCGTGCAGACCGCCGAGGTGGCGGGTGAGCGGAACGATGGTCCGGCCGTTCCTGGTCACCGGGCGGGGGTGGATCCGGGGGTCACCGGTGGCCGGGGCGCCGACCAGTTCGTCCAGGGGCACCCGGTACTCCCGGGCCAGCGGCAGGAGCAGCTCCAGGGTCGGCTTGCGCTGCCCGGACTCCAGCCGGGACAGCGTGCTGAGCGAAATGCCGGTCGCGGCTGCCAGTTTGGCGAGCGTGGTGCCGCGCTCCCGGCGCAGGGCCCGCAGCCGGGGGCCCACCGTGGTGAGGACGTTCTCGAACTCTTCGTCGGCCATGCCTGCTATTCGCCGGGACGGCAAGGGCGTTTGTCAATCCGGCACACCGGTGACGGCCTGCCCCGGGAGCGGCGGAGCACGCGGCGGGGCCCGGTGGCGATCCGCCGGTCGCCACCGGGCCCCGTCCTCCGCGTTCCCGCTTTCCGGACTTCCAGTCACCCGGACGGCCACCGCCGACCTCGCCCCGGGCCGTGCCAAGCCGATCCCCCCCCCCGGCCGACCGACCCCGGTGCCTCGGGGCGCCGCGCTACCGGTACTCGCGCAGTCGGGGCCGCACGCCCAGCGCGGTGAGGGCCAGCGCCGCCGCCAGCGCCGCTCCCGCCAGGGCCGCCGTTGTACCGCCGAGGTCGCCGTCCGTCGCCGCGACCGCCGCGTCCATCGCCGTCCGGTTGACCGCGATGGTGTCGTCCATCGCGGCGCTCAACTGCCCGAACTGGTAGTTGGACTGCCCCTTGGCGAGCCCCGTGTTGAGCGTGATCGCCTCCTTGAGCTTCCCCGCGTCGTGCAGGTCCCGCATGCGACGGTCGATCACCTGGTACTCCTGGAAGGCACCCAGGACCCGTTCCGCGGCGTCCCGTTCGCCGGGGAAGGTGATGTTGCGCAGTTCGCTGCCCAGGAACCCGCCGAAGGGGACGGCGGAGCGGTCGGCCCGGTGCCGGTCGAGCGCGTCCTGCAACTGGGAGCCGTAACTGCCCGTGGTCGCGCCGTCGAGGTGGACGACCGCCTGGCTCTGCTCCAGGTAGGCCTGCTCCCACACGGCCGCACGCCCCTGGTCGATCAGGTAGCGGCTCTCGTCGGCGTTCATGTCGTACGCGACGGCGCGGGCCCGGCTGAGCGCGATCACCGAGTCGTAGGCGTTGCTCTTGGCGGTCACCAGGTGGTCCTCGGTGCGGCCCACCAGGCTCAGCCCGGTCACCAGCACCACTGCGGCCAGCAGCGTGACGGCCGCCAACGCCGGGTTCACCACCCGGCGGTAGCGCACGGCCAGCACCCGCTGGAGCCCGACCAGCGCCGCGACGGCGAGCAGGCCGACGACGAACAGCCACCACCAACCGCTGTCCAGGGCCCCGCGCTGCTGGGCGTAGACGTGGTCGACGGTGGCCTCGTTCGCGGAGGTGACCTGGTCGGCGGCGGGAAGGAGCTGGTTGCGCAGCAGGTCGGAGGCCTGCCGGTAGGCGTCCAGAGCGGCGGGCGAGGGCTGGCCGGCCGGGGCCTTGGCCTGCTCCTCCAGCAGTTGGGCCCGGGCCACCAGGGCCTCGTAGCTGCCGAGCCGGCCGAGCACCAGCTGGACGGCGCGCTGCCCGGCCGGGTCGGCGGCGGCGGACTGGGCGGCCTGCTGGAGGTCGTCGTCGGCCTGGTTGCGGCGCTGCTCGTAGGTGTCCAGGGTCTGCTTGCGCAGCGCGGTGTAGTCCTGGTCGTCGCCGACCAGCAGCAGGTTGGCGGCCTGGGCGTCCATGTCGCTGAGCGCGAAGTAGAGGTCGGCGGCGCGGGTGGCCTGCGGGGCGGCCCGGTGGCCGATGGTGTCGGTGCCGTCGCGGGCGCCGCCGAGGACGGCGGTGGCGGTGGCGCCGAGGCCGATCAGGGCGGCCAGGCTCAGCGCGGTGAGGCCGCGGACCAGGCGCGGGGTGGTCCAGTAGGAGCGGCTGCCGACCGTCCGGAGGCCGTGGCCGAGCCGGGCCAGGGCGCCGGGCGGAACACCCGGTCCGGCCGCTGGTCCGGGGCCCTCGTCCCCTCCGGCGGCCTCCCCCTCCGAGGTGCCCGTTCTGCCCGCTGTCGAGGTGGTCATGACGCCACGTCCCTTTCCCCCGTCGCACGGTCCGCCCGGGGCTCCGGAGTGGAGCCCGAGCACAGAACCGTTTCTCTCCGCCGCGCGACGCTAGTGCTCCGCCACCTGCGACGGGGCGCTTCCTGACACCTCCTTGACGCCGCGCACCGGCCTCCTTGACGGTTCCTTAGCGCGGGCCGTAGGAGTACGCGTACGTACCCTCGGACCCGCGGCGACGTCAACCTGCCCGCCCTGCCGAGATGTTCGTCCAGCTGGAGCGATTACGGACCGGCGCCGCCGCCACTACGCTACGTCGCATGAATTCTTCGGAGACGGCCCCCGGGCGGGGCACGGCGGTGGTGATCGGCGGCGGACTGGCCGGCGTGGTGGCGGCCTGGGCGCTGCGCGGCTTCGCCGAGCGGATCGTCGTGGTGGAGCGGGACCGGTACCCGGAGGAGCCGGTGTTCCGGGCCGGGGTGCCGCAGGGCCGGCACGCGCACCTCGTGCTGGAGGCGGGCCACCGGGCGCTGGAGGAGCTGATGCCCGGCATCAATCAGGAGTTGACGGCCGCGGGCGCGCACCGGGTCTCCGCGTCGGGCGACCTCAAGTGGCTCAGCTCGGCCGGGTGGATGATCGACTACCCCGCCCGGATGTCCTTCCTCTCCTGCACCCGCCCGGTGCTGGACAAGCTGGTGCTGGACCGGGTCCGCACCGAGCCGTCGATCGAGTTCCTGGAGGCCACCGACGTGGTCGGCCTGCTCGGCTCGGCGCAGGCGCTGACCGGTGTGAAGGTCCGCGAGCGCGGCGCGGAGCGAGGCGAGGAGCGGGGCTCGGAACGGGGTGAAGTCCGGGAGATCCCGGCCGAATTGGTGATCGACGCCTCCGGCCGCTCGACCTCGGTGCCGAAGTGGCTCACCGAACTGGGCTGCCGCGCGGTGCCCGAGGAGCGGGTGGACGCGGGCGTCGCCTACACCTCCCGGCTGTTCCACCGCCCGTCCGGCGTCGACCTCGGCCACCAGGCCATCTACCTGCAGACCAAGGCCCCGGACAAGCCGCGGATGGGTGTGCTGCTGCCGGTGGAGGGCGACCGATGGATCGTCAGCCTGGCCGGGATGCGCGGCGCCGAACCCGAGCCCGGCGAGGAGGGCTTCACCAAGCACCTGTCCCAACTGCGCGACCCGGGCCTGCGCGAGATGCTGGGGGACGCCGAACCGGCGGGTGAGGTGCGCGGATTCCTCCCCGGCCCGGGCGTGCGGCGGCACTACGAGCGCAGCGCCCCCGCGGGCCTGGTCGCGGTCGGCGACGCCGCGAGCACCTTCAACCCGGTGTACGGCCAGGGCGTCACCGTCTCGCTGTTCTGCGCCCGGGTGCTGCGCCGGACGGCCATGCGGCACAGCGCAATCGGGCCCGCCACGGCCCGCGACGCCCGGCGGGAGATCGCGGCGGTGTCCAAGAACGCGTGGATGATGTCCTGCGCCGAGGACGTCCGCTTCGCCGCCACCACGGGCGGCCCCACGGGCGCCCTGATCAGGCTCCAGCACCGCTATCTGGACAAGGTGCTGCACGGCGCGACCCGCAACCCCGAGGTCACGGCGGCCTTCCACGAGGTGCTCTCCCTGGTCGAGCCGCCGACCCGGCTGTTCCACCCCTCGGTGGTCGCCGCCGTCCTGCGCGGCTGAGGGCCGCCCCGTACGGGAGTGCGCACCGGCACGGACCGATGCGCACCCCGTACGGCAGCGGCCCGATCCGGACGCTCCCGCTCGTTCGGGCGCTCCCGTTCGGCTGCGCCGACTCAACCGGATGCGCCGGCCCAACCGGGCGCTCCCGTAATTCGAATGCGCCCGTTCCGACCGGCCGCTACCCTGGCCGACATGTCGACGCCCCGAATTTCCTAGCTGACGGACCCGCCTCCACGCCACCCGTGTGTCCGTTAGCTGTTTCGGAGCGTTATCCAGTGATCACCACCCTTGGTGTCGACGTACGCGTCGGCGCCCGTCTGCTGCTGTCCGACGTCACCCTGCACATCGCCCCCGGCGACCGGATCGGCCTGGTCGGCCGCAACGGCGCCGGCAAGACCACCCTGCTCGCCACCCTCGCCGGGCAGCTGCCGCCCGCCGCCGGAACGGTCACCCGGACCGGCCCGGTCGGCTACCTCGCGCAGGACTCCCGCGCCGCCGACCCCGCCGTCACCGTCACCGACCGCGTCCTGTCCGCCCGCGGCCTGGACGCCGCCGTGCGCGCGCTGCGCGCCGCCGAGGAGGCGATGGCCTCGGCCGGCTCCCCGGCCGAGGAGCGCCGGGCGATGGACGCCTACGCGCGCGCCGACGCCCGGTTCCAGTCCCGCGGCGGCTACGCGGCGGAAGCCGAGGCCGCCCGGGTCGCGGCCGGGCTCGGGCTGCCCGCCCGGGTGATGGACTCCCCCGTCGGCACGCTGTCCGGCGGTCAGCGCCGCCGGGTCGAGCTGGCCCGCATCCTGTTCGCCGACCACGGCACCCTGCTGCTGGACGAGCCCACCAACCACCTGGACGCCGACTCGACCGCCTGGCTGCGCGGCTTCCTCGCCTCCCACCAGGGCGGGCTGGTCCTGATCAGCCACGACCTCGGCCTGCTGGCGGGCACCGTCAACCGGGTCTTCCACCTGGACCCGCAGCGCGCCGTGATCGACGTCCACAACACCGGCTGGCAGGCCTACCTGGCCCAGCGCGCGGCCGACGAGCGCCGCCGCACCCGGGAGCGGGCCAACGCCGAACGCAAGGCCGCCGCCCTGCACGCCCAGGCCGACCGGATGCGGTCCAACGTCGCCACCGCGACCACCGCCCGCAGCATGGCCCGCCGCGCCGACCGGATGCTCGCCGAACTCGAACCCGTCCGGCAGGCCGAGCGCACCGCCCGGATCCGGCTGCCCGAGCCCGCGCCCTGCGGCCGGATGCCGCTCGGCGCCGTCAGCCTCGTCAAGGCCTACGCCGGCCGGGCGGTGCTGAGCGGCCTGGACCTCGCCGTCGACCGCGGCAGCCGACTGGTCGTACTCGGCCTGAACGGCGCCGGCAAGACCACACTGCTGCGCATCCTGGCCGGCCACGAGCAGCCGGACTGCGGCCGGGTCGTTCCCGGCAGCGGCCTGCGGCTCGGCTACTTCGCCCAGGAGCACGACACCCTCGACCCGGCGCTCAGCGTCCGCGACAACCTCGCCCTGGCCGCGCCCGATCTGACCGACGGCGAAGTGCGGACCGTCCTCGGCACGTTCCTGTTCCGCGGCGACGACGCCGACAAGCCGGCGGGCGTGCTGTCCGGCGGCGAGAAGACCCGGCTGGCCCTGGCCTCCCTGGTCCACTCCGGCGCCAACGTGCTGCTCCTGGACGAGCCGACCAACAACCTGGATCCGGCCTCCCGCGCGGAGGTCCTGGCCGCGGTCGGCACCTACCCGGGGGCGATCGTGATGGTCACCCACGACCCGGGCGCCATCGAGGCCCTGCGACCCGACCGGGTCCTGCTCCTGCCGGACGGCGACGAGGACCTCTGGCACGACGAGTACCTGGACCTGGTCGTCCAGGCCTGATGTTCCGCTCGGCCCGCCGGTCTCCCCGGCGGGCCGATCGCCCCCTTGCGGCGGCGCGCTCCGGCCTGCGCGCCTCGCTCAGGAAGCACCCCGAACGGCCCCTGGGCCACCGGGACGCCCGTTCGCGCGTCGGCACGGTGTCGACCCCGGACGGCCTCGTCCTCCCCGGCGCCTCCGAGGACCTGCCGGCCACCGGCGAACAACCGGTTCGCCCCCAATCGGCGGAGACGGCGAAGCCGAAGTCGGTGGCACCGGTGCGCCGGGCGGAGCCGACCCGGCAGGGCCGTCGGTGGACCACCAGCGCACCCTGCGGGCTCGCGCGGACCGGAACCGGCTCGGGCAGCCGCCGCTGCGGTGGCAGCAGATGGCCGCTCGCTCCGGACCGCCGTGATGACGGCCGTCGGTCCCGGGCCACTGAGCGGCGAGACCTTCGACGCCGGGTTGCTGCTCACCGGCGCGGAAACCGCCGTGCCATCAGGCACCCGCCCGTACCACCGAATGGCAGCTGGGAAGCGCCCGCAGGGGCCGGCGGGGTCGGCCGGCGGGCCCACCGGGGCCGGACCACGGCGGCGACCGGCGCGGAGCCGTGTCCAGGGGCGGTGGGCTGCCCCGGCGCGCCGGCGTGCAGGTCTCAGCGTCTTTTGGAAGCGCTCCCACGGGTACGGACGGCCTTTCGCGGGCCCTGTCCGGATGT
The DNA here is from genome assembly GCF_044329365.1 of Kitasatospora sp. NPDC017646. Classification (NCBI taxonomy): domain Bacteria; kingdom Bacillati; phylum Actinomycetota; class Actinomycetes; order Kitasatosporales; family Streptomycetaceae; genus Kitasatospora; species Kitasatospora sp. NPDC017646. The sequence continues at coordinate 71,371 of NZ_JBIRJC010000017.1, read as the reverse complement.
GAAGGGATCGCCGCAACCCGAAGCGGGCGCGTTCCCACCCTCCTTCCGCGATCCCGCCAGGAATCCCCCGCCCGTCGGGACCGGCTCCGGTCACGAGGAGTCCCGTACCACCAGTTCCGTCGGCAGGACCGTCTGCCGACGGAACCGGCCCGGCCGGGCGATCTCGTCGAGCAGCGACCGGACCATCAACCGTCCCATCTCCTCAGTCGGTTGACGGACACTGGTGAGCGGCGGCTCGGTGTGCCGGGCCACCACGGAGTCGTCGAAACCGACCACGGCGACGTCCTGCGGCACCCGCCGGCCCGCCTCGCGCAGCGCCTGCAACGCACCCGCCGCCGTCAGGTCCGAAGCGCAGAACACCGCGTCCAGCCCGGGCCGGCGGGCGAGCAGTTCCCGCATGCCCTCGCGGCCGCCGCGCTCGGTGAAGTCCCCGTGGGCGACGAGCCCCTCGTCCGCCGGTACCGCCGCCTCGACGAGCGCCTGGCGGTACCCGGCCAGGCGCGCCGCGGCGCCCTCCATGTCGAGCGGCCCGGTGACGGTCCCGATGGCCGTCCTGCCCCGGGACAACAGGTGCCGGACGGCCGCCCGGGCACCGCCCGCGTTGTCGGCGTGGACGTAGCTCAGCGGTTCCTGCTCCGAGCGGCGGCCGCCGAGCACCGCGGGCAGCTCCAGCCGCTCCAGCAGCTCGGGGAGCGGATCGTCCTGGTGCACCGAGACCAGCAGGACGCCGTCCACCCGGCGGGCGGTGAGGTAGCGGGTCAGCCGTTCCCGCTCGTGCTCGTCACGCACCAGCACCAGCAGCAACTGCAGGTCGGAATGCGCGAGTTCGGCGGAGACCCCGGTGATGATGTCGGAGAAGTAGGGCTCGGAGCTCAGTTTCGCGACGCTCTCGGGGATGACCAGGGCGACCGCGTCGGTCCGGGAGGTGACCAGGGAGCGCGCCGCCTGGTTGGGGACGTAGCCCAGTTCGGCGATGGCCTGCTCGACCGCCGCCCGGGCCTTGGCGCTGACCTTGGGCGAGCCGTTGACGACCCGGGACACCGTGCCCCGGCCCACTCCGGCCCGCGCTGCCACCGCCTCCAGGGTGGGACGGGCAGCGGGCTGCGGCTGCTCGGCTCGACTCATGATCGTTCTCCCGGCGGACGGTGCACGGACGGCGGACGGCGGACGGCCGCGGCGGGGGCGTGGGCACGACACGGTCCGGTAACGGAGCCCTTGCCCACCCTTGACACGACCTCGCGCGGCGAAGCAATCTTCCCACATCATTGTGAGAGCGCTCCCATACGCACTCCCGTTCGCCTTCGCACGCATTCGCACTCCCACCAGTTCCGAGCACCGCCCGCGCCGTCCCACTAGCGCGGCACAGCCATGCACCCAGCCTGGACAAGGAGATTCGGCCATGCGGAACCCGGGCACCACCCACGGCGGCAGAGCCACCGCCCACCTCCCCCTGCGCAAGGTTCCCAAGCCGTTGCTGAGCGCCGCGACCGCCGCCCTGTGCGCCCTGCTGGTCGCCGGGTGCGACAGCTCGGGCTCCGGCTCGGGCGGCACCGCGGCCTCCGACGCCAAGATCACCCTGACCGTCGGCGACTACGGCACGTTCGGCTACAAGGAGGCCGGCTTGTACGACGCCTACATGCGGGAGCACCCCGGCATCACCATCGTGGAACACACCGTCGAGCAGGAGACCGACTACTACCCCGCCCTGCAGACCCACCTCGCCTCCGGCAGCGGCCTGGACGACATCCAGGCGATCGAGGTCGGCCGGATCGCCCAGGTGGTGAAGAAGCAGGCGGACAAGTTCGTCGACCTCGGCAAGGCGGACGGGGTCGACAAGGGCGCGTTCCTGCCGTGGAAGGCGCGGCAGGCCAGCACGACGGACGGTCGCACCGTCGGCCTGGGCACCGACATCGGCCCGATGGCGATCTGCTACCGCAAGGACCTGTTCCAGCAGGCCGGGCTGCCCACCGACCGCGAGGAGGTGGCCAAGCTCTGGCAGGGCGACTGGGCCAAGTTCGTCGAGACGGGCAAGCAGTACCAGGCCAAGGCACCCGCCGGCACCTTCTTCACTGACTCCGCCGGCGGCCTGTTCAACGCCGTGGTGTCCTCCAGCACCACCCAGTACGACAACAGCAGCGGCGAGCTGGACTACAAGAACAGCCCCAGCGTCAAGAACGCCTGGGACCTGGCGACCGGCGCGGTCCAGGCCGGGATCAGCGCCGGCCTCAAGCAGTTCGACACGCCGTGGTACCAGGCGTTCGCCAATTCCAGGTTCGCCACGGTCGCCTGCCCGTCCTGGATGACGGCCGTCGTCGCCGACAAGTCCGGGAGCGCGAACAAGGGCAAGTGGGACATCGCCACCCCGCCGGCCGCCGGGAACTGGGGCGGCTCCTTCCTCGCCGTACCGAAGGCCGGCAGGCACCAGAAGGAGGCCGCGGCACTCGCCGCCTGGCTCACCGCACCCACTCAGCAGGCCAAGGTCTTCACCACGGTCGGCAACCTGCCGTCCAACGCCCAGGCACTGAGCCGGCCGGAGGTGCAGAACGCCGTACTCGACTTCTTCGGCGACACGCCCACCGGCCGGATCTACGCCGCCACCGCGCAGTCCATCCAGCCGACCGTGATCGGCGAGTGGGACGGCCTGGTCAAGGACACCCTCACCAACGGCGCCCTGCTCAGCATCGAGCAGCACCAGAGCGACCCCGCGAAGGCGTGGAGCAACGCCGTCAAGGAGATCGACGACAAGGTCAGCGACTGACGCCCGGTCTCGCCGCCGTCCGCCGCCCCGCCCCTGCCCGGCCGGGCGGGGACGGCCCCGCCCTCCAGAGAGGTCCCCACCATGCTCGACGAGGCCGTCCCGGCCACTCCCCTCGGCAGGCCACGCCCCGCTCCCCCGCCGCCCCGCCCCTGGCGCGCCCGGCTCTACCGGTGGGACCTCAAGGCCTCGCCGTACCTGTACGTCGCGCCGTTCTTCCTCTGCTTCCTCGCCTTCGGCCTGTTCCCGCTGATCTACACGGGCTGGGTCTCCCTGCACAGCGTCGACCTGCAGACGTCCGACCAGATGCAGTGGCGCGGCTTCGACAACTACACCCGGCTGCTCCACGACGACCTGTTCTGGAACGCCCTGCGCAACACCGTCACCGTCGGCCTGCTGTCCACCGTGCCCCAATTGCTGATGGCCCTCGGTCTGGCGCACCTGCTGAACTACCGCCTCCGCGGCCGCGGCTTCTTCCGGATCGCGATGCTCGCGCCGTACGCCACCTCGATCGCGGCCGCGACCCTGGTGTTCACGCTGCTGTTCGGGCGGGACTACGGGATGATCAACTGGCTGCTGGGCAACCTCGGCCTGGGCAACGTCGACTGGGAGGGCGGCACCTGGAGCTCCCAGATCGCCATCTCCACGATCGTCACCTGGCGCTGGACGGGCTACAACGCCCTGATCTACCTCGCCGCCATGCAGGCCGTCCCGCAGGACCTGTACGAGGCGGCCGCGCTCGACGGCGCCAACCGGTGGCAGCAGTTCCGGCACGTCACGGTGCCCTCCATCCGGCCCACCATCCTGTTCACCGTCGTGGTCTCCGGCATCGGGGCCACCCAGCTCTTCGGTGAGCCACTGCTGTTCGGCGGCGGAGCGACCGGTCACAGCGGCGGCTCGGCGCACCAGTACCAGACCCTCGGGCTGTACCTGTACGACCAGGGCTGGTACGCCTTCCACCTCGGCCGGGCCGCCGCCGTGGCCTGGACGATGCTGCTGATCCTGCTGGCCATCGGCGCGCTCAACCTCGCCCTGGTCCGCGTCCGCCGCGCCCGGAACGGAGGTTGAGAGCGATGGCCGTCAACCCGGGACGACGGCGCGCGGGAGCCCGCGGCCTCACCGGAGCCGGACCCTTCACGTACGCGGTGCTGATCCTCGTCGCCGTCCTGTCCCTGTTCCCGCTCTACTGGACGCTGGTCGGCGCCTCGACCTCCGGCAGCCGGATCGCGCAGACCCCACCCCCGCTGCTGCCCGGCGGGAACCTGTGGCACAACCTCGACATCGCCTGGAACCAGGTCCACATGGGCAGGGCGCTGCTCAACTCGGTGGTGGTGGCGAGCTGCGTGACCACCAGCACCGTGCTGTTCGCGACGCTGGCCGGCTTCGCCTTCGCCAAACTGCCCTTCCGGGGCCGCAACGCGCTGCTGAGCCTGGTGGTGGCGACCATGACGGTGCCCGCCCAGCTGAGCGTCATCCCGCTGTACCAGATCATGGCGCGGCTGCACTGGACCGACCGGCTGCAGTCGGTGGTCCTGCCCAACCTGGTGGCCGCGTTCGGGGTGTTCTTCATGCGCCAGTTCCTGTCGGAGGCACTGCCGGTCGAACTGGTCGAGGCCGCCCGGATGGACGGCGCGAGCAGCCTGCGGATCCTGTGGAGCGTGGTGCTGCCGATCGCCCGGCCCGGGATGGCCGTGCTCGGCATGCTGGTCTTCGTGCAGTCCTGGAACGACTTCTTCTGGCCACTGATCGCGCTGAGCCAGAGCAATCCCACCGTCCAGGTCGCGCTGGCCGGTCTCGGCGGCGGATCGTACGACTCCGACCAGGCCGTCATCCTCACCGGCTCGCTGCTCGGCACCGCACCGCTGCTGCTGGTGTTCGCCCTGCTGGGCAGGCAGGTCGTCGGCGGCATCACCGCCGGCGCCGTCAAGAACTGACGAACACTCGATCCTCCCGCCAGAAACGGAGAAGCCAGCGATGACTTCCGCACGGACCGGTTCGGCCCCGGTCGACACCTCCGTCTCCGCCTTCCCCACCGGTTTCCTCTGGGGAGCCGCGACGGCGGCCTACCAGATCGAGGGGGCCGTCGACGTGGACGGCCGGGCCCCCTCGATCTGGGACACCTTCAGCCGCACCCCGGGACGGACGGCCGGGGGCGACACCGGTGACCGCGCCACCGAGCACTACCGCCGCTACCGGCAGGACGTCCGGCTGATGAGCGAACTGGGCCTGGGCGCCTACAGGTTCTCGGTGTCCTGGTCCCGGGTCCAGCCGACGGGCCGCGGGCCGGCCCTCGAACGGGGCCTGGACTTCTACCGGCGCCTGGTGGACGAGCTGCTGGAGCACGGCATCCGGCCCGCCGTGACGCTCTACCACTGGGACCTGCCACAGGGCCTGGAGGACCTCGGGGGCTGGCCCGCCCGCAACACCGCGGGACGGTTCGCCGACTACGCCGCGCTGGTGGCCGACGCCCTCGGCGACCGGGTCGGCATCTGGACCACCCTCAACGAACCCTGGTGCTCGGCCTTCCTCGGTTACGGCTCGGGGGTTCACGCTCCGGGCCGTGCCGACTGGACGGCCGCCCTGCGCGCGGCCCACCACCTCAACCTCGGCCACGGCCTCGCGGTCGAGGCGCTGCGCGCGGCGCTGCCCCGGGACGCGCGGATCGCCGTGTCGCTCAACCTGCACGAGGTGCGGCCGCTCACCGCGTCCGCCGCGGACCGCGAGGCCGCCCGCCGGATCGACGCGGTGGGCAACCGCGTCTTCACCGGACCGATGCTGAACGGCGCCTACCCCGACGACCTGCTCGCCGACACGGAACACCTGGTCGACTGGCAGGCGCTGGTCCACGACGGCGACCTGGCCGCGATCGCCCGGCCGGTGGATCTGCTGGGCGTCAACTACTACACACCGACCGTGGTTTCGGCCCTGCCGCACGGGAAGGCCCCGGACGCCGCGACCGCGAGCGACGCGGGCCACGGCGAGGGTGCCCGGTCCCCCTTCGCCGGCTGTGCCGACGTGCTCTTCCACCGCGCGCCCGGCCCGCGCACCGCCATGGGCTGGCCGATCGACCCGACCGGCCTGACCGACCTGCTGCTGCGGCTCCACCGCGAACACCCAGGTCTGCCGTTGATGGTCACCGAGAACGGCGCCGCCTTCGACGACCGGCTGACGCCGGAGGGCACGGTGCGCGACCCGCAGCGCATCTACTACCTTCGCGGACACCTCGACGCCGTCCGGCGGGCGATCGCCGCCGGAGCGGACGTGCGGGGCTACTTCCTCTGGTCGCTGATGGACAACTTCGAGTGGGCGTGGGGCTACGGCAAACGGTTCGGTCTGTACTACGTGGACTACGCCACCCAGACCCGGACCGCCAAGGACAGTGCCCGGTGGTACGCGGAGGTGATCCGCCGGAACACGCTGCCTGACCTGCCCGGGTGAGGGCGCCGGGTTGAGCGCCGCTCCCGAGTAGCGTGTCTGCTCCCGAGCGGCTTTCCGCTCCCGAGTAGCGTGTCGGTCGTGCTGATCGACTCGTCGGGGGCGCGGCCGCACCCGCGCTCCCGCTGACGAACTGCCGATCCAGCGCGCGCGACACGTCCGCATCGCCCGTCCACAATCCCCGTCCACACGGATCATGCAGGGAGCGCCCAAGGGATGACGAACGACTACCTCGAGAACTGTTCCCCGGGCCGCGGAGCCTTGCCGCCCCGCGCCTGGTACGCCTCGTCGAGCGCCCTGAGCCTGTCGCTGAACGGCAGTTGGCTGCTGCGGCTCTCGCCGACGGCCGACGCCCGGGACGAGTCCTTCGCCGAGCCCGGATTCGACGCCGCCGACTGGGCGGAAGTGACCGTCCCGGGGCACTGGGTCCTTCAGGGCGACGGCGCCTTCGGCCGGCCCGCGTACACCAACCACCAGTACCCCTTCCCGGTCGACCCGCCACGCGTGCCGACGGAGAACCCGACCGGCGACCACCTGTACCGCTTCGACCTGCCCGAGGACTGGCCGGCCGACGGCGGCGCGGTACTGCGCTTCGACGGTGTCGAGTCCTGCGCCCGCGTCTGGCTCAACGGCACCCGGCTCGGCGAGTTCAAGGGCTCCCGCCTGCCGCACGAGTTCGCCGTCGGCCACCTGCTCGAGCGAAGCGGCAACGTGCTCGCCGTACGCGTCCACCAGTGGTCGGCGGGCTCCTACCTGGAGGATCAGGACCAGTGGTGGCTGCCCGGCATCTTCCGCGATGTCACCCTGCGACACCGCCCCGGTGGCTGCGCGGGCGACTTCTTCGTGCACTCCTCCTTCGACCACCGCACGGGTGAGGGCACCCTCCGCGTCGAATCCGACATCGACGGGCGAGTGTCCGTGCCGGCCCTGGGCATCGACGTCGCGACGGGAGCCACGGTCACGGTGCCGGTGCGGCCGTGGTCCGCCGAGGTGCCGACGCTGTACGACGGCGAGCTGGTCACCTCCGGCGAGCGCGTGCCACTGCGGATCGGCTTCCGCACCGTGGAGCTGGCCGACGGCCTGATCAAGGTCAACGGCACAGCGGTGCTCTTCAAGGGCGTCAACCGCCACGAGTGGCACCCCGGGACCGGACGTGCCCTCGACCTGGAGACCATGCGCCGGGACGTCCTGCTGATGAAGCGGCACAACATCAACGCCGTCCGCACCGCGCACTACCCGCCCCACCCGGCCTTCCTCGACCTGTGCGACGAGTACGGCCTGTGGGTCGTCGACGAGTGCGACCTGGAGACCCACGGCTTCACCGAACAGGACTGGCGCGACAACCCCGTCGACGACGACCGCTGGACCCCCGCCCTGCTCGACCGCGCCGCCCGCACGGTCGAGCGCGACAAGAACCACCCCTCGGTCGTCATCTGGTCGCTGGGCAACGAGGCCGGCACCGGACGGGGCCTGACCGCGATGGCGGAATGGATCCACCACCGCGACCCCTCCCGCCTCGTGCACTACGAGGGCGACCCTGACAGCCGCGACACCGACATGTACTCCCGGATGTACGCCGGACACGCCGAGGTCGAGCAGATCGGCCGGAAACTGGACGGCGGCACCCACAAACGCCGCCAACTGCCCTTCGTCCTCTGCGAGTACGGCCACGCCATGGGCAACGGCCCCGGCGGGCTCGCCGACTACCAGAGACTGTTCGAGACCTACGACCGGCTCCAGGGCGGGTTCGTCTGGGAGTGGATCGACCACGGCATCACCCATCCCGAGCTCGGCTACGCCTACGGCGGCGACTTCGGCGAGGAACTGCACGACGGCAATTTCGTCTGCGACGGCCTGATCTTTCCCGACCGGAGGCCTTCCCCCGGTCTGCTGGAGTACAAGAAGGTCATCGAGCCCGTCCGCATCCACGGCGACGGCACCAACGGCACCGTGACGGTCACCAACGGATACGACTTCGCCGACCTCGGCGCGCTGGCCTTCGAGTGGTCGTACCAGGTGGACGGCGAAACGGTCGAGACCGGCCCACTGCTCGTGCCGGAGCTCACGCCCGCCGAATCGGCGGAGTTGAAGCTGCCGCCGCCGCCCGCCGGCCACGAGGCCGGTGAGGCGCAGTGGACGGTACGGGCGGTGCTGGCGGCCGACACCGCATGGGCTCCCGAGGGCCACGAGGTCGCGTGGGGCCAGTTCCCGGTGACCGCACGGACGCGGCCGGTCCTCCGTCCTGCCTTCGGACCCGTCGCGCGTGACGGCGCGATCACCCTCGGCCCGGCCCGCTTCGACGCCCGTACCGGTGCGCTCAAGGCCGTCGGCACCGTCGAGGTCAGCGGCCTGCGGCTCGACGTGTGGCGGGCTCCCACTGACAACGACGAGGGCACCGACTGGCTGACCGGCACCCGAACCGCCGCCCTGTGGCGCGACTGCGGTCTGCACCGCATGCGGCACCGGCTGGACGCGGTGGAACTCGGCGAGAACGCACTGACCGTCCGGACCCGAGTGGCTCCGGCGGCCCGGGAGTTCGGCCTCGACACGGCCTACCGCTGGACCAGCGACGGCGACCGCCTGCGGCTGACCGTTTCGGTGCGGCCCGACGGCGAATGGCCCGTGCCGCTGCCCCGCCTCGGCGTACGGCTCGCGCTGGCCTCGGCGGACGAGGTGCGCTGGTTCGGCGCCGGCCCCCAGGAGGGGTACCCGGACACCAGGACCGCCGCCAGGCTCGGCCGCTACGAGTCCACGGTCGACGGGCTGCAGACGCCCTACCTGCGCCCGCAGGAGAACGGCGCACGGGCCGACGTCCGCTGGGTCGAGATCGGCGGCCTGCGCGTCGAGGGCGACCCGGCCTTCTACTTCACCGCCCGCCGCTGGACCACCGAGCGACTGGACGCGGCCGCCCACCTCACCGACCTCACGCCGGGCGACGCCGTGTGGGTCAACCTCGACCACGCCCTGCACGGCATCGGCACCGCCTCCTGCGGGCCGGGCCCGCTGCCCCGGTACCAGCTGCGGGCGGAAAGGGGCCAGTTCTCCTTCGTCTTCTCACAGCTCCGCTGACGGACGCCCACCCGGCAACCCCGCCCCGGCGGGACGAGGGTTGCGCCACTCTCCGGCTCGACGAGACATTCCTCCCCGATCACGGCAACCTTTCTCCGTCCAGCGGCAACTGACGGGTGACCGGGGCCTCGACCGAGGCCCCCACCGACGCCAGAAGGACAAGCCTTTGCCAGATCAGAACCGCTCCCACCGCCGCCGTCCGGCAACCCGCCGCCTGATCGCCACCGCCGTGGTGCTCGCCGCCGTGGGTGCTGCCGTACCGCTGGTAGCCCAGGCCGCACGCACACCGAATACCGGCACGCCGACCACACTTGGTGCGGCAGCGGCCGGCAGCGGGCGCTACTTCGGCACGGCTGTCGCCGCCGGCAGGCTCGGCGACCCGACGTACTCCGCCGTCCTGGACCGGGAATTCACCATGGTCACCCCGGAGAACGAGATGAAGTGGGACACCGTCGAACCCTCCCGCGGGTCGTTCAACTTCGCCCCCGCCGACTCGATCGTCGGCCACGCCTCCGCGCACGGCCAGCGCATGCGCGGCCACACCCTTGTCTGGCACTCCCAACTGCCCGACTGGGTCAAGTCCACCACCGACCCGAACACCCTGCGCAGCGTGATGGACAACCACATCACCCAGGAGATGACCCACTACAGGGGCAAGATCTACGCCTGGGACGTGGTCAACGAGGCGTTCGCCGACGGCGGCAGCGGTCAGCACCGCGACTCGGTGTTCCAGAACGTGCTGGGCAACGGCTTCATCGAGGAGGCCTTCCGCACCGCGCGCAACGCCGACCCCTCGGCCAAGCTCTGCTACAACGACTACAACATCGAGAACTGGTCCGACGCCAAGACCCAGGGCGTCTACAACATGGTCAAGGACTTCAAGTCCCGCGGCGTACCCATCGACTGCGTCGGCTTCCAGAGCCACTTCGCCGCGAGCGGCCCGCCGACCAGCTTCCGGACCACTTTGTCCAGCTTCGCCGCGCTCGGCGTGGACGTCCAGATCACCGAACTCGACATCGCCCAGGCGTCCACCACGGCGTACACCAACGCCGTCCAGGACTGCCTCGACGTCCCTCGCTGCACGGGCATGACCGTGTGGGGCATCCGCGACAGGGACTCGTGGCGCACCGGTGAGAACCCGCTGCTGTTCGACAACAACGGCCACGGGAAGCCCGCCCACAACGCGGTACTCACCACCCTGGGCAGCGCCGGCGGCAGCACCCCGGACGGCGGCATCACCTCCGGCACCGTCTACACGCTCTCCGGCGTGGCCTCCGGTCGCGTCCTCGACGAGCCCGCGGGACAGAACGGCAACGGCACCCCGCTCCAGGTCTGGGACGCCAGCGGCGCCACCAACCAACAGTGGCGCGCCACCAAGAACGACGACAACTCCTACACCCTTACCAACCTCGCCAGCGGCCGGGTACTGGACGAACCCGGGGACCGGACCGGCAACGGGACGCGGATGCAGGTCTGGGACTCCAACACCGGCGCCAACCAGCACTGGAAGGCCACCGGGAACAGCGACGGGTCGTACACGCTGACCAACGTCGCCAGCGGCCGAGCCCTTGAGACCCCCGGCAACCAGAGCGCCAACGGCACTCCCGTCCAGGTCTGGGACTCCTGGGGCGCCACCAACCAGCACTGGAACCTCAGGTCGTCCGGTTCGTCGGCTCCGGCACCGACGCCGCCGGGTGGCTCGTGTGCTCTTCCGTCGACGTACCACTGGTCGTCCACGGGCGCGCTGGCGCAGCCGGCGAACGGCTGGGGCGCGCTGAAGGACTTCACGAACGTGGTGTACAAGGGCAAGCACCTGGTCTACGCGTCGAACGTGAACGGGTCGTCCTACGGCTCGATGGCGTTCGCCCCCTTCACCAACTGGGCGGACATGGCCTCGGCCGGTCAGACCGGAATGAAGCAGAACGCGGTGGCGCCCAGCCTGTTCTACTTCGCGCCCAAGAACATCTGGGTGCTGGCGTACCAGTGGGGTCAGTGGCCGTTCATCTACCGCACCTCCAGCGACCCGACCGACCCCAACGGCTGGTCCGCGCCGCAGCCGCTGTTCACCGGCGGCATCCCGGGCTCCGGCACCGGTCCGATCGACCAGACCCTGATCGCCGACGACCAGAACATGTACCTGTTCTTCGCCGGTGACAACGGCAGCATCTACCGGGCGAGCATGCCGATCGGGAACTTCCCCGGCAACTTCGGCTCCTCCTACACGACGGTCATGAGCGACACGGTGAAGAACCTCTTCGAGGCGCCGCAGGTCTACAAGGTCAAGGACCAGAACCAGTACCTCATGATCGTCGAGGCCCGGGGCGCGAACGACCAGCGCTACTTCCGCTCCTTCACCGCCACCAGCCTGAACGGCTCGTGGACCCCGCAGGCCGCCACCGAGAGCAACCCCTTCGCGGGCCGTGCCAACAGCGGTGCCGGCTGGACCAACGACATCAGCCACGGCGACCTGGTCCGCAACAACCCCGACCAGACCATGACCATCGACCCCTGCAACCTCCAACTCCTCTACCAAGGCCACACCCCTGGCGCCACCGGCCCCTACGACCAACTCCCCTGGCGCCCCGGACTCCTCACCCTGACACGCTGACGAAGCAGAGGCCGCACTCGCCCCTCCGGGACCGACACGGCCTCCCGGGGCGCCCGCTCGAGAGCGCGGGCGCCCCGGGGTCGGGCTCCGATCCCGCGCACTCGCTGCGGCAACGCGGGCGGTGGCGAGACGGGCGCGCCCGGCCAGCCTCACCGCGGAGGGCCGCGCGCGCCTGGCCGCCGTCCAGGACGCCGCCTACGCCGTCGAGCGACACATCACGGCGGCGATCCCGCCCGAGCGCGTGACGGCGCTGCTCGCCGACCTCGACCGCAGGGCGGCGGCTCTGGAACGGTGACCGGCCGTCGGGATCACCGCCGACCGGGAAGCCGGGGCGGACGCCGACCACGGCACCGCACTCAGACCACGGCCGCGCCGCTGCCGGCGATGACCTCGGGCCGCAGGAGGGCGGCGAGCCGCTCCGCCGGCAGCAGACCCTTCTCCAGCACGAGTTCCGCCACACCGCGGCCGCTCGCGAGCGCCTCCTTGGCGATGTCGGTGGCGGCCGTGTACCCGATGTGCGGGTTGAGGGCGGTCACGAGACCGATGGAATTCTCGACGGTCGCACGCAGCACATCGGTGTTGGCGGTGATGCCGACGACGCAGCGTTCCGCGAGGGTGAGGCAGGCGGCACGCAGATGGGTGATCGACTCCGACAGCGAGTGCAGGATGATCGGCTCGAAGGCGTTGAGCTGGAGCTGCCCCGCCTCGGCGGCCATGGTGATCGCGACGTCGTTGCCGATCACCTCGAAGGCGACCTGGTTGACGACTTCGGGGATCACCGGGTTGACCTTCCCGGGCATGATGCTCGAACCGGCCTGCACCGGCGGCAGGTTGATCTCGCCGAGGCCCGCGCGCGGCCCGGAGGAGAGCAGTCGCAGGTCGTTGCAGGTCTTCGACAGCTTGACGGCGATGCGCTTGAGCACGCCGGACATCTGGACGAAGGCGCCGCAGTCCTGGGTGGCCTCGACCAGGTTGGCGGCGGTGACCAGGGGTAGCCCGCAGACGTCCGCGAGGTGGCGGCGGGCGGCCTCGGCGTATCCGGTCGGGGCGTTGAGGCCGGTGCCGATCGCGGTGGCACCGAGGTTGATCTCGTGGATCAGCTCGACGGCCTCCGCGAGCCGGCTGCGGTCCTCGTCCAGCATGACCGCGAAGGCCGAGAACTCCTGACCGAGGGTCATCGGCACGGCGTCCTGCAGCTGCGTGCGGCCCATTTTGAGGACGTCCCGGAACTCGACGGACTTGCGGGCGAAGGCGTCCTGGAGGACGGCCATCGCGTCGAGCAGGCCGCGCACCGCGTAGACGGTCGCGATCCGGACGGCGGTCGGGTAAACGTCGTTGGTGGACTGGCCGAGGTTGACGTCCTCGTTGGGGTGCAGGTGCGGGTACTCGCCCTTGGCGTGTCCCAGCAGCTCCAGCCCCCGGTTGGCGATGACCTCGTTGGCGTTCATGTTGGTCGAGGTCCCGGCGCCGCCCTGGATGACGTCGACGACGAACTGGTCGTGCAGCTTTCCGCCGCGTATCTCCCGGCAGGCGGCGACGATCGCGGCGGCCTTCCGGGGCTCCAGCAGGCCGAGTTCCTCGTTGGCGAGGGCGGCGGCCTCCTTGACGGCGGCGAGGGCGTCGATCAGGTGCGGGTAGGCGGAGATGGGCGTGCCCGTGATGGGGAAGTTCTCCGTGGCACGCAGGGTGTGGACGCCCCAGTAGGCGTCGGCGGGGACGTCCCGGTTTCCGAGCAGGTCGTGTTCGCTCCGGGTGGCGGTCGTCATCGTGTGCGGGTCCTCTTCCTGAGGTGGGATGGTCACGGGTCGGGGGTCGGTCACGCGGGACGGGTGAGGGCGTGCGGCGCCAGTGCCGGCACCGGCCGTACGCTGCCGACGCGCCGGCCGCCGCCCGCCGTCGCCTCACCGGCGCAGTCCACCAGCAGGCGGGGGTCGACTCCCGCCAGCGCCAGGGCGGCGGCCGCCACCGGGATCCGCGCCCGGTTCGCGCCGTCCGCGATCTTCACCGCGACGGCGCGGCCGTCCGGCAGTGCGGCGATCTGGACGCCCTCGAAACCGTCCTTGGCGAGCAGCCCGGGCACCGCGCGCATCAGCGCGGCCGTGTCGCGTCCGGTCCCCGACGCCATCTCCGGGTGACCGCGCAGCGCGTCCGCGACCCTGAGTTCGGGAGTGCCCGGCGGCGCCGTGGCGATGCGGGCGGCGGCACGGGCCAGGCCGTGCAGGGAGACGGCGAACAGCGGGGTGCCGCAGCCGTCCACGCTGACATGGGCGGCGCTCTGGCCGGTGAGCTCCTGGACGACCTCGGCTATAGCGGTCTGGAGCGGGTGCGCGGGGTCGAGGTACGTCGCCAGCGGCCAGCCGTTGAGCTTGCAGAGGTAGAGCATCGCGGCGTGCTTGCCGGAACAGTTCTGGGCGAGGCGGGAGGGCGGACGCCCACCCCTCACCCAGGTGTCCCGCACCGCCGGGTCGTACGGGAGGTCAGGGACGTTGCGCAGGTGGCCCTCGCCGAGCCCGGCCAGTTCGAGGATCCGCCGGGTGCCCGCGAGGTGGCGCTCCTCCCCCGAGTGGCTGGCCATCGCGAGGGAGAGGAGTTCGCCGTCGAGCGGCAGCCCGGCGCGCACCATGGCCACGGCCTGGAGCGGCTTGAGCGCGGATCGTGGGTAACAGGCGACCTCGATGTCGCCGAGCCGGAACCGGACTCCGCCGTCCCCGTCGAGGACGACGACGGAGCCGTGGTGGACCCCCTCGATGATGCCGCCACGGGTGACGTGGGCTACGGGGGCGTGCCGGGGCTCACGGATCGCGGGTGCGTCCGCGGGGGAACTTCTGTGCATCACTGCCTCGATCGATGGTGGGTCACTGCCGGTCCGTCGGCCGGGCGGCGCCCCTCGACAGCCGCGGGGACGGTCCCCGCGTCGAAGGCCGCCGCCCGGTGTCAGCCGTCGGTCCGGGCACCGGCGCGCGCGAGTCGGCCGCGGATCGCGTACCAGCCGGCGACCAGCACGGCGGCGATCAGCGGTACGCACAGCACGGTGGTGCGTCCGGCGCCGCCGTCGGCGTACATCAGGACCAGGACGGTGGCGAGGAAGGCCAGCGTCACCAGCTCCGTCCAGGGCGAGCCCGGCAGCCGGTAGCCGGGGCGGGTCAGTTCGCCGGCCCGGGCCTTCCGCCAGAAGAAGAGGTGGCAGACCATGATCATGCCCCAGGTCGCGAGGATGCCGATCGCCGCGAGGTTGAGCACGATCTCGAACGCGTCGGCGGGCACCACGAAGTTGAGACCCACACCGAGGACGCACATGCCGCTGGTGAGCAGGATGCCGCCGTAGGGCACCTGGCGGCGGCTCATCCGGGCGGTGAAGCGCGGGGCCGAGCCGTTGACGGCCATGGAGCGCAGGATGCGGCCGGTGGAGTAGAGGCCGGAGTTGAGCGAGGACATCGCCGCGGTGAGGACCACCAGGTTCATCACGCTGCCGGCCGCCGGCACGCCGATGTGGGAGAGCACGGTCACGAACGGGCTCTGGCCGGCGGTGTACCTGTTCCACGGCAGCAGCATCGACAGCAGGAGCACCGAACCGACGTAGAACAGGCCCACCCGCCACATGATCGAGTTGATCGCCTTCGGCATGATCTCCTCGGGGTTCTCGGTCTCACCCGCGGTGACGCCGACCAGTTCGACGGAGGCGTAGGCGAAGACGACGCCCTGGATGATCAGCAGCATCGGCAGCAGACCGTTGGGGAAGACGCCGCCGTTGTCGATGATCAGGGAGGGACCGGGCACGGCTCCGTCCACCGGCTGCCGGGTGACCAGGAGGAAGATCGCGATGCCCATGAAGACGACCAGCGCGCTGACCTTCACGATGGCGAACCAGAACTCCAGCTCACCGAAGATCCGCACCGAGATGAGGTTCACGGTGAGGACGAGCGCCAGGGCTACGAGGGCGATCACCCACTGCGGGACGTCGGAGAAGAGGTGCCAGTAATGGGTGTACGTGGCCACCGCGGTGATGTCGGCGATGCCGGTGGTCGCCCAGTTGAGGAAGTACATCCAGCCCGCGGTGTACGCCCCCTTCTCGCCCAGGAACTCCCGGGCGTAGGAGACGAAGGCTCCGGAGGACGGCCGGTACAGGACGAGTTCGCCGAGTGCTCTCACGACGAGGAAAGCGAAGACACCACAGACCGCGTAGGCGACGAAGAGGGAGGGCCCGGCTTGGGCGAGACGGCCGCCGGCGCCGAGGAAGAGGCCGGTGCCGATGGCACCGCCGATGGCGATCATGTTGACGTGCCGGGGTCTCAGGGACTTGCTGTAGCCGGTGTCCCCGGCGTCGACGTGTCGGGTGGAGGGGCGCTTCTCGTCCTTGAGGAACTGCTCGCTCACGCCTCGGGTCTGCCTTCTGTCGGGGGGTGCGCGCGTTGGGGGCGCACGATGTCTGTGAGGGTCGCCTCGACGCGGTGCAAGTGGTGGGACATGGCCTCCACCGCATCCGGCTCGGAACCGTCGACCAGCGCTTCGACGATCGCCCGGTGCTCGCAGTTGGACTGCTCGCGACGATCGCCCAGCTCGTTGAGGAAGGCCGACTGACGCGCCAGTGCGTCGCGGATCTCCTCGATGACCCGGCGGAAGACCGGGTTACGGGAGGCCTCGGCCACCGCCAGGTGGAAGACGGTGTCCAGCGCGACCCACGCCGTGGTGTCGGTCTCCCGCTCCATCCGGTCGAGCAGGTGGGCCAGGTGGTCCAGGTCCTCCGGGGTGCGGCGCAGCGCCGCGTAGCCCGCGACCGGGATCTCGACGTGCCGGCGCACCTCCAGGAGGTCGCTGGCGGCGTAGTCGCCGAAGGTGGGGTCCTCCACCGTGTTCGCCACGACGAAGGTCCCCTTCCCGGTCTTCGAGACGGTCAGTCCCATGGCCTGGAGGGCCCGGAGCGCCTCCCTCAGCACCGGGCGGCTGACCGCCAGGGTGCGGCACAGCTCCGCTTCGGAGGGGAGCTTGTCCCCCACCACGTACTCGCCGCGCTCGATGGCGCCGCGGAGATGGCCGAACACCGCTTCCATGGCGCTCACGCGCCGGGGCATCGGACTGGCTGTCTGGCTGTCTGACAGGTTCACGGGCTGATCCTCGGGGATGCCGTTCGGTGCTGTCAAGACGGCCGGGCCGACGAAACAACTCCACTGGAATATCGCCTCGTTGGCGTACCGCGCCCGGTAGCACGGCCCGGTTCGGCACTCGCGGTGGACCCCGCCGCAGCCACCAGTGCGCGCAGCACCGCCGAGTCGAAACCCATCTCGGGATGCCACTGCACGCCCACGGCGAAGCGGTGCCGGGTGCTCTCGATCGCCTCGATGGTGCCGTCCGCCGTACGGGCGGCCACGACCAGACCGGCCCCGAGGGACTCCACCGCCTGGTGATGGTGCGTGGCGACCTGGCTGGTGCCCGGAAGGAGTGCGCCCATCCGCGTCCCGGCCACCGTGGTGACGGCGTGCGGCGCGAAGTGCCCCCCGTGCGGGTTGTGGCCGTGGTGGCCCACCTCGTCCGGCAGGTGCTGGACGAGGGTGCCGCCCGCGTGCACGTTCATCAGCTGCATCCCCCGGCAGACCCCGAGGACCGGTATGTCGCGTGCGAGGGCGGCCGCCAGCACGGCCCGTTCCCAGCGGTCGCGTTCGCGTACCGGCGGCCCCGTGCAGGGGTGCGGCTGCGCTCCGTACAGCGCGGGGTCCAAGTCCTCGCCACTGGTCAGGACGACCCCGTCCAGGCGCCCGACGACGCCGGCCGCCGCGTCCGGCGCGTCCGGTGGCAGCAGGACGGCAGAGCCGCCCGCCGCCCGCAGGCAGCTGGTGTACGCCGCGGGCAGCAGCGCGGCGGGCAACTCCCACTCACCCCACCGGGCGTCGGTGAGGTACGTGGTGAGTCCGATGAGTGGCTTGCGCATACCACTTCCTTCCAGGGCTGGGGACCGATGGTCGACCGCCGTCTCCTCCACGGCCCACCGCCCGGCACACACGTGCCGGCGGCTGGACTGCGGAGGAGGGGGTGCACGGCGCTGCGGCGCACGGATGCGCCCGCGGTGGCGAAGCGCTCGGCCACGGCGCGGAGGGGCGGAGGCTTGCGCAACCGGGCCGCAAGCAAGAATCCTGCTGCCGTTCACCCTTAAGGACAAGAAAAGACGTCTTCGCGACAGATAAGTGAGCGTTAACTCGATGCAGAGACTGGACCCCCGCCTGCTCGCCACCCTCGAAGCCGTGGTTCGCCACGGTTCCTTCAACGCCGCCGCGCGCGAGCTGGGTTACAGCGCGCCCGCCGTCTCGCAGCAGATCGCCGAACTCGAACGCCGCGCGGGTCTCAGGGTGCTGGAGCGCCGGCCCGTACGGCCGACTCCGGCCGGCGAGGTGCTGCTCGACGCGGAGCAGGGGGTCAGGAGCGCACTGGCGGCGGCGTCAGTCGAACTCGACGCCATGCGCGCCGGCACCGCCGGACGGATCCGGCTCGGCGCATTCGCCTCCGCCGCCACCAGCATCGTGCCGAAGGCGCTGGCTCAGTTGCACGCGACGTACCCCGACGTGCAGGTCAGCCTCTCCCAGCTGGAACCCGAGGCCGGCTACAACCGGCTCAAGCGCGGAGACATGGACCTGGCCCTCAGCTACGACTACGACTTCATACCCCTGCCGCCGCCCCGGACGCTGCGCCGGACACTGGTCGCGCGGGATCCGGTCGTGGCGGTGGTCCCGGTCGGCCACCACCTCGCCGACCGGGACGTCATCGACCTGGCCGGCCTCGCGTCCGAGACCTGGATCGCGGCTCCGGAAGCGGCGCTGCGCCTGGAACTGCTCGCCCAGATCGCCAAGACGCCGGGCTTCCAGGCACGCCTGGAATACGAGGGGGACGATTTCAACACCGTGCTCGGCTTCGTGGCCGCGGGCCTGTGCGTCGCCGTCATGCCACAGCTGGCGCTCCCCCGCGGCACCACCCAGGTCGTGGCGCGCCCGCTGGCCGACCCGGAGCTGACGCGATTCATCTACGCCGTCCGCATCGACACCCGGCACGCCCCGCGCGCCCTGCTGGCCCTGGAGCAGATGCTCGCCGCGCAGGCGCTGGCCGCCCTCTCCTGAGGCCCGCTCGACGAACCGGCCGCCACCGGACGCTCCACCCGCCGGGCCGGGACTCCTGCGGCGGCCCTCCCGCTACTCCGGACGCCCGCTCTGGTTCGCCGTGAGCCGCTCGCGCCACTCGGCCACGGCCGTCGGGGACGTCGCGGCCAGACCGGCGATCTGCTCGTCGTCCCGTCCGTCGTTCCAACTGAGGACCCTGGTGAGGACGGTGTTGCGCACGCGCCGGACTTCCTTGACCATCTCCTCCAGCCGCTTCAGCTCCTCGCCGGTGGCGGCGAGCGTCTCGTCGACGGCCGCCCTTTCCTCGGCCCGCTGTTGCCACAGATGGGCCGGCAGCCCGGTGAGAACAACGCCGTCGTGGTCCGCGGCACCGCGGAACGTGTCGGCGAGGTGATCCAGTACACAGTCCGTGGCGTCGGCGAGACTCGCGCCCACGACCTTGGCGGCCTCCCACGCGGCACGTCCGGCGTCGCTGGTCCGGAACCAGATCCCGGCCTCGACCGGCGTGCGGCCGCCGCACGCGGTGGCGCGGTAGGCGTACAGGGCCGCGCGATGGCCGTAGAACGTATAGCCCTCCTCGATGTGAACGTGCGCCGGAGCGCACATCCGTCCCGGAACGCCGCCGTAACCGGAAACTGGCTCGTAGGCGGCGTAGGCGTCCAGCTCCGCGTCAGTGGCCGTCGACCAGGACGGATCGCACAGCTCCGGATTCCGGGCGAGGAACTCCGCCCCTTCGACCCGCGAGCCGGGGACCCGACTGGCCCGGGGGCCGGCCCAGACCACCGCGCCCGTCGCGTCGGACGTGTGGTCGCAGGCCCGTTCGAGATCGGACCAGGCCGTGGCGGCCTCGGCGGACCGCTCCAGGTCGCCGGCCGGGCCCACCCGGTGCAGGGAATCGATCACCCGCTGAACCGTGGGCAGTAGTAGCTCGGCCAGTGCGTGAAGCTCGGCGGCCGTGAAGAACCGCCAGGTACACGGGCCCTGACCGTCGGCGGCACGGTGGGTGAACGGGTGCACGAGAACAGCGGGCGTGGGCAGGGCCCCGTCTCCGACCTCGGTCCGCCGATGTCCCGGGAGCCTCGGGGAGGAATCCTCACCCGGTGTCCGCCAGTCGGTGTCCCCGAACCACACGGCGCCGGTGCCGATGTCCACGGCCAGCCACTGCTGGTAGCGGTTCCCCGGGCCGAACCGTTCCTGCCGGTGCTCGGCCCGCAGGTCGTGCCACACGTATTCCGCTGGCGGCGGGCTGAGTTGGACGGCGACAAAACCTTCTCGGGGACACCGGCCTGGGTCGCGGCCCCGGACGACGGGTCGAGGCGGAAGGCCGTCAGCGAGTCGGATCTCTTCGGTTCGCACAGAGGGCGGCTCACCGTACCGTTCCCGCTACGGCTTACGGGCCTCGATCAGGAACCGCGCCGAATGGGCCACGACCGGGCCCTCGGCCCGGATCAGGGCGTCCAGCTCGCGCAGCCGGTCCCGGTACGCGTCGACGGTGAAGCCCGGGACCATCCAGACGACCTTGCGCAGGAAGTACACCACCGCGCCGATGTCGTGAACTCCATCCGCAGCCGCTCCGAGCGCAGGTCCACCACCTCCAGCCCGGCCGCCCGCGCCTCTGCGCTCTCCGCCTCGGGGCGGCGTCCCTCGCGCGCCTCGGGCTGCGGCCCGAGGAAGTACTCGACCAGCTCGAACACGGAAGCCGGGCCCACGTGTTGGGCGAAGTACGCCCCGCCCGGCCGCAGGACCCGGGCGATCTCCGTCCACCAGGCCCGCACCGGGTGCCGACTGCTGACCAGGTCGAAGGCCTCGTCCGCGAACGGCAGCGGCTCGACCGGGTAGCAGAGGTCGTGGCCGGCGGCCAGGCGCAGCTCGCCCGGGCGCCAGGAGTGCACGTCCCAGTCCCACCAGGACCCCTCCGGCAGCTCGATCACCGCGGCCACCGCGCGGTGCCGTCCGGGACCTCCGCGATGCGCGGGTGGCGGACGGCCTCCAGGCCGGTGTCGTCGAGGAGCTCGGCGATCAGGGCGGGCGGGCCGAAGACCTCGGTGGCGCTGAGGTCCCAGTTGGTGAGGACGAACCAGGAGCGGTCGGAGGGCCACCAGTGCGCGGGGAACTGACCGCCGTCCGGCCGGGCATCGTAGTGGGCCACCGCCTCGTCCAGTCTGCCGCGGTGGGCCGTCACCGGCCGCAGACTCCGGCCAGCGCCTCGGCCCAGCGCACCGGCCGCCCGTCCACCCGCAAGGTGTTCAGCACCCAGCACCGGTCGGCGAATCCCTGCCCGGGCCCGTCCGGCTCGTAACCGAGGACGGCCTCACCGGCCTCCAGCAGCGGGCGCAGCCCCTCCAACAGCTCCTCGTCCGGTATTCGTTCCACGGCCCGCCCCTTTCCTCCGGTCCGGAACCGCGGCCGCGAAAGCCGGTACTCCGTGTCGGTACGTCCGGGCGAGGATAGCCGCATGCCGGGCGGGCGGACGTCGCATCCGGCACCGCACCGGCACGCGCACCGTTCCCCCCAGCCCCCACCCGTGGAGACTCCGACGACATGTCCCGATCCGCCCTCGGTCGCTTCTACGACGACTTCGCCGACGACTACCACCTGCTCTACGCCGACTGGGACGCCTCCCTGGCCCGTCAGGGCGCCGCGCTGGACGCATTGATCCGCGCCCGCCTGGGGCCCGGCCCCGCCGAGGTGCTGGACTGCGCCTGCGGCATCGGCACCCAGGCGATCGGCCTGGCCGCGCTCGGCCACCCGGTCACCGGCACCGACCTCAGCCCGGTCGCCGCCGCCCGGGCCACCGCCGAGGCCGCCGGGCGCAGGCTCCGGCTGCCCGCGGCTGCGGCCGACATGCGCCGGCTCCCTTTCCCGGACGGGCGCTTCGACGTCGTGGTGTGCGCCGACAACGCGCTGCCCCACCTGCTCACGGCCGAGGACGTCCGGGCCGCGTTGGGCGAGATGCGCCGGGTCCTGCGTCCGGGCGGGCTGCTGCTGGTCTCCACCCGACCCTACGACCGGCTGCGCCGCGACCGCCCGGCCTCCACCCCGCCGCAGACCGCCGAGCGGGACGGCCGGCGGTCGGTCGTCTTCCAGCTCTGGCAGTGGCGCGAGGACGGCGAGCGGTACGACCTGGAGCTGTTCCGGCTGCTACCGGACGACACCGGGCAGTGGCAGGTCGCGGTCCTCCGCTCCCGCTACTGGGCGCTCAGCCAGGCGCAGTTGAGCGGCTTCGCCGCCGAGGTGGGTCTCGCCGACATCGGCTGGGCGGAGCCCGCCGACACCGGTTTCTTCCAGCCCCTCCTGATCGCCCGGGCCCCCTGACCTGCCGTTCCTCCGCCGCACTGCCCCGCCCCGCTGGCTCCGCAGCTGCGGAACACCGTGCTGCTCGACTGGCAGGAGCACACCGTGGCCCGAGGGCCCCTGCTCCGCGGCCGGTGCGGGCGAGGGCGTGGGTGATGCGGGGGCTCATCCGGCCAGGGGGCCGAACTCGCCCCGGCACCAGGTAGGACCCCGCTTCACACACCGCAACGACCGCGAACCACCGTTCGGCGTCAGCGCAGCGGCAGCTCCGCCACCGCCTCCGCCACCCGTGCCGCACCGTCCTCCCCCGCCATCTCGCGGGCCGCCGCCTCCGCGCGGTCCCGGTACGACCGGTCCTCGACGGCCTGCCGGACGGCCTCGCCCAGCCGGGCTGCGGTCAGCTCGGTGAACGGTACCGGGCCGGTGGCCGCACCGAGCCGCGTGATCCGACCCGCCCAGAACGGCTGGTCGGCCGTCACCGGCACCGGCACGCTCGGCACACCCGCGGACAGGGCCGCAGCCGTCGTCCCGGCACCCGCGTGGTGAACGACGGCCGCCATGCGTGGGAACAGATGGGAGTGCGGCAGCTCGCCGACGGTCAGCACGTCGTCCCCACCGGCTCCGAGGTCGGCCCAGCCGGACTGCAGCACACCCCGCGCACCCGCGCGCCGCAGTGCCTCGACCGCGAGCTCACCGAGCCGCTCGCCCTGGCCGCCCCCCATGCTGCCGAACCCGATGAACACCGGCGGCGGCCCGGCCTGCAGGAAGTCCTCGACCTCCGCCGGGAGCCGGTAGTCGACGGCGACGTGCGGCCACCAGTTGCCGACCACCGTCAGCCCCTCCCGCCAGTCGGCCGGGCGCGGCACCAGCACGGGACTGAACCCGTGCAGGACCGGCCAGTTCGCGCGTTCCACCGCCCGTCGGCGCGCCGTTTGGGAGCGGGCGGGCAGCCCCAGCCGCATCCGCAGTCGCCGCGCCGCCCCGGCGTGCAGCCGGTCCACCACCCGCTGGCCGAGCGCACCCGCCGCCCGGTTGCCCCAGCGGCCGAGCGAGCGGCCCGGGCCGACCACCGGCGGGAACTCCCCGGTCGGTAGCGTGGGTTGGAGGTAGGTTCCGAAGCTCGGCAGCTCCATCGCCTCGGCCAGGTGCCAGCCGAGCGGTGCCGTCGTCGTGGCGAGCAGCAGCAGGTCGGCACCCGGGGCAGCCGCGTCGGCAAGCCCGTCACCGAGCCGCTCCACGAAGGCCGCGGCCCGCGCAAGGAGTGAGGAGCGTCCCTCCTCCCCCTCCGACGCCCCGCCCCGAGGGTCGACCGGCAGCGAACGGAACTCGAGGCCACTGCCGCTCACCAGTTCACGGAAGGTCTCCGGCGCGGCGACGGCGACGTCGTGCCCCTCGTCCCGGAGCCGGACACCGAGCCCGGTGTACGGGGCGACATCGCCGTACGAGCCTGCCGCCATGACAAGGATCCTCATCGAGCCGCCTCCGGGCCGCCCGCCCCGGCACGCCGCTCGGCGTTGGCACCGATGGCGCTGCGCAGGTAGCCGGCCAGGCCGGGGCGCTGCTCGGCCGGTGGCACCACGAGGGCGAAGGCCCGGGCGTCCGCCTCGTAGTCGTCGGCGATCCGGCAGTGCGTCTCGGGCGGGCAGGGCGTGAACCAGCGGGCGATGTGCCGGCGGTGCTCCTCGGCGAGGTCCAGCACCTCCTGGTGGTCGGCGGCCAGGCCCTGGTCGAAGGCGTCGAGCAACCGCCCGCGCCAGTCGGCGGCCTCGGCCATCAGG
Source organism: Kitasatospora sp. NPDC017646 (assembly GCF_044329365.1). Classification (NCBI taxonomy): domain Bacteria; kingdom Bacillati; phylum Actinomycetota; class Actinomycetes; order Kitasatosporales; family Streptomycetaceae; genus Kitasatospora; species Kitasatospora sp. NPDC017646. The sequence continues at coordinate 47,332 of NZ_JBIRJC010000017.1, read as the reverse complement.
CGCCGCCAGTCCTCCTTCGTGTGGGCGGCGGCGCGCGCCAGGGCCTCCCGGTGGCCTTCCTGCTCACCCCACTTGAGGTGGGCGTCGGCGGCGTAGCTGAGGTCGAAGACGACGTCGCCGAAGACCTCGAACCGTTCCTCCGGGGTGAGTTCGATCCCGGTGCGCTGGACCTCGATCGCCCGTTCCGCGACGTCCACCAGCTTCTGCAGCCGCGTGATCTGCTCGGTGAGTGCGTCGCGCCGGGCAAGCAGGTGGTCCAGCGCGTCGGCGAGCGGGTCGGCCAGGATCGTGGCGATCTCGTCGAGCGGGAAGCCGAGTTCCCGGTAGAAGAGGATCTGCTGGAGCCTGGTGAGGTCCGCCGCGTTGTAGAGCCGGTAGCCGGCCGGACTGCGATCGCTGGGCGACAGCAGCCCGGACCGGTCGTAGTGGTGCAGGGTCCGCACCGTGACTCCGGCGAATCCGGCGACCTGTCCGACCGACCAGCTCATGGTGTCCTCCTGATGATCCGTGCATCCGTGCATCGAGCCGTCGCCCGGTGCGCCGTGCCCCACCGTGCGGCCTGACGTGGGGTGAGGGTCAACACGCGCAGCCCGCCGTCCGGCGCCGGGTGCCCGGCGCCGGACGCCGGAGCGGTCGGGTCTCGCGCCGCGGGTGGTGGGCGGTCTCGGGTATGCCGAAGGTCCAGGCGACCCCGGCCCGGGCGGTGCGGGTGCTCGGGGGACGGCGTTGCGCACGCGTGGGGAAACGCCGGTGCCCGGTCCGCTCCCGAGGAGCGGACCGGGCACCGGAACGGAGCGGCCGGTCAGCCCTGGCTGTCGTTGTCCTCGGACAGCTCGCAAGGGTTGATCGACCAGATGCCGCGGCCGAAGGTGGCGGCGTAGAGGCGCCCGTCCGGGCCGGTCTTCAGCTGCTGCACGGCGGTGGTGGGCAGGTTCCGGCCGAGCACCGAGAAGTCGCGCTCGCCCGGCGCGCGGTAGAAGGCGGCGAGGTCGGTGCCGAGGGCGAGGCCGCCGTTGGGCAGGAGCTTGACCGAGGTCGCCGGGACGTCGGGCAGGTTGGCCGAGACGTCGGTCCAGGTGGCGCCGCCGTCGCGGGTCTCGAAGAGGTGGCCGTTGCCGGCGCCGGGGCCCTCGGTCCAGGTCCGGGAGAAACCGTTGATCGCGACGAAGACGTGCCGGGCGTCCTTCCCGTCGACGGCGAAGGAGGAGATGTAGCGGTTGGGCACGGTGCCGTCGACGGGAAGGTTGAGCTGGTGCCAGCCGGTGCCGTCCGTGTTGCCGACCGCGATGCCGCGGCTGAAGCCCTGGTTGTTGCACGGGCCGCACCAGCCCGCGTACACCGTGCCGTTGACGGTGGCCACGGCGGTGGCGACGTGTCCGGCGCCGAGGTCGTACGCGGACGTCCACTCGCTGCCGCTGCGGATGGCGTAGCCCTTGTGCTGGACCCAGACGTGCTGGCCGCCGGCGACCCAGGTGTTGGTGTCCTTGGGGTCGCTGGTCATCGGCGCGATGAACCGGGCGGCACTGGCGTCTTTGTCGGGCGGGGCGACCTCGTAGGAGGTGGCCGTGCCCGGGTCCTTCGTCCAGCTGCCGTCGTTCACCGCACAGTTCTGGGTGACCCACATGTCGAGGTAGACGTACTCCTCGGCGATGTTGCAGCCGTTGTCCGGGTCGACCATGGTGTCGCCACCGTCGCCGCCGAAATTGGAGCCCATCACCTTGTCGTGGGCGCGCAGGATCGACTCGCCGTTGTCCTGCAAGCCGCCGCTGACGATGACGCCGCGGCCGGACTTGTCCGCCGGGTCCTTGCCGACGCCGACCGAGTAGTACTGGAGGGTGTCCATGGTGCCGTCGTTGAGCGACGTCCAGTCCTTGCCGTGGCCCCAGGCGTCCAACTGCCCGTTGCCCGGGCGCCGGTAGATCCCGCCGTCGTTGCCGACGTAGACGTTCACCTTGCCCTGGTAGCTGCCGAAGGCGACGGCGTGCTGGTCGGAGTGCACGGTCGGCGAGCAGTCACCCGTCTGCTTGCTCGGGTCGATGCTCCAACACGGGAAGCCGTTGTTCCAGTACGGCCCGACGGTCGCCCACTTGGCACCGCCGTCGGTGGTCTCGAACACCTCCTCCAGACCGGCGTAGACGTGGTCCGGGTTGGCCGGGTCGACCTGGAGGGACTGGTTGTACCAGGACTGGATGCCGGGCTGGTAACCCGGATCCTGAAGGGCGGAGCCGGATCCCTTCGGCTTGTCCTTGTCCGCGATCAGCGTCCAGGGGCCGGACGGCGAACCGGACTTGGAGACGTAGATGCCCTTCAGGCCGGTGTCCGGGTTGTGCGCCGCGACGTCCGGCGACTGGTCGATCGCGTAGTAGCGCGAGCCGTCCGCCGAGCGCGCGAAGGTCACGTTGCCGACGTTCGCGGCGTCGGTGGGCAGGTCGCCGAGCGAGGACACCCGCTGCCAACTGCCGTCCGCGGCCTTGCTGTAGAAGCCGTTGTAGGTGTCGCCGCCGCGCCAGCCGACCGCCAGGATCACCTTCGACGGGTCCCTGGGGTCGATCGCGATGTCGTTGGCGATGTTCTTGTACGGCGCACTCGGGTCCTTGGCCTTCGAACCGCCCGGCAGGTAGTCCGGATTCGGCGCGAACTCCAGCGTCCACGGCCCGCTCAGATCGGACGTCGAGTGGCTCCAGACACCCCGGCTGGTGGCCGCCCACACCTTGCCGCCACCGAAGCGCAGCGCGTGGATGATGGTCGACTCCAGCTCGGCGCCGCCCACCCGGTCGCCCGGCTGGAACTTCCCGTGCTGCGGGTCGGACAGCACGTACACACCGGTGCCGACGTAGGAGGTGGCACCGGTGTTGGACTCGCCGGTGGCGTACCAGAGCCGCCCGCCCTCGTCCAGGTTCAGCGTGCCCGTCGACAGCGTCGGCAGCTTGTCCGCGATCGGCTGCCACTGGCCGCCGCCGGTGCGGGAGCGGAACACACCGCCGTTGGCGCCGCCCGCGTAGACGTAGCCCTTGTTGTCGGCCGCGATGCCGGTGATCCGACCGGTCACCAGCCCGGCGCCGCCGCTGGAGTTGGAGTTGACGTCCCGGTAGCGCGGGTCGTCCGAGTTGTACGGCTTGTCGGTGACGTGCTTCCAGCTGCCGTCGGTGTGCGGCATCGACTGGAGCTGCGACCACGCCGCGCCGTACGCACCCGGCGCGACGACACCGGGCGCGGTGCGCGCCTCGGTGTACTGCGCGACGCCCTCGGCGGAGTTCTCCGCCTCGTCGCCGCCGTCCCCGGCCTCCGAGTCGGCCTTGGGGCTGAAGGTCGACCGGGTGGTGGTGGCCCCGGTCTTCTCCGCGTGCTGCTTTCCGATGTCCGCCTGGTGCTGCACCTGCCAGGGTTGCGGTGCGGACTGCGCCGACGGCGCGGCGAGCGCCTGGCTGGTGGTCAGTCCGAGGGCGGTGAGCGTGACGGCGCTCAGCAGCAGCCGTCGGTGTTGCCTGATGGGCACGAGTGCGGTCCTCCCCTGTGGCCGGCCGCGCGGTCGCGCGACCCCGGCGAAACAGGGGGCCAAGCCTGCTCGGTCCGCCCGGTTCGGGGAAGGTCCGTACGGTAAGAAACGGTTAAGACCCGTACCGTTTCGAACAGTTGGCATTCACCGAATGCCCGGTGCCCGCCACGGTCCGGCGACCGGTCACCGCCGGCGCAGCCGCAGGTGCAGCCGCCGCCGGAGCGCGCGCGCCGAGGCGGCCGGATCGAACTCCCCCGGCCGGTCCCTGGTCAACGGGTAGCAGGCGAGCCCGATCAGCGCCGCGCTGAGGTGACCGATGGCGGTGTGGTCCCGGCTCTGGAAGACACCGAGGACGTACACGGTCAGCACCCCCGCCAGGTACAGGTACCGCCAGGGCCGCACGATCAGGTAGGTGAGCACCCCGACCACCCCGGCGAGCGCGTAACTGACGCCGTAGTCGAGGGTGTAGACGGCTCTCGGCGCGGCCAGGCCCCGGTGGATCGCCCAGCCGAGGAGGCCCTCGCTGAGGTAGGTCGCGCCGATGTGCGCCAGGACCGCCACCGAGAGCCAGCGCAGCGTGCCCAGCCAGCGTTCGGCCGGCACGTGGAACACGTTGTACAGCGCGAAGTAGCCCAGCCAGCCGCCGCCCGCGATCCAGAGCGCGCTGGTCGCCAGCACCCGGACCGGCGAGACCTGTAGGTGGTGCAGGTTGGTCGAGCGGCGCCGCAGGATGCGGTCGGCGGTCGCCGCGTCGACGTGCCGGATCACCTCTGTGGTGACCAGCAGGATCGCCAGCCAGACGTAGGTGCCGGGGGCCCGCCGGACGTAGCGCCACACCGCCCGGGCGGCCCGCGTCCACCAGGCCCCCCGGCGCGCCTGCGGCACGCCGGTGGTGCTGCCGGTCATCGGCGCCTCCTCGACGGTCCCCCTCACCCTCGCCCGGTCCCGGCTCCGCCCGCCGCCGCGACGACCCGTACGGGTGATCCGGCCCCGCCCCGGTTCCCGCCTCCACCCCTGCGCCGCCCGCCGCCCGGGCCCCGCCGGGGGTGTCCGGCCGATTACCGCGGCCACGGCGGTCCTCCCGGACTGGCATAGGCTGGATCCCCGGCCGCCCACGGAGCCGCCGGGCACCGGATACCGCACAGCAAGGGCGCCAGGCACGATGAGGGACCGCCTCGGAACGACGAAACCGACCGACACCGACCCGGCCGCCGCCCGGCGTCCGACGCCCGGAGCTTCCGCCGGAACGCCCTCCAGAACGGCCGCGCTCGGAGCGGCCTCCGCCGCGACGGCCCTGCGCCTGCGGCTCACCACCGTCTACGTCGTCCTGCTGACCGTCACCGCCTCCTGGCTCGCCACCCAGGGCCACGCGGAGCGGGCCCGGTTCGTCCGGCACAACAGCAGCAACGTGCACCACATGGAAGTGGGCAAGTGGTGGACGCTGTTCTCCAGCGGCCTGGTGGTCGACGGGGTCCCGGCCTGGGCGGGCATCGCCGCCGTCGCCGTGGTCCTGGGCCTGGCCGAGTGGCGCTGGGGCGCGGCCCGCGCCGGCGCGGTGTTCGCCTTCGGGCACGTGGGCGCGACCCTGCTCACCGAGGGCGCCATGTGGGTGATGCTGGTCGCCCGGATCCCGGGGGCGCTCTCCCGGGCGCGGGACGTGGGGATCAGCTACGGACTGGTCGCCACCGCCGGCTGCCTGCTCGCCCTGGGGCCACCCGTGCTGCGCCGGTTCGGCCTGCCGGCCCTCGCCCTGACGCTGGCCGCGGCGTGGGCGACGGATCAGCAACTGGCCGACGCCGGACACCTGGTGGCCCTCGGGCTGGGCTTCCTGGCCTCCCGCTCGGCATGGCTGCTCGCCCGCGCCTCCCGCGCACCCCACCGGGAACCGCGCCGACGGGAACCGGGCCCCACACCCTGACACCCCGCCGCAGCGCAGACGGGCCGGACTTCCCACTCCCGGGAGTCCGGCCCGTCCCGTCCACCGCCCCCACCGCACCGCATCCCGAAGCCGGCCGTCACCCCCACCCGCTTCGCAACCCCAACCCACCTGCCGCTCAGCGGACTTACCCCGACCGACGAGCGCCCGCAGCACCCTGCGCGAGCGGCGGCCCCGACCGACGCGTCCGTATGCTCTTGCGGTACTCTGCAAATCTATGCCAGAGTGCGGGCATCGGATCAAACAGGCCGAATCCCCTCACACGTCGCCAAATCAGGAGCCCGCGCCGCGCGGGTGGGTCAAGGGTGCATGCATGTCGAAGGTCTTGAGCAAGCTGCCGGTCGGTGAACGGATCGGCATCGCATTCTCCGGTGGGTTGGACACCTCCGTCGCGGTCGCGTGGATGCGCGAACACGGCGCCGTCCCCTACGCCTACACGGCCGACATCGGCCAGTACGACGAGCCGAACCTCGCCGACGTCCCGGCCCGTGGCCGCGCCTACGGCGCCGAGCAGGCGCGCCTGATCGACTGCCGGGCCCCGCTGGTCGAGGAGGGCCTGGCCGCCCTCGCCTGCGGCGCGTTCCACATCCGCTCCGCCGGGCAGACCTACTTCAACACCACCCCGCTCGGCCGTGCTGTGACCGGCACCCTGCTGGTGCGGGCCATGCAGGAGGACGGCGTCTCCATCTGGGGCGACGGTTCCACCTACAAGGGCAACGACATCGAGCGGTTCTACCGCTACGGCCTGCTCGCCAACCCCAGCCTCCGGATCTACAAGCCCTGGCTGGACCAGGCCTTCGTCGACCAGCTCGGCGGCCGCAAGGAGATGTCGGAGTGGCTCGCCGAGCGCGACCTGCCGTACCGGGACTCCGCCGAGAAGGCCTACTCCACCGACGCGAACATCTGGGGCGCCACCCACGAGGCCAAGCGGCTGGAGTTCCTGGACGCCTCGCTGGAGATCGTCGCCCCGATCATGGGCGTCGCCTTCTGGGACCCGGCCGTCGAGATCCGGACCGAGGACGTCACCGTCGAGTTCGAGTTCGGCCGGCCGGTCAGGATCAACGGCCGTGAGTTCGACACCGCTGTCGATCTGGTGCACGAGGCCAACCACATCGGTGGGCGGCACGGCCTGGGCATGTCGGACCAGATCGAGAACCGGATCATCGAGGCCAAGAGCCGCGGCATCTACGAGGCCCCCGGCATGGCGCTGCTGCACATCGCCTACGAGCGCCTGCTGAACGCGATCCACAACGAGGACACCCTCGCCACCTACCACACCCAGGGGCGGCGCCTCGGCCGCCTGATGTACGAGGGCCGCTGGTTCGACCCGCAGGCGCTGATGCTGCGCGACAGCCTGCAGAAGTGGGTCGGCCAGGCCGTCACCGGCAGCGTCACGCTGCGCCTGCGGCGCGGCCAGGACTACTCGGTGATCGACACCCAGGGCCCGCACTTCAGCTACCACCCCGAGAAGCTGTCGATGGAGCGCAGCGTCGACGCCGCCTTCGTCCCGGACGACCGGATCGGCCAGCTGACCATGCGCAACCTGGACATCGCCGACTCGCGCAACAAGCTGGAGCTGTACGCGGGCCACGGCCAGCTGGCGCAGTGGAGCGGCCTGATCGGCGAGCTCGCCCCGGGCGGTGCGGCGCCGATCGCCGCAGGCACCGGCGACGAGGCGGAGTCCACCGCGCTCGACCACGCGGCGATGGAGTCCGGCACCGACTGACCGGCCCGCTGCCCGTCGCAGCCGGTCCCGGGGCCGTCGCACCACACCGGTGCGGCGGCCCCGGGCCGTTCCGGCCCACTCGCCGGCCCACCGGCCCGCCGATCGGCCCGCCCACCGGAGCAGCCCTCAGCCGAACGGCCGAACCGGCCGTGCGCCCGGCCCCCGGAGGTAGCTGAATGGCGGACGGCGCCCACCGACGGGAAGGCAGGTCCGGGGATGGGTGAGGCGATCGGTCCGATGCTGGCCTCGGCGGTGGCGGTCGCGCTCAGTCCGCTGCCGCTGATCGCCGTGCTCCTGGTGCTCGCCTCGCCGCGTGGCCGGACCAACGGGCTCGCGTTCACGGCGGGCTGGGTGCTCGGTCTGGCAGCGGTCGTGGCGCTGGTGGTGGTCGCGGGCAGCGCGCTGAACCCGGTGGGCGGCGCACCGACGTGGTCGTCCTGGCTGAAGCTCGCCCTCGGCGCCGCGCTGCTCCTGCTGGCAGCCGGACAGTGGCGCAGCCGTCCACGCCCCGGGCACGTCACCGCGCCCCCGGCCTGGCTGCTGGAGATCGACCGCCTCACCCCCGCCAGGTCCGTCGGGCTCGCCGTGGCCCTGGTCGGGACCCGTCCCAACACCCTCCTCCCGGCCGTGGGCGGCGCCGCCTCGATCGCCGCCGCCCCGCCCGGCACCGGGGCGATGGCCCTGGCCGCCGCCGTGATGGTGCTGATCGGCTCCCTGGGTGCGCTCGTGCCGCTCGCCGTCCAGCTCCGGGGTGCCGACCGCTCGGCCCGCGCCCTCGGCGAGTTGCGCGCCTGGACGGCCGCGCACAATGCGGCGATCATGATCGCCGTCCCGCTCGTGCTCGGCGCCGACTACCTCGGCAGTGCCCTCTCCGGACTCGCCTGACCCGCGCCCCGTCACCGGATCCGCGCCGCCCCCCGCCCCCGCACCGCCCGTACGCCCAGCAGCCCGGCGTGGGCGGGCCCCGGCCGTGGGGCCACCGCGTCCCGCAGGGTCAGCAGGATCTCCCCGTCGTACCGTTCCGCCAGCAGCCGGGCCAGCTCGGCGGCGCAGCCCGGACGGGCCTCCGGGGCCAGCTCCGGCAGCCGGCCCGGGCCGCTGAGGTCCTCGGCCTCGGCGGCCCAACGGGCCGCGTCGCGCCGCTCGCCCTCGGCGGCGTAGTGCACGGCCAGGCAGTGGACGGCCAGCTGGTCCCCGTACTGCGCGGCGATCCGCCACCAGAAGACCCCGTCCGCCGTGCGGCCCATGCCGTAGAGCAGGCAGCCGAGGGTCCGGAAGGCGGCCTTCTCGGCGAGTTCGAGGTCCAGCGCCAGTTCTCCCGGCTCCGCCGCTCCGGCCACCCCCGCACACAGGTGCCGCAGGTCGCGCCGCAGTTCGGAGCGCCCGGCGGTCCGAGGATGGTCCCCGGCCGCGAGGGCGTGCGGCGGCCGGGCGACGGCGGGCGGCCGGGCGGGGCGCTCACGCCCGGTCGGGACGGGCCGCCGGGCGGCGGCCAGTCGCTCGGCCAGCCGGCGGGTGAAGGCCGCCGGGTCATGGTCACGGAAGTCCTGGTCCAGCTCGGCGGCGTGCGCGCGCAGCAGCGCGGTGACCTTCATGTCGCCTGCCCGTCGTCCGGGTGCTCCAGCAGGTACTCCAGGTGGCGCCGCCCGAGGCTGTAGTAGGTGCGGGCGGTGGTGTGGGCGATGCCGAGCGACCGGCCGATGTCCGGGTAGGACAGGCCCGACTGGCGCAGCCGGACCACGTCCGCCTGGACCGGTGCGGCCCGCGCCAGCTCGTCCATCGCCCAGTCCAGGGCGTCCAGTTCGGCGAGTTCCTCCAGCTCGTCCTGGCTGGTGTCGGGGCGGCGCTGGGCGATCACCCGCAGCCGTTTGCGCTCGGCTCGGCGGCGTTCGCGCAGGACGTCGACCACCGCGTCCTTGACGATCTTGAAGGCGAAGGCCTGCGGGTCCTCGCTGGCCAGGGCCCGGCGCCAGTTCTTGTAGAGCGTGGTGCCTGCGTTCTGCACGGCGTCCTGGGCGTCCTCGCGGTGGCGCAGGCGCTGCTGGGCGTAGCGGAGGTAGCCGGTGTTCTCGCGGGTGAAGAACGCCTCGAAGTCGTTCGGCAGGTCGTCGAGCGGGTCGGCCCGCAGGCTTCGCTCCTCGCCCGGCCCGGGAGTGTTCACACGCGCCCCCTTTCCTGGGTCAGCTGGCCGGCCCACCGGGTGGCACGCCGACGGCCCTTTGCGGGCTCGTGGTGTAACCGTCCGGGAGGCACGGGTTGTTGACCGGTTCGGGCGGACAATTGGCGAACGTTTCCGTTCACTTTCAAACAGCGGCGCTGACCTGCCCGTTCGCACTCACGGACCATCACCCGACAGGGTCAACGTGACCCAGATCACACCCTGTCGGCGATCGGCTTGACAAGCCCTCCGGCGCCCCTGCCGCGGCCGGCGACAGCCACGGACGGCTACGGCGCCGGCTCCACGTCCGCCGAGTCCAGCGCGACGGTCACCCGCTCCAGCAGCGCGTGCAGCGCCGCCAGGTCCTCCACCGGCAGCCCGGTCGCGGCGAGCAGCCGGCGCGGCACCTGCCCGGCCCGCTCGCGCAGCGCCGACCCTTCGGCGGTGAGGCTGACGGTCACCGACCGCTCGTCCTCCCGGCTGCGCGCGCGGCGCACCAGTCCGGCCGCCTCCAGCCGCTTGAGAAGCGGGGAGAGGGTGCCGGAGTCGAGCCGCAGGCGTTCGCCGATCCGTTTGACGGGCAGTTCGCCGTCCTCCCAGAGCACCAGCATGACCAGGTACTGCGGATAGGTGAGCCCGAGATCCCGGAGCAGGACCCGGTAGACGCCGCCGAAGGCGCGCGAGGCGGCGTTGAGCGAGAAGCAGATCTGCTGGTCGAGGCGGAGCAGTTCCTCGTCCGCCATGCCGGGGAGCGTGGTCATGACCCCATGGTACCGATCACATTCGCGCCATTTAGTTGTGCGCAATTGAATGGCGTGCTCTACTTATGGAGAAGTCGGCGGCCCGACCTCGACCGAGGGACCGGCCGCCGCCGAAGCACGACGACTTCGCCCGCCCCGCGCACCTCCACGCACCACGGACGCGCATCACGAAGGGATCCACCATGGACGCGCTCTACACCGCCGCCGCCACCGCCAACGGCCGTGAGGGCCGCGCCGTCAGCTCGGACGGCCAGCTCGACCTCGCCCTCGCGATGCCGCCCGCGCTCGGTGGCAGCGGCCAGGGAACCAACCCCGAGCAGCTGTTCGCCGCGGGTTACGCCGCCTGCTTCGCCAGCGCCCTCGGCCTGGTCGGCCGGCAGGCCCGGGTGGACACCGGCGAGATCTCGGTGACCGCCGAGGTGTCGATCGGCAAGGACGACGCCGGCTTCGGCCTGTCCGTCGTGCTGCGCGTGGAGCTGCCCGACGCGCTCGCGGGCGAGAGCGGCCTGCAGCTGGTCAAGCAGGCCCACGAGGTCTGCCCGTACTCCCGAGCCACCCGGGGCAACATCCCGGTCGAGCTGGTCGTCGAGTAAGTCGGCAGGCGGAACAGCCGAACAGACCGGACAGTGAGTCCCGCCGCACCCCGTGCGCCGGGACTCACCCGCTCCCCCGGAACCCCACGCCTCAGCCGCCGCCCGGCCCGCCCGCGCCGCCAGGGCCACCCGGCCCACTCGGCTCACCTGGCCCACCCTGCCCAACAGTCCCGCCCGGCCTCCCGGGCCCGTCCGGGGAACGCAGCGTCTCCAGCCGGTGCCGGTACTCCGCGGCATCGATCTCGCCCCGCGCGAACCGCTCCGCGACCAGCTGCTCCGGAGTCGCCCCCTGCACCCAGCCGCCCGGCCCGACGCCCGCAGCGCCGGGGCCGTGCGCGATCGGCTGCCGGGACCGGGAGACGTACCGGAACAGCGCGACGGCCAGGAGCACCAGCACCGCCAGGATGACCAGCGCGAAGATCGCCATCAGGGCGAGGCCCCAGCCGCCCGGCCCTCCACCGGGCCCGAAGCCGTGCCCGTGCCAATGCCTCATCAGGACCTCCTCCTCCGACCCACCGGGCCCGCCGAGGTGTTCGGCACCGTGACCACCCGGGGCGCCCCGACCACTCGCCCGGGGCGCCCCGACCACTCGCCCGGGGCGCCCCGACCACTCGCCCGGGGCGCCCTGACCGCCCGGGGCGCCATGACGGCCGACTGCCGTGCGGCCGAGCGGCCGCGCCGCCCGGGGTGATCAGCGCCTTATCACCATCGTGCGCCCGCGACCCGTCAAAGCGCCGTGAGGAAAGCCTGAGAAAACGTTCCTGCGATCCCGCGCCATCCGCCGGGGTAGCGTTGCCGTCCATGAGCCACCACCCGCCCGACGACCACCGCTCCCCCGAGCAGCTCGTCGCGGCCGGGGAACTCCGCCACCACACCGACGGCCGGCCCCACCCGGCGCTCAACCACTCCCCGATCACCTACGTGTCCAGCGCGCTCCGGGCCGAACTCGCCGCCCTCGCCATCGCCCCCAGCGCCGCCGAGGCCACCGCCGCCGCCCTGCTGCGCGCACTCGCCGACCGTGCCGTGGACGCCGCCCTCGCCCCCGGCAACGAACGCGCCCCGCGGGACGACCTGTACGTCACCGACCCCGCGCACATCGGCCCGCACCGCCGGGCGGTCTGGTTCCGACGCTCCGGCCCGGGCGGCCCGATCACCGCCGCCTTCGCACCGTGAGGCGTGTCCGACGATTCCCGCCGGGCGCGCCCGCCACCGAGGTTCAGCGATCGACCGTCAGGCTCTCGCAGACCCAGCTCAACCGCTCCGGACCGCCGAACGGCGGCCGCTCGTGGTAGGCACCGTCGGACACCGACATGTTGACGATCAGGTAGGCGTGCCAGCCGACCCCGACCCCGTGCAGATCCGCGTAGATCAGCTCGTTCTCGACGTACCAGTCCACCGAGTGCGCGCCGAGCACCACCTTCATGCCGAAGCTCGCCCCGGGGCCGATCCCGACGCCGCCGCCGTGCCAGTAACGGAAGCCGCCCCGGACGTGGTTGGAGATCTCCAACAGGTCAGGGTTGTCCGGGTGGTACTCGAAGACGTCCACCTCGTTGCCGCCGTCCCGCCAGGTCCAGATCGCCGGCCAGGCGCCCAGCTCGACGGGCAGCGTGACCCTCGCCGAGAGCACGTCCCCGGTTCGGACCTGGAAGCCCTCCGGACTGCCCTCGGTGGTCAGCAGGTTGCACGTCCAGAGTCCGCCACTGCGCCGCCGCACGGCGGTGAACACCCCGCCGGGGCAGTACTCGTCGCTCAGGTAGTCGAGCTTGTGGTCGCTCCGGTTGGTCGGGCCCATCTGCGGGTACGCACTGGTGCGCCCGGCGATCCACTGCCTGGTCGAAGTGAAATCAGCGTCGAACACGACTGCCACGGCCGCCTCCCCGGTGCTCCGGCACCCCGGCAGTCCGAACCGCCGGGCACACGGAGTGATTTACCCGGTACATTCCGCAGTATGCGAACCGGACCTCCGCGGTCCGGGGCGGGCGGGACGGGCAGGGCGAACGGAACAACCGGGGCGAGCGGGCGACCGGGCAGTGGGAGGTCAGCCGACCGACGCGGTGGCGCCCCCGGACTGGAGCCGGTCGGTCACCGAGACCACCCCGTCCACCGCGCGGCACAGGTTCAGCACGATCGGCACCAGGTGCGCCTCGGGCACGGTGCCGCTGAGCACCACCCGGCCCTGGTCGACCTCCACTCCGATCTCCGCCGGGCTGACCCCCTCGATCCGGCCGAGCACCTCCTCGACGATCTCCCGCCGGATCACCTGGTCCTCGCGCAGGAACACCCTCAGCAGGTCCCCGCGGCTCACCATCCCGATGACTCGCCCCTCCTCGTCCAGCACCGGCAGCCGCTTCAACCCGTGCCGGCTCATCAACCGGGCCGCGGCGACCACGCTGGTGTCGGGTGTGGTGCAGACCGGCTGCGCCGTCATCAGGTCCGCCGCGGTGACCTCACCACCGTGACCGACCTGCACCGACTCGGGGGCGGGCAGCAGGCTGCCCGGGTCCTCCTGCGCGGCCAGCGTGCGCAGCAGGTCCGCCTCCGACACCAGCCCGAGCGGCCGCCCGTCCGGGTCCACCACCGGCATCCCTGTGATGTCGTACTCGGTCAGCAGCGTGACGATCTCCCGGAAGCCGGTCTCGGGGGCGACCCGGACCACGGGGCTGGTCATCACAGATTCGACGGTGGCATGCGGCACGCCGGTTCACCTCGTCCAATGACGCTGGTCCGACCGGGCACGGATCGTCCCGGCCGGTACCCGCAGCATGGACTCCGGCCGCGCGGATCGCCAGAGGCCAAGGGGCCGAACGGGTGGGACCAAGGGCCCCGGCGTTCGAACGTCGCTCCGACGAACGACCCGCCTCCCCCTCGTGGCCCCGTCCCCCGACGGCCGTGGAGCAGCGCCTTCCGGCCACCGCCGACCCCGAGGCGACACGCCGCCCACCCCGAACGGCGCAACCATCACGTGATCGACTCGCTGGTCCGTCCAGCGCGCCCTGCCGTTCCGCTGGACCCGTCACGCCGGGCCGACCACCCCGTTCCCGACCGCGGCGACCGGCGCGGGGACGGCCCGCTGCTCGGCCGCGCGCTGGCCGCCTGGTCCCGGCCGGGCCGGCAGACGCGCGCCGAGCCGGGCACCGACACCGCCCCGCCCACGGCCCCGCCGCAGCTGCTGTACGCCGGCACGGTGGACGGCACCGGGGTGGCGGTGCTGTACGACGGCCGGCGCATCGCCCGGTACACCGACGGGCCCGGCGGCGACCTGGACCTCGGCCGGGCCGACGGCGCCGACCCGACAACGGCGGGCGCGGTGGTGCTGCACCGCCGGGGCACCGCCCTGCGGTACCTGCTGGCGCCCTGGGTCGACGCCGCCGAGACCCGCCGGATCGACCAGCCCGACGCCGCCGCCCGCCCACTGGAGCACCCCGACGGGGTGACCGCGGCCACGCCCGGCGGCGGGCCGCACCCTCGCGGTCGAGCGGCCCACCCGGACCGCCGTCCAGGTCGAAGCGCTGCTCGACAACGGCAACCGGATCAGTCCACCGCACTGACCCTGGCGGCCAACAGGGCCGGGTAGTCCGGAAGTTCCACGCTGGACACCTGCTTGCCCAGCTCCAGCATCCGGTTCAGCACCCACCGCCGGTTGAGCAGCCCGTTGCGCAGCCGCAGCCCGGTCGCGGTGCGCGGCGCCAGGAACGGGCCGGTCCGGTCCCCGCCCTTCTGGCAGCCCTGGGCGTAGCCGCGCAGCAGCTTCTCGTACCGGGCGAAGGCGGCCCGGTGGTCGCCGCGGGCCAGCGCCAGCTCACCCGCCAGCACGTACGCGGCGACCACCGCCGTCCCGGTGCCCATCCCGCCGATGGTGGCGCCGCAGGCGGCGTCGCCGAGCAGCGCGACCCGGCCGGTGGACCAGGCGGGGACGTCGGCGCGGCTGATCGAGTCGAAGTACAACTCGGGCGCGGCGTCCAGGCTCCGGAGCAGTTCCGGTACCCGCCAGCCGAGGTCGTCGAAGGCGGCGCGGATCAGCGCCTTCTGCTGCCCGGTGTCGTGGCGGTCGTAGCGCAGTTCCGGCGAGGCGAAGAGGCAGAAGGCGCCCGCCCGGGCCGGGTCGCGGTGGTCGGCGCCTACGGACATCAGCCGGCCGGGGACGTTCAGCGCCACGGCGCCGACCGGCAGGCCGCCGCCGGGCAGCTGCCAGGTGGCCGCGTAGTAGCCGAGGTGGCGGACGAACCGGTGCTCGGGGCCGAAGGCGAGGCGCCGCACGGTGGAGTGCAGCCCGTCGGCGCCGATCACCAGGTCGAACTCGCGCGGCACGCCGTGCCGGAAGGCCACCCGCACGCCGCTCGCCGTCTCCTCCAGGGCCTCGACGGAGTCGCCGAAGACGTACTCGGCGCGGGAGTTGCCGTGCCGGTACAGCACCTGGGCCAGCTCCCCGCGCGGGACCTCCAGCTCACCGCCCGCGAACTCGGCCGGCAGGTGCAGCAGTCGGCGCCCCTCCTGGTCCACGAAGGTGATCGGACTGCCACCGGTGTCGAGGCTCCGCAGTTCCTCCAGCACGCCCATCCGCTCCAGCACGGTGAGGTGGGTGCGCCCCCGGAAGTCGACGTTCTGCCCGCCGCCGCGCAGCGCCGGCGCGAGTTCGACCACCGTGACCTCGAAGCCGTACCGGCCCAGCCAGTGGGCCAGGGCGGGGCCCGCGATACTCGCGCCCGAGATCAGCACCCTGGTGGGCAGCACGCCGGTGGGCGGGGAAGCGCTCATGGAAACCACTCCGTCCGAGGATCGGGAAACTGTGTCCGTCGGACACTGTTCATTGCTGTGTACGGTAGACGCAATTTGCACGGGCGGACAACCCCCGGACGGGAGCGGACGATGGGCGAGGCGGCGAACGACACGGTGCGGCTGCTCTGGGAGCGGCCCGTCCGGCCGACCCGCGGGCCGAAGCCGGCCCTCAGCCTGGAGCGGATCGCCGCCGCGGGCGTCGAAGTGGCGGACGCCGAGGGGCTGGGCGCGGTCTCCATGCAGAAGGTGGCCGGACTGCTCGACTTCACCAAGATGTCGCTCTACCGCTACGTTCCCGGCAAGGCCGAACTGGTCGCGCTGATGGTCGAGTCGGCCGTCGGCGAGCCGCCCGCGGCCCCGGACGCCCCCGACTGGCGGGAGCAACTCACCACCTGGGCCCGCCACTTGGCCGCGGCCTTCGCCCGGCATCCGTGGCTGCTGGACGCCACCCTGGGCCCCCGGGTGCCCGGCCCGAACGAACTCGCCTGGCTGGAGCGGGTGGTGGCCGCCCTCGACGGCCACGGGCTGACCGGCGCCGAGCGGATGGACGCCGCCGTGCTGCTCTCCGGGCACGTGCGCAGCATCGCGGAGCAGACCCGCGCGACCGGCCCGGACGGCTCCCCCGAGGCCGAACTCCTCGCCGCCCTCGGCACGGTGGTGCACCGGCACGCCGACCGCTACCCCGCCGTGGCCGCCGCGATGGCCGATCCGGACGGACGCGACCAGGCCCTGGACTTCGGCCTGGCCCGCATCCTGGACGGTCTGGCCGCCCTGATCAGCCGCCGCACCACCTGCGAACAGCAGGCGTAGCAGCCCGAAAACCCCTCGATCCGGAGCGGCCCGGACGACTACCGTCCGCTCCCATGGCGATGTTCGTGCACCTGACGGCGGCGGCGAACACGCCGCGCATCCGCCGCGCCGGAATCCGCGCCGACAGTCCGGGCCAGGGCGGCGTGCGCGGGGTGTACTGCTTCCCGGTGCTGCCCTCCCACACCCTCACCCACCAGTGGCTGCGCGAACTGGCCCGGTTCGGCCCGAAGGGGTCGCTGGCCGCGGTGCACGTCCGCCTGGACGACGCCCAGCAGGTGCTGGTCGGGCACTACCGGGACCGCGCCGAGGGCGCCCAGAGGTGGCTGACCGCCGCCGAGGCGGTCGCGCGGATCGCCGCCCTGCCGGATCCGCGCGGCTGGGAGGTGGTCGTCCCGCGCGCGGTGGGTGCCCGCGAGGTGCACCGGGTCCGCGCGGTGCCGCAGGTCGCGGGCTGGCGCCACCTCCCGGGCGCGCACGGCACCCGCCCCTGCACCTGCTTCGGCTGCCGGGTCCGCGGCGAGTACGGCAGCCGGCGGCTGCGCGAGCGCAACCCGCACCCGCTGGACGGCCCGCCGCCGCCCGTGCCCGTCCTGCTCGCCCGGCTCGACGCGGCGGGGGAGCCCGGCGATCCGGCCGCACTGCGGGCCGTGCTGCACTGGTTCGGTCTGCGCCGCCGCGGTCCGGTGGACCGCCTCGCCCGGCTGGCCGCCCACCCCGACCCGACCGTCCGCGAGGAACTGGTCTGGGCGCTCCGGGGCTGGTCCACCCCGGGCGTCGCCGAGCTGCTGGACGGCCTCGCCGCCGATCCTCACCCGGACGTCCGCGAGGCCGTCGAGGCGGTCCGGGAGCCCTGAGGCCCCGGGACCGCCCGTCGGAAAACCCGTCTCGGACGACGGACGTCAGGAGACGCGCTTCAGCTGCCAGGAGTTCTTCTCCAGGCTCGGCACGGCCGAGTACCGGCAGCCGGAGCCGTAGAAGCCGCTGACGATCGTCCAGCCGGCCGGCGGCCAGGTCGAGGCGCAGGCGTTGACCACGGTGCCGACCGGGTAGCCGTTGAGATCCATGATCTTCTTGGTGTTCGGGGTGAACCCGGAACCGCACCCGGCACTGTTCCACCACTGGACGTCCACGAAGCCGGCCGGGGTCAGCGAGGACGAGCACACCGTGCTGGTGCTGCCGGGAGCCGCCTGAGCGGTGCCCATGGTGAGGGTGAGGGCTGCGGCGGTGCAGCCGAGAGTGAGGACGGCGACGCGAAGTCGGGACACGGGGGCGGCTCCTCTCGGGCGGCACGGCGGGTCCGCGCGCCAGGAGCCATTCCTATCGGCACGAAGCACCCGCCCGACAGTGTGTTTCCGGCCCCACCGGCGGCGCGTTCTCACCCCTCCGCGCCCCGGCCGGTCTCCGCCGGGCCCGCCACCTGCGACGAATCCCGTCGGAGTGCCCGTTCGGCCGAACCGGGTGATCATGGGACGACCGCGTCTTCGGCGATTCGGCGCGCCGGTACGGTCCGGCGGCGCCGGGAAGGGACCGCGATGTTCCAGCTCCTGTGGATTCTGCTCATCGGCTTCGTGCTCGGCGTGCTCGCCAAGCTGATCCTGCGCGGGCCGCAGTCGATCCCCTGGTGGCTGACCATGCTGCTCGGCGCCGCCGGGGCCTGGCTCGGCAACGCCGTCTCCGGCTGGCTCGGCGTCCGCCACACCTCGGGCATCGACTGGATCCGCCACATCCTCCAACTCGCCTTCGCCGTCGCCCTGGTGGCCCTCGTGGCACCGGCCTGGAGCAGGCGCCGCCCGCCCCGCTGAGCGCGGGCCCGAACCCCCTCAGCCCACGTGCACCGCGGGCCGCCGGCTGCGGTCGGGTTCCGCCTCGCGGAGCACCTCCCGGGTCACCGGGGCGATCTCGCCCTGCCCGAACAGGAAGAACCGCAGGAACTGGGCGAACGGGTTGCCCTCGGTCCACTCGAAGTAGATGTGCGGCTGCTGCCCGGTGAGGTCGCGCACCCGGAGCAGCAGTGCGGCCAGCGCGTTGGGCACGCTGGAGCTCTGCAACGACAGGACCCGGTAGCGCTCGTGCAGCACCTCGCCGTGCACGGTCAGTTCGGCCTCGAAGTCGGACGGGTCGAGCACGGTGACCTCGACGAAGACCAGGTCGTCCTCGGCCGGGATGTCGTTGTCCTTGCGGATCTGGCGGACCTTGTCGCGGTACTCCGCGAGGTCACGGCTGTTCGGCTCGTTGGCGATCAGCCGCAGCGGACGGTGCATGTAGTCGCGGACGAACCGCTCCGCGACCTCGTCCAGCACCACGTCGGTGACGCGCAGCTCGAAGGCGCGCTTGAGCCGGGAGAGGAAGGAGACCAGCATGATGCCGCCGATGAAGCAGGCGCCGATCTTGACGCCGTCGGGCCGCTCGGCGATGTTCACGGCCGTCGTGTAGAGGAACACCGCGGCGATCACCGCGAAGGTGATGCTCCAGCGCCGTTCCCTGGCCTTGCGCGCGGCGATGGTGACGGCGACCGCGGCCGAGCTGATCAGCACCAGCACGCCGGTCGCGTAGGCGCCGCCCTGGGCGTCGACGCTGGCGTCGAACAGCCAGGTGACCAGGAAGGCGATCAGCGTCAGCACGATCACCGTCGGCCGCACGGCCCGCGCCCAGTGCGGCGCCATGCCGTAGCGGGGCAGGTAGCGCGGCATCAGGTTGAGCAGTCCCGCCATGGCGGACGCACCGGCGAACCAGAGGATGGCGATGGTCGACAGGTCGTAGACGCTGCCGAAGGTGCTGCCCAGGTTCTGGTGGGCGAGGTAGGCGAGGGCTCGGCCGTTGGCCTGGCCGCCGCTCTCGAACGCGGCCTTCGGGATGAGCAGGGTCGTGATGAGGCTGGTGGCGATCAGGAAGACGCTCATGATCACGGCGGCGGTGGTGAGCAGGTGCCGGGCGCCGCGGATCCGGCCGGTGGGCTTCTCCTCGGTGTCGTCCGGGTCGCCCTCGATGTGCGGCATCACGGCGACACCGGTCTCGAAGCCGGACAGGCCGAGCGCGAGCTTCGGGAAGACGATCAGCGCCACCCCGATCATCGCGAGGGCGTTGCCGTGCTCGGCGGTGAGCCCGTCGGCCCAGTCGGCGAAGACGTGCGGTTCCTGGAGGACGTGCCAGATGCCGTTGACCACCACGACGACGTTGAGCGCGAGGTAGACGGCGACGAGGACGACGGCCAGACCGATGGCCTCGCTGAACCCCTTGAGGAACACCGCACCGAGCAGGGCCACCAGGATGAGGGTGAGCATCACCTGCTTGCCGGACAGGGCGCTGTGCAGGTGCGGGTTCTCGATCAGGTGTGCGGTCGCGTCGGCGGCCGACAGAGTGATGGTGATCATGAAGTCGGTGGCGGCGAAGCCGAGCAGGGTCAGCACGAACAGCTTCCCCTGCCAGAACGACAGCAGGCGCTCCAGCATCGCGATCGAGCCCTCGCCGTGCGGGCTCTCGACGGCCACCCGCCGGTAGACCGGCAGCGCTCCGAACAGGGTGACGAGCACCAGGACGATCGTCGCGATGGGGGACAGCAGACCGGCCGCGAGCGCCGCGATGCCGGGCTGGTAGCCGAGGGTGGAGAAGTAGTCGAGGCCGGTCAGGCACATGACCCGCCACCAGGGCGCCCCCTTCTCCCTGGGCGCCTCCGCGTGCGGGCCCGGGTGCTGCTTGGCCATGTCCGACAGGCCTTCGAGCATCCAGGCCCGGAACCTCCCGCCCCGCGTCGAGGGAGCCGTTCCCGGTTGGGCCGAACCCGACGACACCACGTACACCCCTGTCCACGACTTCGGCCGGCCGCCACGCGGTTCCGGCCCCCCGGGCCGCCGGACGGCGGGCCTGGTCAGGCTAGGTGACCGGGCCGCGGCCACCCGGCAACCGCGCGGGTGGACACGCCGGGTGCGCCCGTACGGCCCTCCCGGATGGCGGCCGCCGACCGGCCCGTGAGCAGGGCTTCCGGCGCGGCGGTCCCCGGCGACTCCTCGAAAGGGGTAAACATGTCCGCGCATGTTGACTCGTGAGGTTGACTCACGCGATTGACGGGCCCAGGGGGGCGGCGACGGAGCGACAGGGAGACAGCGGTGGCGGAACCGACTCGGCGGAAGATCCTGGGCCTGGGCCTGGTGGCGGCCGCCGTCACCTCCTGCGGCACCACCCGGCACCCGGACTCCGCGCCGCTCCCCACGCCCGGCGCCCAGGGCACCCCCGGCACCGCCGGAGCCACCCCCGCCCGGCACGGCGGCCCGAAGGGCGACACCCCGAACGAGCAGTCCCTGCCCGGCAACGCCGACTGGGAGATCACCGACCCCGGCCGGGCCGGCGCCGTCGAGGGCTTCGCCGACCGGGTCAGCGTGCTGCCCGGCGAGTCCTTCGGCCTGCACGTCTCCACCTCCGCCGCCGCCTACACCGTCTCCGCCTACCGGATGGGCTGGTACGGCGGCGCCCGGGCCCGGCTGGTCTGGCGCCGCGAGCACGTCCCCGGCACCAAGCAGGCCGCCCCGCACGTGGACCAGACCACCCGCACCGTGCTGACCGGCTGGCAGCGCACCCTCGCCGTGGAGACCACGGGCTGGCCCGAGGGCGCCTACCTGCTGCGCCTGGACGCCGAGGACGGCTCCGGCCGCAGCTACGTCCCGCTCACCGTCCGCTCGGCGAGCACCGCCGGACGGACCGTGGTGATGAGCGCCCCGGCCACCTGGCAGGCCTACAACGAGTGGGGTGGCCACAGCCTCTACAACGGCCCGACCGGCACCCTGGCCACCCGGTCGCTGCGGGTCGTCTTCGACCGGCCGTACGACTACGACCACGGCGCCGGCCTGTTCCTGGTCTACGAGGCGCCGCTGGTCGCCCTGGCCGAGAAGCTCGGGCTGCCGCTCGCCTACACCACCGGGATCGACGTGGCCCGCGACCCGGGGCTGCTGCACGGGGCGAGCACCGTGCTGTCGCTCGGCCACGACGAGTACTGGTCCCCCGAGCAGCGCGCCAACGTGGTCGCGGCCCGTGACGCCGGGACGAACCTGGCGATCCTGGGCGCCAACTGCTGCTTCCGCCGGATCCGCTTCGAGCCCACCGAGCTCGGGCCGGACCGTACGGTGGTCTGCTACAAGGACGCCTGGGCGCAGGACCCGGGCCACCAGGCGGGCGCCCCGGCGACCACCGACTTCCGGGTCGGACCGGGTGCCGACCCGGAGAGCTCGATGCTCGGCGTGATCTACGACGGCTACCCGGTGGACGCCCCGTACGTGGTCACCTCGCCGGACCACTGGGCCTTCGAGGGCACCGGTGTGGCGGCCGGGGCGTCCTTCCCGCACCTGGTCGGCGTCGAGTACGACCGGGTCGACACCGCCTTCCCCACCCCGCGCCCGATCGAGGTGATCGCCCACTCCCCCGTGGTCTGCGAGGGCCGGCGCTCCCACTCCGACACCGCCTACTACACCGTGCCCAGCGGCGCCGGGGTCTTCGCCAGCGGCACGATGCGCTGGGTCGAGACCCTGAACGCGAACGGCCCCGGCGGCGGCAAGGCCGACCACGGCATCGACACCCGCGCCGGCGACGTGGTCCGCAAGGTCACCGAGAACGTCCTGCGCGCCTTCGCCGCCGGCCCGGCCGGCCACACCCACCCCGCCCGGGACAACCTGGCCGCCGTCTACGGCACGGCGTAACGGACCCGGGCACCCGGCCCCGGGCGGGAGGAGGCCCGCGGCCCGGCTACACTCGCACGGTCTGACAGCAGCGCAGGCCGTCCAGGACGACGGACCGGTGCGGCACGGGGTGCCGGCCGGCGAGGGCAGGAGGAAAACAGAACATGGTCGAGGCCTCCCCCAAGGTCGTTGTCGTCGTCCCCACGTACAACGAGCGGGAGAACCTCCCGGTCCTCGCCGGGCTCCTCGCGGACCTCGCCGTGCCGAACCTGCACCTGCTGGTGGTCGACGACAACTCCCCCGACGGCACGGGCGAGCTCGCCGACAAGCTGGCCGCCGACTCCGGCGGCACCGTCGGCGTCCTTCACCGCACCGAGAAGGACGGCCTCGGCCGCGCCTACCTGGCCGGCATGGCCAGGGCCCTGGACGAGGGCGCCGACGTCGTGATCCAGATGGACGCCGACCTCTCGCACCCGGCCTCGGTGATACCCGAGATGGTCAGCGCCCTGCTCGCCGACGACACCGCCGTGGTGCTCGGCTCCCGCTACGTGCCCGGCGGCTCCACCGCCGAGGAGTGGCCCTGGCACCGCAAGGCGCTCTCGGCCTGGGCGAACTTCTACGTCAACGCGATCCTCGGTCTGGGCGTCCGGGACGCCACCGCGGGCTTCAAGGCCTGGCGGGCGAGCACCCTGCGGGCCATCGACCTGCCGACCGTGCAGAGCAACGGCTACTCCTTCCAGGTCGAGATGAACTACCGGGTGATCCAGCGCGGGCTGACCATCCGCGAGGTGCCGATCCGGTTCGAGGAGCGGATCGAGGGCGCCTCGAAGATGAGCATCGGGGTGCAGGTGGAGTCGGCGCTCGCGCCCTGGAGGCTGCGCTTCAACCGCGAGGGCTAGACGAGTAGTCCCTGCGGCGACCGGCAGTGTGAGTGGCGGTCGCGGGGAAAGAAGGCCCTCATGGATCTTCTCCCGGAGTCCCTCACGGCCAAGCTCCGCCGCGGCGCCCGAGACCCGTTCGCCGTCCAGACCCTGCGGGCCACCGTGGCCGCCACCCTGTCCTACGGGGTGGCCACCCGGCTCAGCAGCGAGCCCGCCCCGCTGACGGCGCCGCTCACCGCGCTGCTGGTGGTCCAGGTCACGGTCTACTCCACGCTCAAGACCAGCGTCCGCCGGGTCGTCTCGGTGGTCGTCGGCGTGCTGATCGCGATCGGCTTCAGCGCCGTGGTCGGGCTCTCCTGGTGGAGCCTCGGGCTGATCATCCTGGCCTCGCTGGTGATCGGGCGGTTCGTCCGGGTCGAGGAGTTCGTCCAGGAGGTCGCGATCAGCGCGATGCTGATCCTGGGCGTCACCAAGCTGGCCTCCCAGGCCTGGGACCGGGTGCTGGAGACGATGATCGGCGCGGCCGTCGGCCTGCTGTTCAACCTGCTCTTCGCCCCGCCGGTCTGGGTGGACACCGCCGGGGAGTCGATCGAGGACCTCGCCCGGCGGGCCCGCCAGCTGCTGCTCGACATCTCCGAGCAGCTGGGCCGCCCCACCCCCGTGGCCCGGGCCGCCGAGCGGCTGCACGAGGCCCGCCGGCTCGACCAGGCGATCACGGACGTGGACGCGGCGCTGCGCCAGGCCGAGGACAGCCTGCGGTTCAACCCCCGGATCAGCGAGGGGCTGCTCTCCCGGCTGGTGCTGCGCACCGGGCTGGACACCCTGGAGATCTGCGTGGTGGTGATCCGGGTGCTGGCCCGCTCGCTGACCGACCTGGCCAAACGGCGCGGGCCCCAGGAGCGGCTGTTCCCGCCCGAGGTCGCGGTCGGGCTGGAGGAGTTGCTGGCGCACGTCGGAGGGGCGATGGTCAGCTTCGCGGTGCTGGTCACCACCCAGGTCAGCCGCAACGCCGAGGAGGCCGAGGAACGGCTGACCGCCGAGCTGGCGGCAGCCTGGACCACCCGGGAGAACGTCGCCCAGCTGCTGCTGCGCAAGGTCCAGGAGCATCCGGAGGCCTGGCAGCTGCACGGCTCGATGCTGGCCGAGGTCGACCGGATCCTGGACGAGCTGGACCTGGAGCACCGCAGCCGGCGGCTGATGGAGGAGCTGGACCGGGCCTCGCTGGTGAGCCGGGAGCGGTTCTCCCGCCTCGCCCGGCTGCGCGGCGCCGTGGGGGGCGGGTGGCGGCAGGGCGAACGGGAGCGCCCGACGGCGGGGGCCGGGCGCTGATCCGGGCCCGTCGCGACGGGCCCGCGGAGGTCAGGGCATCAGCCAGGGCTGCTGGGGCAGCGGGTGGCCGGTCTCCAGGTAGGTCTTGAGGTTGGACAGCACCGCCGACCAGCCGCGTTCGGCGTCCGCCCGCTCGTCCTCGTCGGCGAGGTTCTCGTGGGTGACGGTCAGCCGGGTCAGGTCCTGCCAGTGCCGGAGGTCGAAGCCGACCCGGGAGGGCCCCTCGGGGCGCCGGCCCTCCGGTCCGGCCCAGGTGGTGACCAGGCGGTGCGGGCGGTCGGACACCTCGACGGTGCCGATCACGTCGGCGATCCCGGAGTCGTCGGTGCGCTGGTGCTCCCAGGGCGCGCCGGGCAGCCAGGTGGAGACGTTGCGGTGGCCCCAGTAGAGGCCGGACTCGTCGGCGTTGGTGAGCGCGTGCCAGACCCGCTCCGGGTCGGCGCGCAGGTAGACGATGCTCCGGTGGCTGAAGGCGGTCACGGCCTCAGCCCCTGGCCGCGTCGAGCAGCTGCTGGACCTCGATCTTCTGCATCCGCAGCATGGCCGCCATCACCCGGTCGGCCTTGGCCCGGTCCTGGTCGCCGATCAGGTCGAGCAGGACGCGCGGGGTGATCTGCCAGGAGAGGCCGAAGCGGTCCTTGAGCCAGCCGCACGGGCCCGCCTGGCCGCCGTCGGCGGTGAGCTTGGCCCAGAGTTCGTCGACCTCCCGCTGGTCGTCGCACTCCACCTGGAGCGAGACCGCCTCGGTGAAGGTGAACTCGGGGCCGCCGTTGAGCGCCGTGTAGGGCCGTCCGTCGAGTTCGAACTCGACGGTCATCACCGAGCCGGGCTCCCCGGGGCCGGCCTCGCCGTAGCGGGTGACCCTGGTGACGCGGGAGTTGGGGAACAGCGAGGTGTAGAGGGCGGCGGCCGCTTCGGCCTGGTCGTCGTACCAGAGGAAGGTGGTGATTTTCTGCATGGGCCCGACGGTAGCGGCGGGGTCCGTCACCGCGGCCGAGCCACGGCCGGGGGTCACCGGATCGGCGCCCCCGGCCCGACGGGCCCAAGGCCCCGCTCGACTCAGTGCACCCAGCCCGCGTAGCGCTGCACGAAGCGCTGGCCGGTGTGGGCGGTCACCACGACGTCGTAGCGGCCCTGCTGGTCCAGCGGCCAGGCGAGGTTGACCTGCTTGCCGGGCTTGACCCACACGGTCCGGGCGCTGCCCGCGAAGTCGTTGGGCGCGGCGGTGAAGGCCACGTCCGTCAGGCCGTCGTTGGCCACCTGGAGGGTGAGTTTCAGGCTGCCGCGCAGGTCGGCGGTGACGATCGGCACGCCGATGTCGTTCTGGCCGTCCCGTCCGTCCCGGACCACCGTGCCGGCGAAGCGGCGCACGAAGCCGTCCGGGCCGTGCACGGTGAAGTCGTAGCGGCCGTCGGTGGCGGCGGCGTCCCAGACGTATGTCGCGCTCGCGCCGGGCGCGACGGTGTACGGGGTGCCTGCGAACGGGAGCAGGATGTTCGGGTAGACGGTGTACGGGAAGGCCACCGAGCCGTCGTTGCTCATGGTGCAGGTGACCTTGCCGGTCCGGCGGTCCACCGCGACGTCGGCCCACGGCTGGTAGGGCAGCGGGCGGTGCGGGCGCTCGCCGCGCTCCTGGACCGGCATCGACTGGGCGCCGGCCTCCGGGAGGGCGACGCCGGGCAGCTTGGTGCCCGCGTCTGCCCTGGCCATCAGGGCGGTGGTGTCGGGCAGCTTCGGGAGCGAGTGGTCGGGGGCGGCGAAGTCGAAGCAGCTGGTGAGGTCGCCGCAGACGGCCCGGCGCCAGGCGGAGATGTTGGGCTCGGCCACGCCGGTCACCAGCTCCATGAAGCGCAGCACCGAAGTGTGGTCGAAAACCTGGGAGTTGACCCAGCCGCCGCGCGACCAGGGGGACGCCACCCAGAGCGGGACGCGGTTGCCGAGGCCGATGGCGCGCCCGTGGGTGAACTCCTCGGGGGTGCCGGCTTCGGGGGTGGGCGGGACCATGTGGTCGAAGTAGCCGTCGTTCTCGTCGTACATGACCAGGAAGACGGTGTGCCGCCAGACCTCCGGGTTGGACATCAGCGACTGCAGCGCCTGGTTGACCCAGTGCGCGCCGTAGGCCGGACCGGCCTCCGGATGCTCGGAGAACAGGTAGGGGGCGACCAGCCAGGAGACGGTCGGCAGCGAGCCGTCCTTGCAGTGGCGGTCGAAGTCGGTCGGGTCGAACCTGGTCATCGCGTTGACGTAACGCGGGTCGTCGTGCGGGAAGGCGTGGAACTGCTTGAAGTAGGAGAGGGCGTTGTCGTCGTAGTCGCCGGTGCGGTCGTCCTTGCTGGGGTTGTGGTAGACCCGCCAGCTGACGCCGGCCGCCTCCAGGCGTTCGGCGTAGGTGGTCCAGTCGGCGACGGGGTTGTCGGTGACCGGGGTGTTGTCGATCCAGGGGCCGGTGGTGCCGTCGCGGCCGGGGCCGGCGGTGCCGGTCCACAGGTAGAGCCGGTTGGGGTCGGTGGGGCCGGCCAGCGAGGTGAAGTAGGCGTCGCAGAGGGTGAAGGCGTCGGCCAGGGCGTACTGGTAGGGGATGTCGTCCCGGGTGAAGTAGCCCATGGTGCGCTCGCCCTTGGCGGCGATCCACTTGTTCATCGCGCCGTTGTTGATGGCCTGGTGGCCGGTCGCCCAGTCGTGGGCCAGGCCGCCGGCGTTCTGCGCGTTGTACTTCGAGGTGTCCATCCGGTACGGCAGCATCACCCCGCCGTCGCTGCGGCGCGCGTCGGGCTGGCGGAACACGTCGGTGCCGTCCGGGAACTGCAGCGCCTGCTTGTCGCCGAAGCCGCGCACGCCGTTCAGGGTGCCGAAGTAGTGGTCGAAGCTGCGGTTCTCCTGCATCAGGACGACCACGTGCCTGACGTCCTTGATGGTGCCGGTGAGGGCGGTGTCGGTCGTCGCCGCGGGGGCGGCCTCGGCCGAGGTGGTGGACAGGCCGGTCAGGGCGGTGGCGCCGACGGCCGCGGAGGCGCCGACGAAGGTGCGGCGGGAGAGCTCGGGCATCGTGGACTGGCCTCTCAGAGCTGGAAGGTGGCGACGGCGGCGGCGGTGTCGGAGGGCCACTCGTTGGCGGCGGCGTTCGGCTCCGGCTGAGGCCAGTCCGCGACCAGGGTGTGCGCCTCGACCAGCTTCAGCGCTCCGGCGTACTGGACGAAGTCGATCCGGTCCTGCGGCTCGGGGCGGTCGCCGCGCCGCTTGCGGGTGGGCGACCAGGTGGCGCCGGGGGCCTTGGCCGGGTCGGGATTCTCCTCACGGAAGGCGTCGGTGAGGCCGGCGTCCTGAAGGGCCGCGGTGACCGGCCACTTGAGGCTGCCGACACCGCTGTGGGCGGCGGCGGTGGCGGCCGTCCAGTCCAGGTGGGAGGGCGAGGACAGCGCGCCGGCCAGCACCACCGGGACGCCCCGAGCCAGGTCCGCGCGCACCGCTGCGGCCAGCGCCCTGGCCTGCTCGAACCGGACCGAGGAGTTCTCGGTGGCCAGCACCTGGGCGGCGCTGCTGCCGTCCTGCACCGCGTACGGACCGTAGCCCGCCTCGTCGAGGTGGACGGCCCAGAACCGGACGCCGCGACCTCCCGGAAGCTGGAGGGTGGCCGCGACGGCGGGCAGTCCGGTGGTGGCGGGAGTCAGCTCGGTGAGCGGGTACCGGCTGAGGATGCCGACGCTGCCCGGGCTCTGGTGGGCGTACCAGCCGAGCGCGTCCGCCAGGGTCCTGGCCCGCTCGCCGGCCGTCTCCTGGAGGGCGAGCACGTCCAGGCCCTGGGCGAGGACGATGCGCAGCTGCTTCTCCAGCGCGTCGGTGTAGCCGGAGCCGGCCTCGTGCAGGTTCCAGCCGGCGGCCTTGAGCCGGGGCGGGGTGGCGGGGTCCACGACTGGGACGAGCACGGTGACGGTGTCGGTGGCACCGGTGCTGTCCCTGACGCCGACCACGACCGGTTCGGGGTTGCGGCCGGGGGTGG
Organism: Kitasatospora sp. NPDC017646; assembly: GCF_044329365.1. Lineage (NCBI taxonomy): Bacteria > Bacillati > Actinomycetota > Actinomycetes > Kitasatosporales > Streptomycetaceae > Kitasatospora > Kitasatospora sp. NPDC017646. Next base: position 19,206 of record NZ_JBIRJC010000017.1, on the reverse strand, counting down.
CGGGCGCCGTGCCGGTGATGGTGCCGTCGGCGCCGACCGAGGCCCAGGCCGCGCCGCCGAGCTTGCGGTAGCCCGCCGTGCCGGGGGCGTTGCCAGCGGGACGGGACCAGAGGCCGCCGAGTTCGATCCGGACGGCGGCACCGGGGGCGACCGGGGTGGCGGTGAAGGAGTCGACGGCGGCGTGCGGGCGGACCACCGGGGGCTTGGAGCGGAAGTCGAACGGCTCGGTCCGGGCGAGGATGCCGTAGCCGTCCTTGGCGAGCAGGTAGGCGGTGTAGGGGCCGCCGGTCAGCGCGGAGGTGTCGAGCTGGACGTCGCCGGAGGTGCCAGGGGTGTACTTCCAGAGCAGCGAGGCGCCGGTGCCGGGTTGGCGGCTGCCGTCGTAGATGCCGACCCAGTTCTTCGCGTCGGGGGCGTCGGTGGTCCAGTGGAAGGTGAGCCGATCGCCTTCGGCGGGGCTGCTGGAGGAGATCAGGGTCAGGGCGCTGCCTGCGGCCACGATTGTCCTGTCCGCCGTCGCGGGCCCGGTCCGCCGGGGGACGGGGCCGGGGCCGCGCGCGGCTGGTCACGGAGGCTGGGAGGGAGGGATGCGGCACAGTTGGCTGTACAACTGCGGGCAGGCTCATTCATCCGGAGGCCGGCGACCGGGGCGTGAACGGCACGTGACGGAGCGTCGGGCGGTTCGGGAACTCCGGGCCGGAAGCGCAGTCGTGGGCGCCGGCAGGGGGCGGGCATGCACGAGGGCCGCGACGGGTGATCCGTCGCGGCCCTCCGAGGGAGTGCTGGGGACGCCGGGGCCGGTGGGCCTGTGCTCAGGCCAGGGCGAGGAACAGCTTCTCCAGCTCGGCCTCGCTCATCGGCGCGGCGTCCTCGTCGGCGGCGGCCATGCACTGGCGCATCCCGCTCGCGACGATCTTGAACCCGGCCCGGTCCAGGGCGCGCGAGACGGCGGCGAGCTGGGTGACCACGTCCTTGCAGTCCCGCCCCGCCTCGATCATCGCGATCACCCCGGCCAACTGGCCCTGGGCCCGACGCAGTCGGTTCAGGACCGCGCCGACCGCCTCCTCGTCCACCTGCATGTCCGGGCCGCCTTTCCCATCGACTGTCGACTGACAAGTGTACCCGGCGGGGTATTCATTCCCGGCTGGACGGAACCCTCCCGGAAGCGCCCCTGATCAGCGGCGGGCCAGTCGGCGCTCGCCCCCGGCGCCCGTCACGTACGGCAGCTCGTAGTAGGCGAAGACCTCCGGCTCGTCGCCGGCCGGCAGGACGTCGTCGGTGCCGATCGCCGGTGCCTGCTTGACCTTGGCCTTCGGGTACGGCACCCGCAGGTAGTCCGGGCCCGCCACCGAGCCGTCCAGCGGGACGAAGACCAGGCGGCGCTTGGTCATTCCGGTCATGACGGTGGCGAAGAACGGCTCGTCGGTGGACGTCTCGACGTACACCGATTCCAGCGTGCCGATGCGGCGGCTCTTCTCGTCGACCACCGGCTGGCCGCGCCACTCGCGAATGTCTGCCATGGCGATTCCCACGACCTCGGCCTCCCGTGTCGCGCCCTACCGACGGCTCCGTGCGACCCGTCGGCTCCACCGGGCCCACCGCCCGGGGCTTCCATCCTGCGCCGCGACGGGCGCCGGGGCGCGACGAAAGGGACATACGGGGGTGAGCCGACCAACCACCGCCAGGGCGCTGACCTGGGCTTCAGGCTGTCCGCCAACGTTCACGAACACCTCGGCGTCGCCGGTCCGGCCCTCGACCAGTTCCTCGACGTCGGCACCGGCATCCCCACCGCGGCAACACCCACGAGATCGCCCGGGCCGTCGACCCGGCCGCCCGGATCGTGTAGGTCGACAACGACCCGATCGTGCTCGGCCACGCCCGTGCCCTGATGGCCGGCGCGGGCCCGGGGCGCACCACCGTCCTGTGGGCCGACCTGAGGGAGCCGGGAGCAGGTGCGGGCGTTCGTCGACGGTCTGGAGCTGCTCGCCCCCGGGGTGGTGACCGTTCCGCTCTGGCGGCCCGAGGCGGAGCCGGAGCCGGGCGCCGAGCGCCGAGCGCCGAGCATGTACGGCGCGGTCGCGCGCAAGCGCTGACGGCGGCGGGCTGGGCTGGGCTGGGCTGGGGGTGCGGTCGGGGTGGGGACTGCCGGACCTCGGATAGGGGGGCTGGCACCAGGGACCGGGGGCCCCGTCCCCGCTACGGTCGTCGCGACGGCTCCGGACGGGGGCGGTCACGCGGAGTCGGTCCGCACGCGACGATCGTCCATGACGTGGGGGGAACCACCATGGTCCAGTACCGCAGCTATCAGCGTTTCGCCGGGGCCGTCGTGGTCGCCGGTCTCGCCGTCGGGGTGCTCACCGCCTGCGACCCGGTGGGCACCGAGTTCAGCGACGACGCGACCGTCTCGGACAGGATCACCGCCGTCAAGCTCGACGACTCCTCCGGGGAGGTCACCATCCACGGCAAGTCCGGCGGCGGAAGTGCCTCCGTCCACCGGAAGATCACCTACCAGAACAGCAAGCCCGGGACGACCACCCGGGTCGAGGGCGGAGTCCTGGTGCTCGGCGGCTGCGGGCACAACTGCTCGGTGAGCTACACCGTGGAGCTGCCCGCCGGGCTGCCGATCACCGGCGGCACCTCCGCCGGCGGGATCCACCTCACCGAGGTCGGTGCGGTGTCGGTGCACACCGACGCGGGCAACATCTCGGTCGACCGGGCCGCCGGACCGGTCGACCTGCGCACCGACAGCGGTGACATCGACGGCACGTCGCTCAAGGGCGACCGGATCCAGGCCAAGACGGACAGCGGCGCGATCAAACTCACCGCCGCCAAGGCCCAGGACGTCAAGGCCAGCACCGACAACGGCGAGATCCGCCTCACCGTCCCGCCCGGCTCCTACCGCGTCAGCGCCGGAACGGACATCAACTCGAAGCACATCAACGTCCGGAACGACCCCAACGGCCAGTTCAAACTCGACCTGGGCACGGACATCGGCGACATCACCGTCAACACCGGCTGACCGGGCGCCACCAGAAGGGGAGTCGGCGGCCGGAGCCGGCAGGGACCGGGCGGACGGGGCGGCCTGGGCGTGACCACCGCTCCGGGTGCGCACTTCGGGCGGCGCACCCGGAGCGGGCGGGCCCGGAGGTCAGAGGCCGGTCTGGATCTCGGCGCGGTGGCGAATGTACTCGTCGGGGTGGGAGCGGGCGATCGTGACCGCCGCCTCGACCAGGGCGTGGAGTCCGGCCGGGTAGGCGCGCGACACCAGCGGCAGGCCGGGCAGGATGCAGCGGCGGACGTCGAGGTCCTCGTTGGCGACGAACTCCCGCAGCGCGGCCTCGTTCCAGCTGTCGCGCACGGTCGCGCCCTCGTCGGCGGTGGCGTTCCGGCCGCCGCCGACCGTCAGCGCCGTCCAGTACCAGGCCCGGGCGGCACCGGCGCGCTCCGGGTCGGTGCCGGTCTGCAGGTAGCCGAGCAGGGCCAGGCGGACCCGGCGCTGGCCGAAGGCGATGAGGGCGGGCTCGACGAAGCGGCGGTTGAAGCTCGGGTTGGGGTCGTGGACCGCCGCCTCCAGCAGCGGCTCGAAGTACTCCTCGGGCAGCTCGGACCGCCCGGCGAGCGCCTTGTGGACCTCCCATCGGGCCGCGCTCGGGTAGTCCGCCCCCGGTGCGACCTCGGCTCCGAGCACGCGGAGCAGACGCGCCAGCCGCAGCTCGAACGCCTGCGATCCGCCCTCCGTGCGCCCGGGCAACGGCTGGAGAATCCGCACCTCGCCGGCCGTGTCCTTGGTTTCCACGAACATCCTCCTCATTCTGAGTCATCGGCAGACTACTCGCTGATACACCAGTTCGGCGGCGGTTTTCGGCCAGGACCGGATCTTGGAGGGTTCAGGGGCAGCGGATTTGACGCCGCCTCAGTCCGCTGGAGCGGCGCACGGCACGAGCCGCCGGAAACGGAGGGGTGACGGCCCGTCAGGAAGGTCTGCCGGGCGGGACCAGCCCGGACTGGTAGGCGATCGCGACGAGTTGCGCCCGGTCCCGGGCGTCCAGCTTGGCCATGGCCCGGTGCACATGGGTGCGGACGGTGAACGGGCTGACGAACATCCGCTCGGCGATCTCCTCGTTGGTGAGCCCGGTGGCGGCCATGGACATCACCTCGCGCTCGCGGGCGGTGAGGACGGACAGCCGCTCGGCGGGCGCGGCGGCGACCGGGCCGGGCTGGGCGAGGAACTGCTCGATCACGGCCCGGGTGGCGGCGGGCGAGAGCAGGGCGTCCCCGGCCGCGACGGTGCGGACGGCGGCCAGCAGTTCCTTCGGGTCGGCGCCCTTGCCGAGGAAGCCCCCGGCGCCCGCGCGCAGCGCCTGGGCCACGTACTCGTCGATCTCGAAGGTGGTGAGGATCAGCACCCGGGTGCCGGACAGCTCCTCGTCCGCGCAGATCTCGGCGGTGGCGCCGAGGCCGTCGGCGCCGGGCATCCGGATGTCCATCAGCACGATGTCGGGCTTGGTGGCCCGGGCGAGTTCCACCGCCTCGCGGCCGTCGGCGGCCTCGCCGACCACCTCCATGTCCTCCTCGGCGTCGATCAGCATCCGGAAGGCGCCGCGCAGCAGGGCCTGGTCGTCGGCGAGCAGCACGCGGATGGTCATGCGTGGTCCTTGTCCTTCCGGATGGCGCGATCTTGTCGGGCGGAGGCGGGGCGGTCGGTATCGGAAGAACCGGCCTCGGCGGAGCGCCCGGGCCGGACGGTGCAGTCGCGCCAGAACGCGTGGGCGGGCCGGTCCTTGGCGGCGGCCTCGTCCGGGCCGCCCGGTTCCACGGATGCCTCGGGGCGGGCCGCACCGTCCGACCACGGCGGCGCGACGTCGTCCCGGGCGCCGGTCCGCAGCGGGAGTTCGGCGGTGACCAGGAAGCCGCCGTCGGGCCGGCGGTCGGCGGTGAGGTGCCCGCCGACCGCGCCGGCCCGCTCGCGCATGCCGATCAGGCCGAAGCCGCTCTCACCGGGGGCGGGCGCGGGCAGCAGGGCGGGTCGGGGGCGGCCGTTGGTGGTGGGGCGGCCGTTGGCGACGCTGACGGCGACCCGGTTGCCGCTGTAGGAGAGGGTGACCTCGGCGTCGGCGCCGTGGGCGTGCTTGGCGACGTTGGTCAGCGACTCCTGGACGATCCGGAAGGCGGTGAGGTCGACGCCGGGCGAAAGCGGCCGGGACTCGCCCTCGACGGTGAGCCGGACCGGCAGGCCGGCCCGTTCGAAGGCGTTGATCAGCTCGGGGAGCCGGTCCAGGCCGGGGGCGGGTTCGAGCGGGGCCGGCTCCTCGGCGCGGCGCAGCAGCCCGACGGTGGCCCGCAGCTCCTGGAGGGCGGAGCCGGTGGCGTCGGTGATGTGGCTGAGCACCTCGCGGGCCTGGACCGGGTGGCTGTCCATGAGGTGGACGGCGATGCCGGCCTGGGCGTTGGCGAGGGCGATGTGGTGGGCGACGACGTCGTGAAGGTCACGGGCGATCCGGATCCGCTCGTCGGCGACCCGGCGGCGGGCCTCCTCCTCGCGTGTGCGTTCGGCGCGTTCGGCGCGTTCCTCGATCGCGGCGAGGTGGGCGCGGCGGTTGCGGATGGAGTCGCCGAGGGCGCCGGGCAGCAGGGCCCAGGCCAGGACGCTGATCCGCTCGCCGATCGGGCCGGCAGGGCCGAACAGCAGGGATATCCCGGTGAGCAGGACAGCGGTGGCGATCGAGGCGCGCAGCGCGGTGGAGCGGTCGGTGCGCACGGCGAGGAAGTACAGCGCGAGCAGCAGCGGGGTGGCCAGCATCGGGGTGAGCCGGGGGCTGGTCCAGGTCAGCATCATGGTGCAGATCAGTGCGACGGCTGCCACCGCGCGCGGTTGGCGGCGGTGGAAGAACACGGCCGCGGCGGCGATCATGGCGATGACGCCGGTGGCCGGGTCGACCGGGGCGAAGTGCCCGGTGGTCTGGTCGACCGTGGCGCCGAGGGCGGTGACCGCGATCAGGGCCAGCCCTCCGGCGACGTCGAGCAACCGGGGGTGCTCGCGGCGCAGGCGCTGCCAGGTGTCGCTCATGGTCGTGCTCTCCGGGTCGGGGGCCCTGGCCGCACCCTCGCCGGGTCTGCCAGTCGGTGTCGCGCCAGCCCCCGGTGGGGTGCGGCACGGCCGGGTCGGGGGCGTCCGTACGGGCGGCGGCCCCGACAGCAACGGTACCGGTTGACGCTCGAACCGGTGTCCGAGCCGACCGGTGTCCGAGCCGACCGGCGCCGGGCCGAGGAGCCCCGGTGGGCGGTCCGGCCCGGGCGGTGCCGGCCCCGGCCGAGGGGTGCTCGGGCGGGGCCGGACGGTGCCGTACTCAGACGGTGACCGGTTCCCGGGCCGGGGCCGGCTCGGGGGCGGCGGTGTGCAGCTTGCTGCCCTCGACGTCGACGTCCGGTATCAGGCGGTCGAGCCAGCGCGGCAGCCACCAGGCGCGGCGGTCGAGCAGGGCGAGGACGGCCGGGACGATCGTCATCCGGACCACGAAGGCGTCGAAGGCGACGGCCGCTGCGAGGCCCAGACCCATCATCTTGATCATCGGCTCGCTCATGCCGATGAAGCCCGCGAAGACGGCGATCATGATGAAGGCGGCCGCGGTGACCACCCGGGCGTTGTGCCGGAAGCCGGTGACGACGGCCTCGCCGGGCTGCTCGCCGTGGACGAAGCCCTCGCGGATCCGGGTGACCAGGAACACCTCGTAGTCCATGGCGAGGCCGAAGACCACGCCGATCATGAAGATCGGCATCATGCTCATCACCGGACCGGTCTGCTGCACGCCGATCAGATCGGCCAGCCAGCCCCACTGGAAGACCGCGACGACCGCGCCGAGCGCGGCGGCCACCGAGAGCAGGAAGCCGAGCGCCGCCTTGAGCGGGACGAGGACGGAGCGGAAGACCACCAGCAGCAGCAGGACGGCCAGGCCCACGACCACCGCCAGGTAGGGCAGCAGCGCGTCGGTGAGCTTCTGCGAGACGTCGATGTTCATCGCCGTCGTACCACTGACCAGGACCGTCGCCCCGGTGGAGGCCTTGAGTCCGGCGGCCTGGCCGCGGATGGTGTGGACCAGGTCCTTGGTCGCGGCGTCGGCCGGGCCGGTGGCCGGGACGGCGTTGAGCAGAGCGGTGTCCCCCGCCTTGTTGAACATCGGCGGCGTCACGGTGACCACGCCGGACACACCGGAGACGGCCTTGGCGACCTCGCTCGCGGCGGCCTTCGGGTCAGGCGTGCCCTTGACGTCCACCAGGACGGTCAGCGGGCCGTTGAAGCCGGGGCCGAAGCCCTCGGAGAGCAGGTCGTAGGCGCGGCGCTGGGTGGTGGAGGTGGGCTTGGCCTCGTCGCCGGGCAGACCGAGCCGCAGGTCGAGCGCGGGTGCGGCCAGCACGCCGAGGCCGACCACGCCCAGCAGCAGCACGGCGAGCGGGCGGCGCAGCACGAACCGGGCCCAGCGGGCGCCGCCGTTCTCCTTCGCCCCGGCCGGCTCGATCGCTCCCCCGGCCTTCTCGGCCTTGCGGACCTTGCGGGGCAGCACCTTGCGGCCGATGAAGCCGAGCAGGGCGGGCACCAGGGTGAGCGCGACCAGCACGGCGATGACGACCGTCCCGGCCGCGGCCATGCCCATCTTGGCGAGCATCGGGATGCCGACCACGGAGAGACCGGCGAGGGCGATCACCACGGTGAGCCCGGCGAAGACCACCGCGGAGCCGGCGGTGCCGACGGCCCGGCCGGCCGCTTCCTGCGGGGTGCGGCCCTCGGAGAGCTCGGCCCGGTAGCGGGAGACGATGAACACCGCGTAGTCGATGCCGACGGCGAGGCCGAGCATCATGGCCAGCGTGCCGGTGGTCGAGGAGAGGCCGAGTGTGCTGCCGAGCGCGGTGATCAGCGACATGCCGAGGCCGACGCCGATCACGGCGGTGAGCAGCGGCAGCCCGGCGGCGACCAGCGAGCCGAAGGTGATCACCAGGACGACCGCGGACAGCGCCATGCCGATCGCCTCGCTGCTGCCGCCCGCCTCGGGCTTGGCCATCAGCGCGTTGCCGCCGATCTCGACCTTGAGCCCGGCGTCCCGCCCGTGCTGGGCGGCCTGCTGGAGCGCGTCGGTGGCGCCCTTGGACACCTCCCCCGCCTTGGCGGAGTAGCTGACGGTGGCGTAGGCCGTCGTCTCGTCCTTGGAGACGGCGCCCTTCATCTTGAACGGGTCCACCGCGCTGGTGACCTGCTCGCCGTGGACGAGCTCGCCGACCGTCTTCTCCACGATCTGCTGGTTGGGCCCCGCGGTGATCTTCTGGCCCGAGGGCGCGACGAATACCAGGCGGGCCGAGGCACCGTCGGCGTGGCCGCCGGGGAAGCGCTCGTTCATCAGGTCGAAGGCCTTCTGCGCCTCCGTCCCGGGCATCGAGAAGCCGTCGTCGGGTGCGGCGGGCGCCTTGGCCGCCAGGACTCCGCCGACTGCCAGCACGGCGACCCACAGGAGGGCCACCAGCCGGCGCCGCGCGAAGGCCCATCGGCCCAGGCGGTAGAGGAACGTTGCCACGGGAGAGCGGACTCCTTCGGATCGGGAAGCAGAAGCGGACGGGGACGGGTGCGGGTGCGGGTCCACGAAGGCGGTCCGCTCGCAGCATGGCCAATCCTTGATCGCCGGCCGCTGCTCCGTCGTCGTCTCTGCGCAGGCAGTTTGCGTACTGCGGACGCAGTACGGCCCTCCCCCGTACGGCGGAGCGCACGCCCTGCGCCGGGAGCAGCCGGGAGCGGCCCGGTGGCCTGCGGCGGGAGCAGTGGCGGGTCACCCGGGCGGAGGTGACGACGGGCCGTGACCGCCTGGGCGAAGTAGCGTGATGGGCCTCTGGCCCGACCGTTTCCACCTGGTTCGGGCTGACCCGTCCCGATCGGTGCTGATCCCAGCCCGCCGCCGGAGGTGCCCATGGGCGTTCCAGCCGCCCGCATCGTGTTCGACGAGAACGACCGAGCCGCCGTCGCCGACGCGGTGACCGAGATGCTCACCACCGGCGCCCTGACCCTCGGCCCGTGGACCGAGCGCTTCGAGCAGGCCTTCGCCGCCGAGCACGGCGCCTCGCACGCCGTCGCGGTGAGCAGCGGCACGGCGGCGCTGGAGATGGTCCTGCGCACGGTCGACGTCCGCGGCCGCGACGTGGTCGTTCCCGCCGTCACCTTCTACGCGACGGCCGGCGCGGTGGTCCACGCCGGCGGCCGTCCGGTGTTCGCGGACGTCGACCCGGCCACCCTGGCGCTCTCCCCCGAGACCCTCGCGGCGGCCCTCACCCCGGACACCGCGGCCGTCGTACTGGTCCACATCGGCGGACTGGTCACCCCGCGCGTGGACGCCCTGCGCGCGCTCTGCGACCGACACGGCGTCCCGCTGGTCGAGGACGCCGCGCACGCCCACGGCAGCAGCCACGACGGGCGCGCCGCCGGGACCTTCGGCCTGGCCGGAACCTTCTCCTTCTACCCGACCAAGGTCACCACCAGCGGCGAGGGCGGCATGATCCTCACCGAGTCGCCGGAGCTGCGCGACGAGGCCCGGGTCTACCGTGACCAGGGCAAGGGCTCCTTCAGCACCAACCACCACGTCCGGCTCGGCTACTCCTGGCGGATGAGCGAGCTGCACGCGGCCGTCGGGGCGGTGCACCTGCGTCGGCTCAAGGAGTTCATCGAGACCCGTCGGGCCGTCGCCCGCCGCTACGACTCGGCGCTGACCGCACTGGACGGGATGGAGCCGGTGCTCGAACCGCCCGGCAGCCGCGGGAACTACTACAAGTACGTGGCGCTGCTGCCGCCCGGCGTGGAGCGCGCCGCCTTCAAGCGTGCCGTCGCCGAGGAGTACGGGGTGCGGCTGTCCGGCGAGGTCTACGACCTGCCGCTGCACCTGCAGCCGGTCCTCTCCCCGTACCGGCGCGGGCCGCTGCCGGTGGCCGAGGACGTCTGCGCCCGACAGGTCTGCCTGCCGGTGCACTCCGACATGACCGAGGACGAGACCGAGCAGGTGATCGAGGCCGTCTCGGCCGTGCACCGGCGGCTGGCCGGGTAGCGGAGCGAAGGGAGCAAGACCGTGCGGATAGCCGTCACCGGGGGCTGCGGGTTCATCGGCTCACACGTCGTGGACCACCTGATCGCGGCCGGCCACGAGGTCCTCGCCGTGGACACCACCGACAAGTTCCTCAACCCCGACGCCGAACACGCCCGGATCGACATCCTCGACCTGCCGGCGCTGACCTCCGCGCTGGCCGGCAGAGAGGTCGTCTACCACCTGGCCGCGATGGCCGACGTCGAACAGGTCTCCGCCGACCCGGTCCGGGCCGTGCGGGCCAACATCGACGGCACCGAGGCCGTCCTGGAGGCCGCCCGGCGCAGCGGGCTGAGCCGCACCGTGCTGGCGAGCACCGTGTGGGTCTACGGCGCCGCCCCCACCGAGGGGCAGCCCGACGGCGGGGAACAGGAGCTGGACGAACACGTCCCGATCGAACTGGAACGCAGCGGGCACCTGTACGTGGCCACCAAACTGGCCTCCGAGATGCTGGTGCACAGTTACCGCGAGCTGTACGGGCAGCATTTCACCATCCTGCGGTTCGGCATCCCGTACGGTCCGCGGATGCGCGACGAACTGGTCGTCGCCCGGTTCGTCCAGGCGGCGCTCGCCGGGCGGCCGATCACCATCGCCGGGGACGGCCGGCAGAGCCGCAACTTCGTCTACGTCGAGGACCTCGCCGACGCCCACGTCCGGGCCCTGTCACCTGCCGCGGAGGACCAGACCTTCGCCCTGGAGGGCTCCACGGCCGTCTCGGTGCGCGACATCGCCGACACCGTCGACCAGCTGTTCGGCCCGGTCAGCATCGAGCACATCGAAGGGCGCAAGGCCGACTACACCGGGCGGCGGATCTCCTCCGCCCAGGCCAAACGGCTGCTCGGCTGGTCGCCGCGGACCAACTTCACCGACGGCGTGCGCCGCTACGCCGACTGGTACCGGGCCACCGCCGCCGCCCCGACGGCCGCCGGCTGACCGGGGCGCGCCCGATGCCGCACGCACTGCTGGTCTCCGGCTCGCTCGGCCAGGGCCACGACGTGATGGCCCTGGCCTGCGCCGACACCCTGCGCGAGCGCGGCTGGACCACCGGCACGGTGGACGCCATGTCCCTGCTCGGGCAGCGCTCGGGCGCCGCCGGCGAGGCCGTCTTCCGGCGGCTGCTCGGCCTGCCCGGCGTCTACGACGCCTTCCACTTCTCGGCGCTGCGCCCCGGCGCCCGGATCGCGCTGCTCGCCGACGCCGCCGCCCGCACCCGGCTCGTCCCGGCGCTGAGCGAGCTGGTCGCGGCGCAGCGGCCGCAGCTGGTGGTATCGGTGTTCGCCACCGCCGCCTCGGCGGTCAACCGGCTGCCGCGGCGGGACTTCCGGCACCTCGTGTTCTGCACCGACGTGACGCCGCACCGGCTCTGGGTGCAGGAGGGCACCGACCTGTTCCTGGTCACCTCCGAGGTCGCCGCCTGCGCCGTGCGCCGCTACCGGCCGGACGCCGACGTCATCGTGCTGCCCGTGCCGCTGCGCCAGCCGTTCTACCGCCCGCCGGGCCGGGCCGAGGCCCGGGCCGAGCTCGGCGTGCCGCCCGACGCCGAGTGCGTGCTGCTGATGTCCGGTGCCTGGGGGCTCGGGCCGATCGCCCGCACCGCCGCCTCGCTGGCCGCCGCCGGGCCGCACGTGCTCGCCGTGGCCGGGCGCAACCGGGAGCTGGAACGGCGGCTGCGGGCGGCCGCCCGCGGGGAGCCGCGCCTGCACGCCTTCGGCTACTCCGACCGGATCCCGGCCCTGATGGCCGCCGCCGACCTGGTCGTCACCAGCTCCGGCGACACCTGCAGCGAGGCCCGGGCACTCGGTCGGCGACTCCTGCTGCTCGACGTCGTCCAGGGCCACGGCCGGGACAACCTCCAGCACGAGCTGGAACTCGGCCACGCCGACGTCGCCACCGCGCGCCCCGCCGAGGTGGTCCGCAACGCGCTCGCCGCCCTCGGCCGCCCGGAACCCGAGCCGTCGCCCGCGGCCACCCCGGAGGCCTGGCAGAAGGGCTTCGGGGCGGCGCTGGAGCGGGTCGGGCTGGGGTGACCGGGCCCCCTACCCCGCCTGCACCGTGGTGTTCTGGCCGACGTGCAGCAGCCAGCGCCCCTACTCGTCGCGCGACATCACGTACAGCGGAGTGCCCTCGGAGTCACCCCCACGGCGAGTCGGGGCGGAAGAGGGCGAGGACGGCGTCGGGGCCGGGCCTCGGTCGGTTCGTCCACGGGTCTCGTCGGTGATCTCGTCGGTGATCTCGTCGGTGATCTCGGTGAAGGCCTCCACGGTCATGCCGATCGCCTTCACGCCTCAAGTCGACTCGAGGTCGAGCCAAGGCCGCGACGAGCGTGCGCCGCAGGGGACGGGCGGCACGGCGTGGTCGCGCAGCGGGCCGAGGGTGAGGGCGCGGGCGCGGCAGTGGGCGGCGATCAGCGGGAGGGCGGCGAGGGTGGCCCGCCAGGCGTCGGGGGCGGAGGTGCAGTCGGAGTCGTGCAGGAGGAGGGTGGCGCCGGGGGTGAGTCCGGGGCGGGCGGTCGCGTAGACGGAGGCGCCGGTGGCCTCGGCCGTCCAGTCGCGGCCCCAGGCGGTCCACAGCACGCTGCGCAGGCCCAGGCGGCGGGCGGCCAGCGCCGGGCCGGCGGTGAGCACGCCGTACGGCGGGCGGTACCAGTGCGGGTGGGCGCCGCACAGGTCGGTCACCGCCTCGGCGGCGCGGCGCAGTTCGCGCAGGTCGCGGGCCGGGGCCGGGTACCACTGCCGCCGGTGGTGCCAGCCGTGCACGGCGACCTCGTGGCCGCGCAGCACCAGTTCGCGCCCGAGCGCCGGGGCGCGCTCCAGCATCGCGCCGAGCAGGAAGAAGGTGGCGCGGGCGCCGAGTTCGTCGAGGGCGTCCAGGACGTACGGGGTGCTGCGCGGGTCGGGGCCGTCGTCGAAGGTGAGGGCGAGGTGGCCCGGGGCGGTGCCGTAGCCGGCGGTGCGGCGGGCCAGGGTGCTGCGCAGCGGCGGAAGTCGGACCGCCGACGGGGCCAGGTGCAGGAATTCGACGCCGGCCGCGAGGGCGAGCACGAGGGCGGGAGCGGGCCGGGGCCGCGCCCGGCGCGTGCGGGGGCTCATCCGAAGCGGGAGGCCATCCGGCGGAACAGGCCGGGCGCGACCCCGTGGATCCGGGCCGGGAAGCCGAGCCAGTGCGGGACGTACAGCCGGTCCCGCCCGGTGGTCATGGTGGCGACCACGGTGGCCGCGACCCGCTCGGCCGACACCGGGCGCGGGCGTTCGCGCTGGTAGGGGGTGCCGCGTCGGTCGAAGAACGGGGTGTCCACCGCGCCGGGCAGGACGAGCCGCACTCCGACCCCGGTCCCGCGCAGTTCGTACCAGAGGCTCTCGGCGAACATCGCCAGGCCGCCCTTGGTGGCCGAGTAACCGGACTCCTCGCGCACGCCGACCTGGCCGGCCATCGAACCGAGCAGCACGATCCGGCCGCGGCGGCGCTCCAGCATGCCGGGCAGCAGCAGGCGGACCAGGCGCAGCGGGGCGGCGAGGTTGACCTCGATCATCCGGTCGAGGGTGTCGGAGGGGGTCTCGGCGAACGGGCCGCGCCAGCCGAGACCGGCGCTGGCGACCAGTGCGTCCACCCGGCCGGCGGTGGCGAGCGCGGCCTCGGCGAGGCGGGCCGGGCCGTCCGGTTTGCTCAGGTCCTCGGGCAGGGCGCTTCCGCCGGTGCGTTCGGCGAGGGCGTCGAGGCGGGCGCGGTCGGTGCCGGAGAGCAGAGTCTGCCAGCCCGCGTCGGCCAGCCGGGTGGCGGTGGCGAGGCCGATGCCCGAGGAGGCGCCGGTGATCAGCACGACAGGGCGGCCGGCCGTCGCCGACCGCCGGGTCCGGGCCTGGGCTCCCTCAGACACCGTGACGTCCTCCGCCATCGCTCACCTGCCGCTCCGTGGGGCGTCCTGCCGTCCGATTCGTCCGGCAAGTCACCTTCGCACGGCAGAGCCGTCCGGGCTACCGGGGCGGGCCCGGCCCTGGCGTCCGCGCTGGGCCCCGGCATCCGGATTCGGGACCGACAGTTCGGCGGACTCACCCTCCAGTTCACCGAACCGGGAGAGCAGGAACGTTCCGCCCACCGCGACCGCGAAGCCCGTCAGGGCGCACCAGGCGAAACCGGGGCGCGCGGAATCCCCCAGTGAGACCACCCCCACCAGGGCGGGACCGAAGGTCTCGGCCACCGTCCCGGCGGCGGTCGCGGCCGTCACCGTGCCCCGCTGGAGGGCGAGGGCGTACGCCAGGTAGCCGCCCAGCCCGCCGAGCGCCAGGGCATAGGCGGCCGGGTCGGTGAGCACGGCGGTGGGGCCGGACGCGTCCAGGACCCGCACCGCCAGGCTGGTGATGCCGAAGCCCACGCCCGCCAGCAGGCCCAGACCGGCCGCGACGGCGCCGCCCGTCCGGCGGACCAGCACCAGCGTGGCCGGCAGCATCGCAACGGTGGTGGCGAGCAGCGCCCAGTGGAAGGCCGCCGGAGCGTACTCCCGGCCCTCCTTGCCGGAACCCAGCGCCAGCAGGCTGAGGCCGACGACCACCGCGAGGACGCCCACGACGTCGCCCCGGCGCAGCCGCGCGCCCAGCAGCCAGACGGCGGCCAACGCGGTGACGGCGAGGCTGGCGTTGGTGACGGCCTGCACGAGGAACAGCGGGAGGCTGCGCAGGGCGACGATGCTCAGCACGAAGCCGAGGATGTCGAGGACGGTGCCGAGGATGAACTGCCAGGACCGCAGCAGCGCGGCCAGCAGCCCCGCCCCCACCCGGTCCGCACGCGGCGTCGACCGCGCCCCGCGCGCCTGGGACACCGCCCCGAAGCCGAAGCAGACGGTGGCGACCAGCGCGGTGGTGAGTCCCAGCAGCATGCGTCTCCCTCGCGGGGCGGCGGCGATCCACCACCAGTCTGGGCCCGGGACGGCGAGGGTGCCGGGTGGGCCGGGGGTGGTCGGGGCGCACGAGTGGGACGGCCGTGCGCGGGTGGGACGGGAGGGGTGAGGCCGGCGGGGGGCCGTGCGCGGGTGGGACGGGAGGGGCGAGGGCGGCGGGGGGCCGTGCGCGGGTGGGACGGGAGGTCAGGAGCGGAGGGCCACCCCCGCGTAGCCTGCGGCATCGGCGGCGGGGACGGGCGGATCGTCGGGATCGGGCCGCCAGTGCGGGAGGGGGACGACGCCGGGGTCGAGGAGGGCCCAGCCGTCGAAGAAGCGGGTGACCTCGGCCCGGGTGCGGGCCTGGAGGGCGGTGCCGGCGGCCTCGTAGACGCCGACGATGCGGCCGACCTCCTCGGGGGCGAAGTCGGGCGTGATGTGGGTCATCACCAGGGCACTGCCCGGGACGAGCGCGGACTTGAGCCGGTCGACGAGCTCGTACACGCCGCTGGCGTCGGGGACGAAGTGGAGCAGGGCGTTGAGGGAGAGCGCGACCGGGCGGGTGAAGTCGATGGTCTCGCGCAGGCCGGGTTCGGCGAGCAGGCCTGCGGAATCGGTGACATCGGCTTCGACGTAGGCGGTGCGGCCCTCGGGGGTGCTGGTGAGCAGGGCCTGGGCGTGGGTGAGCACGATCGGGTCGTTGTCGACGTAGACGACCCGGGCGCGGGACCGGATGCCCTGCGCGACCTCGTGGAGGTTGGGCGAGGTGGGGATGCCGGTGCCGATGTCCAGGAACTGGTCGATGCCGGCCCGGGCGAGGACGCGGGTCGAGCGGCGCATGAAGGCGCGGTTGGCGCAGGCGGCGTCGCGCACCCAGGAGGCGGAGGCGAGGACGTGGCCGGCGGCCTCGCGGTCGGCGGCGAAGTTGGTGAAACCACCGAGGAAGTAGTCGTACATCCGGGCCGAGTGCGGCACGTTCAGCTGTAGGTCGACCCCGTCGTAGCGGCTCATCCGGCTTCCCCTCGGCATTGCGGACACGGTCCGATGGGTGCCCACGGTATCCGGGGGGCACTCGTCCCGCCGGGGGATCAGCCCGTCGAGCGATCACATGGGATGACGATCTGTATTCGGTGCACAGCCTGGAGTGACGGGCCCGGGGGAATGAGGATGGGCGTGGACAGCCCGACCCTCGGGTGGTCCGACGAGCAGCCGAGGCCACGGAAAGCAGGCTCGATGACGATCGACAGGAGTGTCCCCGGGCGCGGGCACCGCGGAGGGACGGCGGTGGAGGGCGCCCGCACGACCGGGGCGGAGCGGACGGCGGTGCTGGTGGAGGCCCTGCGTCCGGACCTCACCTACGCCGCGTTCTGCGAGACCCATGAACCCGCCTGGCACGCGCTCGCGTTGACCCGGACAGGGAGCCGGTCCGACGCCCTACTGGTGGTCGAGGCGGTCAAGGCCGACCTGGCCCGCTGCTGGCCGCAGGTGCTGCGCTTCGCGGAACCGGCCGCGTACGCCTGGCGGTTGGCGAACCGGCACGTCGGGGACTGGGTGACCGCGGACGAGCCGGTCGAGGTGGAGGCGGTCACCTTCGCGGCCGTGATCGGGGCGTTCAAGCAGGTCGCCGACGGGCTGCTGCACAGCGAGGCGGACGAGGTGCGGCTGTACGCGGCGATCCTGGAACTGCCGGACCGGCAGCGGGACGTGGTGATCCTGCGCTACCTGCTGGGCCTGCACGCCAGGGTGATCGCGGCCTACCTGGGACGGCCGGTGGCGACGGTGCACTCCAACCTGCGGCACGCCCGGGAGCGGCTGGCGCGCCGGCTCGGGGTGGGCGAACTGCCGGACCGCGAGGGCGCGTCGTGACGACCGGCCGGGAGGTCGAGCCGGACGGCGGGGCATGCACGAGCGGCGGGGAGCGCACGGTGTTCCGCGTGCCACGGCGCGAACGCGCCCACGCCGAGCGGATCGCGGCCCTACGGCAGGCGCGGCTCACCGCAGCCCCGACCCACCTGCCCTCGGAGCAGGAGCAGGCCGCCTTCGAACTGGGCCTGGTGACCGTCCTGGTGCTGGGCGCGCCGTGCGCCTCCCGGGGGCTGGACCTGCTGGTCAACGCGCGCCGGATCCAGCCGGAGGGGGCCGAGGTGTTCGGCGCGCTGCTGTACGCCACCGGAAAGGAGGAGGGTGCCGAGTTCTGGTGGCGCTTCGCGGCCGGCTCGGGCAGCGGCACGGCCGCGTACTGCCTCCACCTGCACCATCTGAAGCTCGGCGAGACCGACGACGCGGACTACTGGCGGGCCTGGTCGGAGCAGCTGTCGACGGCCGAACGCCCGCCCGCGCCGCGGTCGTTGCGGATGAGCCGCCCACTGCTAGCGGAGGACGTCCGGCGCGACGTCCTCTCCCGGGTGCACCGGGGGATGGCGCCGCTGCTGCCGCCCGCGCTGGTCGCGGTGATCGACCGCCTGCCGTCGCAGGGCGGGGACGGCGACGAGCAGGCTCAGGAGGTGCCGAGCCCGTGGGGGCTCACCTCCGGGGCCACGGCGGCGTGTTCGTGGGAGCTGCCGCGGGCGTTCGGCGAGACGGACAGGGGGGACGCGCCCGTGGACCCGTTGGAGTGAGCGCACCCCGGCGGCCCGGCCGTCACACGTTCAGGTGAGGGCGGCGAGCAGGACGACGGAGGCGCTCGCGACGGTGCGCCGGCAGACCGCTGCGAGGTCGGCGGCCGCGCCGTGGGAGCGGACCAGCACCGCGCCGGCCTCGTTCGGCGGACCGGTGATCCGGAAGTCGGCGAACACGGTCTGCGGACCGGTGGCCAGCATCCGGGCCCAGTGCCGCATGGCTCCGGTCACCTCGGTGCGGCCCTGCGGGCTCGCTCAGCGGCGGCGACCTGGATCGGGGTCGGAGCGGTGACGGGCGGCAGGTCCTTCCCGGCGGCGAGCGCGTACCAGTCCTGGACGAGCAGGGCGGTGGCCACGCCGTCCGCGCCCGCGTGGCACACCACGGCGACCAGCCGGAGCAGGTCCGGTCCGTCGGCGAGCAGGGTGAAGCGGATCCGCGGGACAGACGTCAGCTCCACCGGGACGGCGACGCCGGCACGGCCCACCTCATGGGCCAGGGCGTCGAGTTCGCGATCGTCCAGGCCACCGGCCTCGATCACGGTGACGGCGAACCGGCCGTCACCGTGCACCACCTGGCTGTCCGGGAAGCCGTCCGCGCCGAAGCCGGGCGGGAAGGAGGTCCGCAGCGACTCGTGCCGCTCGACCAGGCCGCGCAGCGCGTGCAGGCCGGCGGCGAGCGAGGCCCCGGGCGGGACGGGCCAGACGGACTCCTTGTTGGTCTGCTCGGGGGCATCGCGCCGGATGCACCGGATCATGTCGTCCTGGCCGCGGGTGAGCGGGCCGGAGCCTCCGGTCGTCGCGGCGAAGCGGACGGTGACCTGCCGACCGGTCCGGGTCGGGCCGTGCGGTACCGCGTCGTGCGGTGCAGCGTTGTTCGCAGTCACGTCGTACGCGCCTTTCGGCTCGCCGGGAAGGGCTCAGCGGGGGAGCGGAGGAGCTGGGGTACGGCCGGACGCTACCAGCGGTCGACGGTGATCGTCCATTTCTTGATGCTCCATCAACTTACTTGCCAGTAAAGAAGTTTGACATCACTCGGGGGTAGCTCCGAGGGTGACGACCGCGGCCCGGTACGGCCCTGGGACGGGCACGTCGCGCAGCCCCACCGGACCGGCTCCGAGCGGGCCCGGGCCGGCCAGCAGCAACGGGGGGGGCCCGCCGCGGACACCCCCGGCGCCTGGGCCAACCGTCCGCCGTACGCCTTCACGCAGGCCTCGCGGCGGCACCACAGCGCGGTGAAGCGCGCCGAACGCCCGGCGGGTTCGGCCGCCTCCGCGGCGAAGCGCGCCTCCTCGAAGGGGAACCACCGGGCGGCCATCCGCTCGGCCAGCCGGGCGTCGCCCAGCCGCCCCACGTCGACGCCGACCGACCGGCCCTCGGCGAGGGCCAGCACCACCAGGGCGTCCGAGGCCGACCAGCTCACCCGCCGGCCGCCCGCCCCGAGCGGCTCCGGCTTGCCGTGCCGCCCCCTGCCGCCAGCGCACGTCGGCCGGGCCGGTGCCCAGCCGCGCGGCGATTACTGAGGATTTCATGCTGTTGTCGGGTAGTGACAGGTAGTGATCCCTGCGGTATGCCGTTGACATGCGGTATGCGCAGGGTGGGGGCCTGACCG